>JAFAKN010000019.1 GCA_019235415.1 Alphaproteobacteria bacterium
CGGGTCACGCTTGGGATCGCGGCTGAAGGCGCCCGCGGTGAACATGTGCAGGCTCGCCACGGCCAGCCCTTCGGAGCGGGCGTAGACCTCGCCGGTGACGGGCTCGCGGAACGACCAGTCCGGGCCCGCGCCGGCGTCCAGCAGCACCGAGACGACCGCGAGATCGATGCGGCGGCGCGCGATCTCCTCCTTTGGGAGTTCAGCAAGCCGGTCGCCCAGCGCAGCCCAGCGGTCCCGGCCGCCGGCTTCCAGATGGCGCCAGCGCGAATGGAATGGAATGGCCGCCGGATTGGGGAAGCGCTTGCGCGTGACCTCGAGGGTCTTCTGCACGGCCGCTTCGAGGCCGTTCGGGTCGAAGGCAAACCACGCCGATCGGCCGTCCTCGACGTACTTCAGGATCGCCTCGGCCCGCTCGCGGATCGCCGCGGGCGTGCGAAGCCAGGCCATGTCGTCACAAGCCATCATGTCATCCCGAGCGAAGCGAGGGACCTTTGTGGACACAGGAAAGGTCCCTCGGCCTGCGGCCTCGGGATGACAGTTGTGCCGGTGGCCACGTACCGCGCCCGGGTCAATCGTCGAGGCTCCGTCCCTTGGCCTTGGCGAGCTCGGCTGTCTCGGGCTTCTTGAGGCTAAAGTAGCCGGCCGCCTTCTTGGCATCCATCTCGACCTGGGCGTCGGCCGGGATGAGCTCGTCGGGGATCGGCACCTGCTCGACGATGTCGATGCCCTGCTCGCGCAGCGCATCCGATTTCATGTTGCTCATCGAGGCGAAGCGGTCGATGCGCGCGATGCCCAGCCAGTGGAAGATGTCGGGCATCAGCTCCTGGAAGCGCATGTCCTGCACGCCCGCCACGCACTCCGTGCGGTTGAAATATTGCGCCGCCGAATCGCCGCCCTTCTGGCGCTTGCGCGCGTTGTAGACCAGGAACTTGGTGACCTCGCCCAGCGCCCGGCCTTCCTTGCGATTGTAGATCACCGCCCCGACTCCGCCCTGCTGCGCCATCTCGATGCAGATCTCGATGCCGTGGGCGAGATAGGGCCGGCAAGTGCAGATGTCGGAGCCGAACACGTCGGAGCCGTTGCACTCGTCGTGGAGGCGGCAGGCGATCCTGGTCTCTGGCTTGCCGAGCTGCTGGAGGTCGCCGAAGAAATAGATGGTCGAACCGCCGATCGGCGGCAGGAACAGCTCGAGGTCCGGCCGGGTCACCAGCTCGGTGTACATGCCACCGGTATGCTCGAAGAGCGTACGCCGCAGGTCGGCCTCCTTGACGCCGAAGCGCTCGGCGATTCCGGGCAGCCACCACACCGGCTCGATCGCGGCCTTGGTGACCCGCACGTCGCCGTTGGGCATCAGGAGGTCGTTGTCGGGTCGCAGGCGACCGGCCGCGATGGCATCGCGGATCTCAGGCATCTGCACGCGCGCCTTGGTCACGGCGATGGTCGGGCGGATATCCCAGCCGGCGGCCAGCTCGTCGGCGAACACCTCGGCCACCATGTGACCCCAGGGATCGAGCGATACGATCTTCTTTGGATCGAACCAGCTCTCGAACGGACCAATCGGCTCGGCCGGCGAGGTGTCGGTGAAGTCCGGACGATGGCCAGGTTTCAACTCCTGCGCCGCGATGGCGAGCGCGCGGTAGATGCCGTAGCTGCCGGAATGGACGCCGATGGCGTTGCGCTTGGACGGGTCGGCCACGGTGCCGACCACCGGGCCTCTGAGCTTGGGATCGCGCGCCCCCCAGATGACCGGCGGGGCGGCCTTGCCGCCCTGGCTGGGATGCGTGTTCAGTCTGATGTGCGCCATTGGCTTTCCTGGTGCCCTTCGGCTGGGAAAGCGAGGCACTTTAAGACCTGTGGATGAAGAAAGAAAGACGTCCTAGTGCCGCATAATGGCTGCACGATTCGGCTTGCTGCAGCGCGGTGCAACAGCTGTGCCCGGTCTTCGCCCGGGAACCGCTTTCGGTCACTCGACCGTCGAGGCGAAACAGGTATGCTCACGGCCATCCGGCGCAAGACGCGTCGCAATGGGAGCAGACGCCGGGCATGAGCCGCAGCGGCATTGGAGCCAGTCTTCCGCGCCTCGAGGATGCGCGGCTGTTGACCGGAGGCGGATGCTACAGCGACGATTTCTCCTTGCCGGGCCAAGTTCACGGGATTGTTGTGCGCTCGCCGCATCCGCATGCGCGCATCGTCGCGATAGACTCTGCCGCGGCAAATGCCAAGCCGGGCGTGCTCGCAGTCCTGACCGGGGCAGCCGCCACTGCCGACGGGCTGAAGCCGATCCCGCATGCGCCCGCAGCCATGAGCCCGCCCGATATCCGGCTCGACAACCAGGATGGCTCGCCGCACCGCGTGCGGCGCCCGATGATCCTCGCGGTGGAGGTCGTCAGCCACGTGGGCGAGCCGGTAGTGTTCGTCGTCGCCGAAACGCCCGACCAGGCCAAGGATGCCGCCGAGGCGGTGATCGTCGAGTACGAACCGCTGGCGGCAGTGATCGACGCCAGTGCCGCCGCCGCTTCCGCCGATCACGTAGCGATCGACGCGCGCGTCGGCCAGCGTGCCGAAGTCGATAGCGCGTTCGCCGCGGCGGCTCACGTGGTGCGGCTGGAGACAACAGTACAGCGCGTGACAGGCGTGCCCATGGAGCCGCGCGCGGCGGTCGCGGCGTACGACGTCGCCAGCGGCCACTACACGCTGTACGCCGGCTGCGGCGGCGCCGTGCGCCAGAAGCGCGAGCTCGCAATCGTGTTGGGCGTCGACCCAGACAAGGTGCGGGCCGTCGCAGTCGACGTCGGCGGCAATTTCGGTACCCGCAACTACTTTTTCCCCGAATGCGCCCTGGTGTCCTGGGCGGCGCGACGCGTCGGGCGTCCGGTCAAGTGGACCGGCGACCGGCTGGAGATGTTCCTCGGAGACTATCACGGCCGCGGCACCCGCTTCGCGACCGAGCTCGCCCTCGGCCGCGACGGGACGTTTCTTGGTCTGCGCTCCGACAATCTTGCCAACGTCGGCGCCTACACCGCCTCGTTCGTTCCGCTGACCAAGGGTACGCAGCTGATGACCAGCCTCTACCGCCTGCCGGCGGCGGCGCGGGCGCGGGCGGTGCTCACCCACACGCAGTCGACCGCGCCTTACCGCAGCGCGGGCCGTCCCGAGGTGATGTTCGTGATCGAGCGGCTGATCGACATGGCCGCGCAGCGGCACGGCTTCGACCGCGTGGCGCTGCGCCGGGCCAACCTCGTCCCCGCCGCGGCGATGCCCTACACCAATGCCTTCGGCATCACCTACGACAGCGGCGATTACGCCGACGCTCTCGACAAGGTCCTGTCGCTCGCCGATTGGTCCGGCTTTGCCGCGCGCGGCGAGGTCTCCCGGGCACGTGGCCTGCGACGCGGCATCGGGCTCGGCGGCTACGTCGAATCGCAAAGCGGCGCCCCTCAGGAGCGGGCCGAGGTCACGGTGCAGCGCGACGGCGGCGTCGAGATCGTGATCGGCACCCTGTCATCGGGGCAGGGTCATTCCACCAGCTTTGCCCAGCTCGTGTCGGAATGGCTGGGCGTACCACCGCACTTGGTGCGGCTGGTCACCGGCGACACGGCGCGGCTCAGCGTCGGCGCCGGCTCGCATTCCGGGCGCTCGCTGCGGCTCGGCGCCGTCACCATCAAGCAGGCGGCCGACGTCATTGTCGCCAAGGGCACGCGGCTCGCGGCGGACCTTCTGGAAGCGGCCGAAACCGACATCGGCTTCGTCAACGGCGCCTTCACCGTGAAGGGCACCGATCGCAATATTGCCCTGGCTGCCGTCGCCACAGCCGCCGCGGAGCGCGGCGAAGCGCTGGACGGAACAGGCGAGGTCGACAGCCGCGTCGGCTCCTATCCCTACGGCTGGCACGTTTGCGAGGTCGAGGTCGACGTCGAGACGGGCCTAGTGCGCATCGACCGCTACACCGCGCTCGACGACGTCGGCCGTGCCGTCAATCCCTTGATCCTGCACGGCCAGACGCATGGCGGCATCGCCCAGGGCGCCGGTCAGGCGTTGATGGAATGGTGCCGCTACGACCGCGACGGCCATCTACTGAGCGGCACCTTCATGGACTATGCCCTGCCGCGCGCCGACGACCTGCCGTCGTTCCTGTCGGCGTTGAGCGAGGTGCCGTCGACCAACAATCCTCTCGGGTTCCGCGGCGGTGGCGAAGGCGGCATCACGCCGGCGCTCGGCGTCATCACCAATGCCGTGGTCGATGCGCTGAGCGAGCTCGGTGTGACGCACATCGACATGCCGGCGACGCCGGAGCGGGTGTGGCGTGCGATACGATCGTCTTCTCGCCAGAGAGCTTCAGCGGAGTGACGCGATGCCCGATTTCGGTCCCCTCTCCTTCCATGTGCCGGAGCCGGCGGTGCGGCCCGGCGGCGCACCGGACTTCAGCGACGTCTCGATCGACCCGGCCGGCGAAGTGCGGCGGCCGCCGGTCGACTGCGCGCCCGAGGACATCCGCGACCTCGCCTTCAAGATCATCCGCGTGCTCAATCGCGACAGCGAAGCCGTCGGTCCGTGGTCCGGACTTTTGAGCGACGAGGAGCTGCGCGAAGGCCTGCGCCACATGATGACCTTGCGCGCCTTCGATGCGCGCATGCTGATGGCGCAGCGCCAGGGCAAGACCTCGTTCTACATGCAGCACATGGGCGAGGAGGCCGTGAGCTGCGCCTTCCGCAAGGCGCTCGAGCCCGGCGACATGAACTTCCCGACCTACCGCCAGGCCGGGCTGCTGATCGCCGGCGGCTATCCCATGCGCGAGATGATGAACCAGATCTACTCCAACGAGCTCGACCCGCTGCATGGCCGCCAATTGCCGGTGCTCTACTCGGCGCGCGACCACGGCTTCTTCTCGGTCTCGGGCAACCTCGCGACGCAATACATCCAGGCGGTCGGCTGGGCGATGGCCTCGGCGATGAAGCACGACACCAAGATCGCCGCGGCATGGATCGGCGACGGCTCGACGGCGGAGTCCGACTTCCACGCCGCCCTCGTGTTCGCGTCGACCTACAAGGCGCCGGTGGTGCTGAACATCGTCAACAACCAGTGGGCCATCTCGACCTTCCAGGGCATCGCGCGCGGCGGCGCCGGCACCTTCGCCGCCCGGGGGCTGGGCTTTGGCATCCCGTCCCTGCGCGTCGACGGCAACGACTATCCCGCGGTCTACGCCGTGGCGCGCTGGGCGGCCGAACGCGCGCGGCGCAATCTCGGGCCGACGGTGGTCGAGTACGTCACCTACCGGGTCGGTGCCCATTCGACCTCCGACGACCCTTCGGCCTACCGGCCCAAGACCGAATCGGACGCCTGGCCGCTCGGAGACCCGGTGCTACGGCTGAAGAACCACCTGATCCGCCGCGGCGCGTGGAGCGAGGAGCGCCACAAGCAGGCCGAGGCGGAGATCCTGTCCGAGGTCATCGCGGTCCAGAAGGAAGCGGAGAGCCACGGCACGCTGCATTCCGGCCCGCATCCTTCGGCGCGCGACATGTTCGAGGGTGTGTTCGAGCAAATGCCGCCGCACCTGCGCCGCCAGCGCCAGCAGGGAGGCGTGTGATGGGCTGCCGTGAACACGGCTGGGGGCGCGCGGCTCCAGTCGCGCGTCTTCACGACGTCCCGACGGCCCATGACGCGCCACTGGAGTGGCGCGCCCCCAGCGAGGGCTGAGGCATGCCGCGTAAGACGATGGTCGAGGCGATCCGCGACGCCATGGACGTCTCGATGCAGCGCGACGAGAACGTCGTCGTGTTCGGCGAGGACGTCGGTTACTTCGGCGGCGTGTTCCGCTGCACCCAGGGCCTGCAGCAAAAATTCGGCTCCAACCGATGCTTCGATGCGCCGATCAGCGAAGGGGGAATCGTCGGCGCCGCGGTCGGCATGGCTGCCTACGGCCTGAAGCCGTGCGTCGAGATCCAGTTCGCCGATTACATGTACCCGGCCTACGACCAGATCGTGTCCGAAGCGGCGCGGCTGCGTTATCGCTCGAATGGCCAATTCACCGCGCCGATGGTCATCCGCATGCCGACCGGCGGCGGCATCTTCGGCGGCCAGACGCACAGCCAGAGCCCGGAGGCGCTGTTTACACACGTCTCCGGGCTCAAGACGGTGGTGCCGTCCAATCCCTATGACGCCAAGGGCCTGCTGATCGCGGCCATCGAGGATCCCGATCCGGTCATCTTCCTCGAGCCCAAGCGTCTGTACAACGGACCGTTCGACGGCCATCACGACAAGCCGGTGACACCGTGGTCGCGCCATCCGCAGGGCGAAGTGCCGGATGGCCATTACACCGTGCCGCTCGGCAAGGCCGCGATCCGACGCGAGGGCTCGGCCGTCACCGTGCTGGCCTACGGCACCATGGTGTTCGTGGCCGAGGCGGCGGCCGAAGAGACCGGCGTCGATGCCGAGATCATCGACCTGCGCACGCTCCTGCCCTACGACCTCGAGGCGATCGTGGCGTCGGTGCAGAAGACGGGCCGCTGCGTGGTGGTGCACGAGGCGACGCTCACGTCCGGCTTCGGCGCGGAGCTGAGCGCGCTGGTGCAGCAGAACTGCTTCTACCATCTCGAAGCGCCCATCGTGCGCGTGGCGGGTTGGGATACGCCCTACCCGCACGCCCAGGAATGGGACTACTTCCCCGGACCCGCGCGCGTTGGCCGTGCGCTCAAGGCCGTGGTGGAGGCCTGACGCATGGGGATCCGCATCATCAAGCTGCCGGACGTCGGCGAGGGCGTGGCCGAGGCCGAGCTGGTCGAATGGCACGTGGCCGTCGGCCAATCGGTGCTCGAGGACCAGATCCTCGCCGCCGTCATGACCGACAAGGCCACCGTCGAGATCCCCTCGCCCGTCGCCGGCACGGTCGTGGCTCTCGCCGGCGAAGTCGGCAGCACCGTCGCCGTCGGCTCCGAGCTGGTGCGCCTGGAAGTCCCAGGCGAAGGCGACCAGGAGGTCGCCGCCGCACCGCGCGAGGCCAAGTCACCCGCGGCGGCGCCCGTACCTCTCGCAGCTTCACCTCCGCAGCGCATGCCGTCGCCAGCTCCGGAACGGCGCGCCGAGCCGCGGCCGGCGCCGGTGCTGCGCGCCACGGTCGGACCGCCGCGCCCTCCTGGCGAGAAGCCGCTGGCCTCGCCGGCGGTGCGCCGTCGCGCGCTGGAAGCGGGCGTCGACCTGCGCCAAGTGCGCGGCAACGGGCCAGCCGGCCTCATCACGCACGACGACCTCGACGCCTTCCTGCGCGGCGGCGTGCAGCCAGGGCCGGTCCGCGGCCGCGTCGCCAACACGCACGTCGACTCCATCAAGGTCGTAGGCCTGCGCCGCCGCATCGCCCAGCGCATGGCCGAGTCCAAGCGTCGCGCGGCGCATTTCGCCTATGTCGAGGAGGTCGACGTCACCGAGCTGGAGGAACTGCGGGCCAAGCTCAACGGCGACAAGCGGGCAGACCAGCCGCGGCTCACCTTGATGCCGTTCCTGATGCAGGCGGTGGTGCGGGCGGTTGCCGACTTTCCCGAGATGAACGCGCTGTACGACGACGAGGCGGATGTCATCGAGCGGTACGGCGGCGTGCATATCGGCGTTGCGACCCAGACCGACGCCGGGCTGATGGTCCCGGTGGTGCGCCACTGCGAGGCGCTGAGCCTGTGGGAGATGGCGGCCGAGGTGCAGCGGCTCGCCCAGGCGGCGCGCGAGGGTCACGCCAATCGGAACGAGCTTTCAGGCTCGACCATCACCATCACCAGCCTCGGCGCGCTGGGAGGCATCGTCAGCACGCCGGTGATCAACCGCCCCGAGGTGGCGATCATCGGCGTTAACAAGGAGGTCGTGCGCCCGGTATGGAACGAGCGCGCCTTCGTGCCGCGGACCATGATGAACCTCAGCTCGTCGTTCGACCATCGGGTGATCGACGGCTACAACGCCGCCCGCTTCATCCAGCGCATAAAGGGCCTGATCGAGGCACCCGCGACGCTTTTCCTGGAGCCCTGACATGGCCGAGATCGCTGCCAAGGTGCTGGTCGTGGGCGGTGGTCCCGGCGGATACGTCACCGCGATCCGCGCGGGTCAGCTCGGCCTCGACGTCCTGCTGGCCGAGCAGGGCGGGCGTGACGGCGGGCTGGGCGGCACCTGCCTCAACGTCGGTTGCATCCCCTCGAAGGCGTTGATCCACGCTGCCGAAGCCTTTCATCACGCGACGGAACAGGCGCAGTCGGCGCCCCTCGGCATCACGGTCGACAAGCCGCGTATCGACTTCCCGCGCACCATCGAATGGAAGGACGGCGTCGTCGGCCGCCTGACCGGCGGCGTCGGCACGCTGCTGAAGCGGCACGGCGTAAAAATCTTGCAGGGCCACGCCGAGATGCTCGACGGCAAGAGCTGCCGCGTCGAGACCGACACCGGTCCGCAAATCGTGCGCGCCGAGCACGTCGTGCTGGCGACCGGCTCGGTGGCAATGGCGCTGCCCGGCCTGCCGTTCGGCGGCAAGGTGATCTCGTCCACGGAAGCACTGAGCCTTGCGGCCGTGCCGGAACGGCTGGCCGTGGTCGGCGCGGGCTATATCGGGCTCGAGCTCGGCATCGCCTACGCCAAGCTCGGCGCGAAAGTCACCGTCATCGAGGCCGAGACGCGCATCCTACCGGCCTACGATGCCGACCTGGTGCGGCCGGTAGCGCGGCGGCTGCAAGCGCTCGGCGTGGAGTCGTTGACGGGCGCCCGCGCTGCGGGCCTGTCGGACGACGGCAAGTCGCTGCTGGTCGACCAGGAGGGAGCCGAGCGGCGCACCATCGTCGCCGACAAGGTGCTGGTCGCGACCGGCCGGCGAGCGCGGCTGGAGGGCTTCGGGCTCGAACGGCTCGATCTAAATTTGAGTAGCGACCGTTTCGTGCAGATCGACGAGCATTGCGCGACGTCGATGCGCAACGTCTGGGCGGTGGGCGACCTCACCGGCGAGCCGATGCTGGCACACCGCGCCATGGCGCAGGGCGTGGTGGTGGCCGAACAGATCGCCGGACACCGTCGCGTGTTCGAGGGCAACGTCATCCCCGCGGTGTGCTTCACCGATCCGGAAATCGTCACGGTCGGCCTGTCACCCGAACAGGCACGCAAGGCCGGCCGCGAGGTTCTGACCGCGCAATTCCCCTTCCAGGCCAACGGCCGCGCGCTCACGTTGCGCGCCGACGAGGGGTTCGTCCGGATGACGGCGCGGGCCGACAATCACCTGGTTCTGGGCATCGCCGCCGTCGGTCCCGGCGTGTCGGAGCTCTCGGCCGCGTTCGGCCTCGCGCTCGAGATGGGCGCGCGGCTGGAAGACATCGCCGGCACGATCCACGCCCATCCCACGCTCGGTGAGGCCTTCCACGAAGCCAGCCTGCGTGCGCTCGGCGAGGCGTTGCACATCTGACGCCTGGCCAACCGGCCTACTTGATGCGCTTGACGATCTTGTCGCGCACCTCCGGATCGTTCTTGGCCACTTCCATGATGGTCGAGAACTCCTCGATCGAGAGGCCCTGGTCGGTGACGGCCTTGGTCAGCGCCTCGTTCGCCTCGCGCACGACGCCTTCCTTCTGGTCCTCAGGCGCCTGGGCAAGCTGCTGCTCGTACTTGTCGCTGAGCGCTGCCACGTTCTTGGCGGCCGCCGCAGCGGCGTCGAGCTTGGCGTCGGAGATGGTGGCCGGATTGGGCGCTGTCGGAGGGGCGGAAGGAGCCTGGGCGAGAACAGGCTCCGGCTGCACCGACAAACCGCCGCCCGCGGCCAGGGCCGCGAGCAGGATTGCAATCCTGGCTTGCATGTCGAACCTCCTCAGTGGGCGTTGCGCGGCTCGAGCGAGACGCGCCGTTCGGTCGGCTCCGGGGCATGCGGCTGAAGGCTGGCGGCACTCGGGTCGATCCAAGTGGCGACGTTGACCACCATGCCGAGCGGGCCGTCGCTCTCGCCCTCCTCTACCTCTACGGGTTCGACGATGTTGAGCCCGGCATCGTCGAGAAAGTAGGTGTGCTCGCCGAACATCCGCGTGAGTTGCACCATCATTGGGTGATCCACTGGAATGGGCTCGGCCTCGAACTGAGTAAGCGTCTGCTCGATTTGTGCAGGATTCATCTTCATCGCACACTCCTTGCGATTGGAGGTTGCCGTTCGCGATCGTGACGTGTGCGGAGCCTCCCACGCGAGCGTGGTCAAAGAAGCGGCAGTCTTCGGCGATCCGCTTTGTGTTAACTAGGGTAGATGATTGATTGGTCAACCCCCCGTGTCATCCCGAGCGTAGCGAGGGACCTTTAGGGCCACAGAAAGGTCCCTCGCTTCGCTCGGGATGACAAAGGATGGCTAGGCGCGTTCGATTTCGACCGAATTCGTATTGTACGTCGTCGCACCGCAGGGAGCGGCGCGGTCGTCGGAGAGGGCGTTGGCGCAACCGCTCGTGTCGGTTCCGCTCGCGTCGGGCGTGAACCAGGCGCCTTCCTTGATCGAGACGACGCCGGGCGCGATGCGCTCCGTCACCTTGACCGGCAGAACGGTCGAACCGCGATCGTTGAACACGCGCACTTTCTCGCCGTCGCGAATGCCGCGCGCCGCGGCGTCCGCCGGGTTCATCCACACGTCATCCGGATCGATGCGCGCGAGCAGCGGCTGGTTGCCGTGAATGGAATGCGTACGCGCCCGAGACTTGGGGCTGCACAGCATCAGCGGGTACTTCGCTTCCGGCTCGACAGGATCGACCCAGGTCGGGATCGGCGGGATGTGGCCCAGTCCGTAGGGATCGGGCTTGGCAGCGAGCGCCATGGAATAGATCTCGATCCTGCCCGACGGGGTCGTGAAGCGATGGTTGTCGGGATCGCGGATCTGCTTGGCGAAGGCGACGGCGTCTTGCGGCGGCGCAAAGCGGGCAACGCCGTTCTCCGTGAACGCGTCGAAGTCGTCGACGGCCTCGCGCGTCAGCTCGCGTAGCCATTCCATCTCGGACTTTTCGTTGTAGTCGTTGATGCCGACGCGGGCCGCGAGGTCGGCGAAGATGTCCATGTCGTTGCGGCACTCGTACATCGGCTGGATCGCCTGCTTCATGAAGATCGCGTAGTGCCCCGCGCCGGCCCACGGCGTGTGCACGTCGTTGCGCTCCCAGAAGGTCGTGGCCGGCAGCACGATGTCGGCATGCCGCGCGGTCGGCGTCAGGAAGTGATCCTGCACCACGATGAATTCGACGCCATCGAGCGAGGCGGCGATCTTCGAGGCGTTGGGACACTGGTTGAACAGGTCGCCGCCCGCCGAATAGATCATCTTGATGTCGGCCGGATAGCCGCCCGACTTGCCGCGCGCCAGCAGGTCGGCGAGCAAAGGCGTGGCGACCTTGGAGTTGATCGGGTTACTGCCGGCCGGAAAGGCGTTGATCCCGGCGCGGCCGGTGACGCCGTTGCTGACGCCGGTGTTGCCGCCCGAGATGCCGATATTGCCGGTGATCGCCGCGAGCGCATAGGCGGCGCGATGGAACTGCTCGCCGAACGTCGTGCGGCCTGGGGCATAGCCGCAGTGCAGCGCGGCGGGCTTAGTGGTGGCGAACTCGAGGGCGAGGCGGCGGATCGTGTCGGCCGGTATGCCGCAGCGCTCGGCCGCCCATTCCGGCGTCTTGGGCACGCCGTCGCTCTCGCCTAGAAGGTACGAACGATACGAGGCACCCCGCGATGCGTCCGGCGGCAGATGCGCCTCGTCGAAGCCCAGCACGTGGCGGTCGCAGAAAGCCTGGTCGTGCAGGCCCTCGCTCACGATCACGTAGGCCATGGCGATCAGCGCTGCCGTATCGGTCGAGGGGCGGATGAAGATGTGCTCGTCGGCCAGCAGCTGGCTGGTGCGCGTGCGGCGCGGGTCGACGCAGACGATGCGCACGCCGCGTCGCTTGGCGTCCTTTAGATATTGCTGAGTGCCGGTGCCGAAGGTGCCGTCGGCCGGGCTCCAGCCCCACATCAGGATCAGCTTGGAATTGACGTAGTCGGTCGGCTCGCGGCCGGCCGACTTGTAGTCGGCCTTGGCGCCGAACGTCATGCGCACGGCAAAGACCTCGGCCTCGGCCGACATGTTGGACCAGAGCTCGGTGCAGCCGCCGAACTTGTACATGAAGCGCTTGGGCACGCCCCAGCCGTGCAACATCGAGAGGTTTCCCGAACGCGAGCAGTCGAGGATCGAGGCGTTGCCGTGCTCACGGCGGATGCGCAGCATCTCGTGCGCGACGTGGTCGAGCGCCTCGTCCCAGGTGACGCGCTCGAACTGGCCAGAGCCGCGCGGCCCGGTGCGCCGCATCGGGTATTTCAGGCGGTCGGGATGGTAAAGCCGCTCGATCTGGCCGACGCCGCGTCCGCAGGCGTGCAATGGCGGCAGGTCGGGCTGCCATCGCGCCGGATCGGTCGAGATCTTGACGATGCGGTCGTCGACGACGTGGGCGTTCACCACGCAGCGGCCGCCGCAATTGTGGCCGCAGGTGCTTGTGATGACGGTTTCGCCGTCGCGGGGCGCCGGCCGCGGCGCTTGGTAGATCGTATGGTCGGGCATGGCCTGAGGTTACCAACAGATTGCCTCCCCCGTCACCGGGCGAGGTGCCATTGGAGCGCCGACCTCCTGGTCCGCTCATGTCATCCCGAGGCCGAAGGCTGAGGGATCCTTCGTAGCACCTCAAAGATCCCTCGCTACGCTCGGGATGACCGAGGCGGAACCAGGAGGTCGGGGCTCCAATGGTCAGATCGGGGCAATAGAGCGGAATTTGGGCGGGTGGTCGTTCGGCCGGCGCCGAAGGGTGCTGTCCAAGACATCGACCAGGCGGCGGCGGGTGTCGCGCGGGTCGATCACGTCGTCGACGCCGAAGCCTTCGGCGCCGCGCAGCGCGCCGATGCGGGCCCGCGTCTCGTCGATCATCTGCTGACGCCGTGCCTTGGGATCGGGTGCGGCCTGGTATTCCTTGCGGAAGGCGACATCGATCGCGCCCTCGATCGACATGGCGCAGATCTCGGCCGATGGCCAGGCAAAGCAGGCGTCGGCCGCGAAGCTGCGGCCGCCGGCCATCGCAAAGTAGCCGAGCCCGTAGCCCTTGCGCAGCACGACCGAGATGCGCGGCACCGTGGCATGGCCCCATTCGAACAGGAGCTTGGCGCTGCGGCGGCCCAAGCTGGTACGCTCGGCGCCCGAGCCGATCGAGAAGCCGGGCACGTCGATGAACGACACCAGCGGCAAGCCGAAGGCGTCGCACAGCGCGATGAAATGCGCACCCTTGTCGCAAGCATTGGAGTTCAACATGCCGCCCAGCCGCAGCGGCTGGTTGGCGACGAAGCCGACGGGTCGGCCGCCGAGACGCGCCAATGCCGTCACGATATTGCCGGCGAAAGTTGGCTTGAGCTCGAAATAGCTGTCGGAGTCGGCGATCAGCCGCAGCACCTTGCGCACGTCGTACGCCTTGCGCGTCGAGACCGGCACGAGATCGAGCAGCCGATCGTCGATACGCGCGACCGGCCGCGCCTGGGGCACCATCGGCGCTTCGCCTTGCGCGTTACCGGGAAGGTACGAGAGGAAGCGCCGCGTCGCGGCGAAGGCCTCGTCCTCGCTGTCGACGCCCAGGTCGGCGATGCCCTGCTGATCGACCTGGATGTCGGCGCCGCCCAGCGCCATGCCGTCGATGTCCTCGCCCGTGCCGGCCTTGACCAGCACCGGCCCGGCGATGCCCATGGTGGACAGCCCGCGCACCATGACCACGAGGTCGGCCATGCCGGCATAGTTGGTCGGGCCGGCGAAGCCTGCACCCAACATCAAGGCCACCATCGGGATCCACCCCGAGGCGCGCGCGAAGTGATGGAACGTGGCGTTGGCGTTGGCGAAGTGGCGTGCGTCCTGGCCGTCCTGGATGCGATGGCCGCCGCCGTCCAGAATCATGATCAGCGGCACGCCTCGCGTGATGGCAACCTGCAGGGCGCGCTGGATCTTGGCGCTGCCGAGCCGGCCGATGCTGCCGCCGAATACGGAGAAATCCTGTGAAAAGACCATCACCGGCCGGCCGCCGATCGTCGCGGTCCCGACCACGACACCATCGGCAGGGGAGCGGGTGCGGACCGGACCCTCACCGATGCCGTCCTCTTCCGCCGCAACCAAGCTGCCGATCTCCGAAAAGGAGTCGCTGTCGACCAGGCGGGCGATGCGCACGCGGGCGCTGAGCTTGCCGCGCTCGGCGAGCTTGGCGATGGCGGAGCCGCGTGCCTCGTCGGCAAGCGTGGCGCGCACCCTCTCGATGCTCGAGATCTGGTCGCGGAGGGTTGGATCGGCCATGGCCTTCCTGTCTGTCGAACGATGCCGATAGATAGCCTATGATGGCCGGCAACGAAGCGCCTTTCAGGGAGGCGACGCAATGAAGCTCGGGCTTCATGTATAGCTATATCGCCAGACGGCTCGCCTTCGGCGCGCTGACGGTGATCGGCGTGTCGATCACCGTGTTCGTCATCATGCGCATCCTGCCGGGCGACCCGCTGGTGGCGATCTTCGGGCCCGAGGGCTACAGCAAGCTGAGCGAGGTCGAGCGGGCCAACTACATGCGCGAGCTGGGGCTGAGCGATCCGCTGTGGGTTCAGTACCTCGCGTGGGTGAAGGAGATCGCGGCCGGCAACTTCGGCCACTCGTTCTTCCGCTCGGAAAGCGTCGCCGACATGATCCTGCGGCGCGGACCGCTCACCGCCGAGATCGCCATCCTGTCGGTGATCCTGTCGTGGCTCGTGGGCATCCCGGTGGCGATCGTGAGCGCGCTCAGGCCCAATACCTTCGCCGACAGCGCCGCCCGCTTCGCCAGCATCCTGTTCCTCGCCGTTCCCGGCTTCTGGGTCGGCATGCTGATCGTGCTGGCGCTGCTGTTCTGGTTCGGCTACCGCGCGCCGATGACCGGCGTGTCGCTGTTCAGCGATCCGCTGGCCAATTTCGAGCTGGTGGTCGGTCCCGCCGTCGTGCTGGGGCTCGGCCAGGCCGCCTACATCGCGCGCATGGGCCGGTCCAGCCTGCTCGAGGTCGTGCGCGAGGACTACGTGCGCACCGCCCGTGCCAAGGGCCTCAACAGCAAGCTGGTGATCGCACTGCACGCCCTGCCCAACGCGCTGTTGCCGGTCATCACGCTGTCGGGCGTCCTGATGGGCCTGGTGCTGGCAGGCTCGGTGCCGGTCGAACGTGCGTTCGCAACACCCGGCCTGGGCTACGCCATGTTCACCGCGGTCAGCGAGCGCGACGTCTTCGTCATGCAGAACCTGGTGTTCCTTTATGCCGTGGTGTTCGTCGGGCTGAACATCCTGATCGACCTCACCATCGCCTTCCTCGATCCCCGGATTCGCCTGCGATGACCGCCACGACCACGGGCACGACGACCACTGCCGTCCTTCCGGCCGCGCCATCGCGGCTACGCGCCGTCGTGCGCACGGTCAGGAGCTTCGTACGACGCGCGCCGCTCTCGGCCTTCTGGGGCATTATCGCCGCGCTGATCGTCGCCATGGCGATCGCCGCGCCGGCCATCGCACCCTACGAGCCGCTGAAATCCGACTTCCGCGCGATGCAGAAGCCGCCCAGCGAGAAGCATTGGTTCGGCACCGACCAGATCGGTCGCGATACGCTGAGCCGCGTGATCTACGGCAGCCGCGCCTCGCTCACCGTGGCGCTGGGCGCGGTGGTGTTCGGCACGACGCTCGGCGCCCTTTGGGGCCTGGCCTGCGGCTATTTCGGCGGCCGCTTCGACATGCTGAGCCAGCGATTGATCGAGTTCCTGCAATCGTTCCCCGACCTGATCCTGGCCATGGCCATCGCCATGGCGCTAAGCGGCGGCATGGCGACGGTGATCGTGGCCATCGCCATCACCCGCATCCCGTTCGGCGGACGGGTGATCCGCTCGGTCGTGCTGTCGCTCAAGGAGATCCAGTACGTCGAGGCAGCGCGCGGGCTCGGCGCCTCGCACATGCGCCTGATGTTCCGCCATATCCTGCCGCAGTGCGTGGCGCCCTACCTGATCCTGGCCACCACGCATCTCGGCGTCGCCATCGTCATCGAGGCCTCGCTCGGCTTCCTGGGCGTCGGCATTCCGCCGCCGACGCCGACCTGGGGCAACATGCTGGCCGATTCGCTCAATGCCGGACTGGTGCCGCCGTGGTGGCTGGTGCTGTTTCCGGGCCTTGCCATCACCATCACGGTGCTCGCCTTCAACCTCTTGGGCGACGGCATCCGCGACCTGCTCGATCCGCGGCTGCGCGGCTCGATCTAACTCACTTAATCAATCCACCGCCTCCGCCTGACATCAAACCACAACCAATTCCCAAAAGGCTTTCGGCCGCGAATGGAGCCCGACTGGATACGTAGCGTCGTCGACGCCGATGCCTTCGAGCATGAGCAGAGGTGCCTGTCGCACGTCTGGACTTTCCTCGGCCTCACGGTCGATGTGGCTAACGACGGCGACTGGCTCACGGCCTCGATTGCGACGCGATCGGTCTTCGTGCAGCGCTTCGGCGGCGAGCTGCGCGGGTTCGAGAACCTGTGCGCCCACCGGTTCTATCCGCTGCGGAATGGGGCGCGCGGCAATGGACGGCTGATCTGCGAGTTCCATCATTGGCAGTACGACAGCGAGGGCCGCGCAGTGGCGATACCGCATGCGCGCGAACTGTTCGACGCGGTGCCCGCGGAGCTGTGCGCAAGGCTGAACCGCGTCGAAATCGCCACTTGCGGCACCCTGATCTTCGGCCGCTTCGCCGCGCCGGGCGTCGACCTGTCCCTAGAGGATTTCCTCGGCGAGGGCTTGCCCTTCCTGCACGCGGCCTCGCAGATCAAGGCGCGCCCACAGTACCTGAATCGCACCGTCGCCGCCAACTGGCGCCTCTGCATGCACGTCACCCTCGATGACTATCACGTTCCCGCAGTGCATCCGACGTCGATGGGCCGGAGCGCATACGTGCAACGGCAGAACATCACGTACAAGGCATTCGGATTGCACAGCTCGCTTTTGAGCACTGCGCGGACTGGCGCGTTCGAACGCCTGCTCGAAGGATGCCGAAAAGGGACCTATCGGCCCACCCATTACGTCATCTTCCAGATTACGCCGAACCTGACGGTGCTCTTGATCAGGGTCGACTTCTCTTTCTTCTACGGGGTCATCGTCGTGTACGACGCCCTTCGTCACGACCGGACCAATCAGCGTGCTTGGCTCTTTCCTGCACCTTTCGTCGGACCTTACCAGTGGCTGCGCAAGCTGACCGACCCGGTCCGCAAGCCGATCGTCCGTCGTTTGGCGCAGCGCATCCTCTGCGAGGACAACCGCGTATGCGAGCGCCTGCAGGAGACCGCGCGTCAAATGCGGAGCGCCCCGCGACTGGGGCGGCTGGAGGAGAGGATCGACTGGTTCGAGAACTCGTATCGCCAGCTGATTGCCGAAGGCGAAGCTAGGATGCGGAGCGCAGAGGAAAGGTGACGCCCTCGTCGTGCAAATGGCAGGACGCGAGATGGCCGGCCACGACCTCGCGCAGCTGCGGCACCTCGGTTCGGCAGCGCGGCATGGCATAGGGACAACGGGCGTGGAAGTGGCAGCCCGACGGCGGGTTGATCGGGCTCGGCACGTCGCCCTTCAGGATCACCCGTTTGCGGCGCCGCGCCGCGGATTTCGGGATCGGCACGGCCGACAGCAGAGCCTCGGTGTAGGGATGCAGTGGCATGTCGAACAGGCTCTTGCGGTCGGTCATCTCGACGATGCGGCCAAGATACATCACCGCGACGCGATGGCTGATGTGCTCGACCACGGCAAGGTCGTGCGCCACGAACAGGTAGGAGAGCTTCAGCTCGTCCTGCAGATCCATCAGGAGGTTGATGATCTGCGCCTGGATCGACACGTCGAGCGCCGACACCGGCTCGTCGCCGACGATGAGGTCGGGGTTGAGCGCCAGCGCCCGGGCGATGCCGATCCTCTGGCGCTGCCCGCCCGAGAACTCGTGCGGATAGGACCGCATCGCCTCGGGCCGCAGTCCGACACGCTCGAACAGCGCCGCCACTCGTTCGCGCCGCTCCTGTGGCGTGCCGATCTGGTGAATAGTCAACGCCTCGCCGACGATCTCGCCCGCCGTCATCCTGGGGTTCAGCGAGGCGTAGGGGTCCTGGTAGATCATCTGCATGCGCCGCCGGTAGGGCAACAGCGCCTCGCCTTCGAGATGCGTGATGTCCTGCCCGCCGACGCGGATCGTGCCGGCGGTCGGCTCCAGCAGCTTCAGCAGCGTGCGGCCCACCGTCGATTTGCCGCAGCCGCTCTCGCCGACCAGCCCCAGCGTCTCGCCGCGCGCGATCTGGAAGCTCACGCCATCGACGGCATGGACTTGGCCCGAGACGCGCGAAAAGACCCCGGTGTGTATCGGAAAATGCTTCTTGAGGTCGGTGACCTCGAGCAATGCAGTCGTGCTCATGCCGCGCCCGCCAAAACTCGGTCGGCATGCCAGCAGGCGATGGCATGGCCGGGTGAGCGTTCCTCCAACGGCGGTACGGCGCTGCGGCATTGATCGCTCGCCAGCGCGCAGCGCGCAGCGAAGCTGCAACCGTCCGGGAGATTGAACAGCGACGGGACCATGCCCTTGATCTCGTTGAGCCGCGAGCGGCGATTGTTGCGCGCGGCGGCGTCGAGGTGCGGGATCGAGCCCAGGAGACCCTTGGTGTAGGGATGGCCCGGCGCATCGAACAGCTCAGCTGCCGGCGCCTCCTCGACCTTGCGGCCGGCATACATCACCACGACGCGGTCGGCGTTCTCGGCCACCACGCCCATGTCGTGGGTGATCAGGACGATGGCGGTGCCCAGCGTCTCCTGCAGCTCGCGCATCAGATCGAGGATCTGCGCCTGGATGGTGACGTCGAGCGCAGTCGTCGGCTCGTCGGCAATCAGCACCTTGGGATTGCACGACAACGCCATGGCGATCATCACGCGCTGGCGCATGCCGCCCGACATCTGGTGCGGATAGGCGTGCGCCCGCTTCTGCGGCTCGGGGATCTGCACGCGCCGCAGCATGTCGACGGCGCGGTCCCAGGCGGCGCGGCGCGACAGGCCCTGGTGCAGGGCGATCGCTTCGCTGATCTGCCAGCCGACCGTGAACAGCGGGTTGAGCGACGTCATCGGCTCCTGGAAGATCATCGAAATGTCGTTGCCGCGGATCTTCTCCATCTCGGCTTCGCCGAGCTCGAGCAGGTTGCGGCCGTCGAAGCGGATGCTGCCGCCGACGATGCGGCCCGGCGGATTGGCGATCAGGCGCAGGACGGACAGCGCGGTCACGCTCTTGCCGCAACCCGATTCGCCCACCACGCCCAGCGTCTCGCCGGGCTTCAGCGAATAGGATACGCCATCGACCGCGCGCACGGTGCCGATGGCGGTGAAGAAATGCGTACGCAAATCCTCGATTTGCAGAATCGGTCGCGCTTGCTCGCGAGGATTCAAGCAATGACTCCCTGGTTCTTATCGTTTAGCCTTGGCCTCACATAAACGAGGCCCGCCATCAGAGCATACGTTGCTCGATCAAGGAAAGGGCCATCAGGGAGGAAACGCAATGCGTGATCACGAGTCCCGGCGTTCCCGCGTAAATCAGCTTCCGATAAAAAGGCGTGAGTTCGTCAAACGTGCCGCCGCCTTGGGTGGGGTGTTTGCCTTTCCCTGGCATGCGGCATTGGCCGACGTGCCGACCGAGTTCGATGGCAGCAAGTTCCAGCTCGCCGCCCCGGAGCCCAATCCCAAATCCGGCGGCGTCCTGAAATACGCCATCACCTCCCGGCCGCCGCATTTCGACGTGCATCAGTCCGGCACCATCAACAGCCTGGGCTGCCAGGGCTGCATGTTCGACAACCTGATCCGCCGCGACCCGCGCGACAGCGGCAAGACCATCATCCCCGACTTGGCGCACAGCTGGGAGATCGCCAAGGACGGCAAGACCTACACCTTCCACCTGCGCGAGGGCATCCAGTTCCACGACGGGGCGGACTTCACGGCGGAGGACGTGAAGGCGACCTACGATCGCATCTGCAAACCGCCGTCGGGCGTCAGCATCCCGCGCAGCACGCTGTTCACGACGGTGAGCGAGATCGCCGCGCCGGACAGGAAGACCGTGGTGTTCAAGCTCTCCGAACCGCGACCGTCGAGCTTCATGATGGCGGCCTTCGCCAGCGGCTGGAACGTGATCGTGCGCAAGAAGACGCTGGAGGACAACAACTACAACCTGCGTCGCGTGGTCGACATCCCCGGCACCGGCCCGTTCAAGAGCGTGCGCCGGGTCGAGAACGAAGTCTGGGTAATGGAGAAGAACAAGAGCTATTGGAACAAGGGCCTGCCCTATCTCGACGGCATCGAGTTCTATCACGCCCTGCCCTTCTCGCCCGAGCTCGGCTCGGCGCTGCTGTCGAACCGCGTCGACTACGGCCGCATCGTCGATCCGGTGACGGCGCGCAAGGCCAAAGAGACCAAGGGCATGTCGTCGACCAACTTCTACCAGAGCGTCATCCAGGGCACCTGGGTGAACAACAAGAAGAAGCCGCTCGACGACCCGCGGGTGCGGCGCGCGCTGCACCTGGTGTTCGAACGGCCGACCTTGATCGACGTCGTCAAGGACGTCACGCCCATGATGGTCGGCGGCTTCCTCTATCCGTTCTCCGAGTTCGCCACGCCGCCCAAGGAGCTCGCCAAGCGGCTGGGCTACCAGGAGGATTCGGGCGCCGCGGTCAAGGAGGCCAAGGCGTTGCTGGCGGCGGCCGGCCAGGGCAATGGCATCAAGGGCCTCGACTTCATGGTCCGCGAAGTCGCCTCGTTCAAGCTGTGGGCTCAGGCGATCCAGGCCATGTTGCAGCAGGCGTTGAACGTGCAGACCAACCTGCGCACGGTGGTCGAATCGGTGTGGTTCGACGACATCAAGTCGGGCAACTTCGACCTCGCGATCGGCGCGGTGGTGTCGACCCTGCTCGACCCCAGCGACTACTTCAACGCCTGGTACAAGAAGGACGGGCCGCAGAACTACGGCTTCTGGGCCAACGACAAGTTCAATGCGCTGCTGCCCACCATCGACACCGAGGTCGACCCCAAGAAGCGGCTGGCGGCGATCCGCGAGGCCGAGATGATCTTCGAGCAGGACCCGCCGGTGCTGCCGGTCGCGTGGGAGAAGATCAACGACGTCTGGTTCAACTACGTGAAGGGCCATAACCCTTACGAGTATTTCGGCATCTACGACTGCGTGCGCTTCGACACCTTCTGGCTGGACAAGTAGCGCGCTTTTGCCGGAATGCGAGCCTCCAGGCTCGCATTCATGAGCATGAGCAGGCCTGACGGCTCGCTCAAGCGCTCGGGCTCCTCCGCCCGAGTCCCCGACGCGCAGCGCCCTTGGCGAACTGTGAGGCGCAACGCCGGGTGATCTGTCGCTTCAAATTAGGCAATCGTTCTGGACTGCGTCCCCTACTTTTGGCGGAAGGCCTGATGGAACGACATCAGAAAAGGTCCGACAAGATAGTCAAAGGCGGTGCGAGCGTCGGTCGCGATCATCACCGTCACCGGCATGCCAGGATCAAGGTGCACGTCTGGCAATTTTGCAAGCTCGGCGAGGTCCGGTCGGAGCGAAGCGACAAAATACGAAGTGTTCGTCTTCGGATCAGTGAGGCGATCGGCGGAGACGCGCAAGACTGTCCCCGGGATCGTCGGGACAACGCGTTGCTTGTAGGCGGTCAGGCGCAGTTCCGCTCGCGAACCGGGCCTGACGTCGCTGATGTCCTCGACGGCGATCTGTACTTCAACAGTCAGGTCTTCGTCGTCGGGAACGATGTCGAGAATTTTTTCGGCTCGTTGGATGACGCCGCCGATGGAGAAGACGTTCAGTGCGACGACTCGCCCAGCATAGGGGGAATGGATCTCCATGCGACTCAACACTGCCTCTGCATTTGCCAGCTTGGGAAGCACCTCTCCGAGCTTGGCATGGACATCGCGAAGATCGCGAGTTACCTCCGCCATGCGATCGTTCGTCAGCTGCGTCATCTGCAGTTCCTGCTCGGCAATAGCCTGCCGATACTTGGCGATGTTCGCCTTTGCCTCCGCGACCTGACCCTCCAGCCCGGATGCTGACCGCTCGAGCTGAAGCAGGCGCGGCCTGGGAAGCAGCATCTTTTCCACCAGCGGCGACACACTTTCTGCTTCCATGCGTACCGAAATGCTTTGTTCTGTATAGGCTGACGCCTGCCCCAGAGCCCCTTCGATCTCCGAGGCAAGTTGAAGGATTTTTTCAGCGATCACCTTTCGCTGCCCCTCGATCGCCGCACGCCGTGTCTCGAACTGCTTGATCTGCCCCGCCCATATGCGCTTGGCGTACGAGTCATGCCCCCTGCTGGCGAACTCGGGCGGCATGATCAATCCAGTCTCGCCGGCCAATTCCGTCATCAGGCGCACTTCGGTCGCACGCAGAACGAGATATTGCTCCGTTAGAACCTCAAACTCCGCCTTCGCCTGAGTATCATCGAGCACAATGAGCACGTCGCCGGTCGCGACATGGTCACCTTCCTTCACCCGCTGTTCTTTGACGATGCCGCCATCAAGGTGCTGTACGCTCTTGCGGTTTCCCTCCACCTTGACCACCCCATTGGCGACTACCGCGCCATCGAGCGGTGCCAGCGTAGCCCAAAGCCCGAATCCACCAAAAAACAACCCGATGATCAGCCAGCCCGCCAATGCAGGCCTCCAGCACGAATCGCTCAAAGCTTCAGTTTCGGTGGTCGGGTCGCTGACTGCGATTCCTCGGTCGGTATGCTGGATCTTCGGCATGCAGTCTGCCCTTTGAAGAAGACTATCGCACGACTGCTTCTATCAGGCCGTCAGCAGGAACTCGATGATCTGAATCACTGCGGTTCGTTGAGTTGTATGGTTGAGTCTGACCTCCGGATTCCAGGTGCAAGGGAGTTCCTATGGCGGATGCGCGGCGCAGTCTGAACGATCCGCCAATGGATCATTGTTCGTCACGGAGCCGCTCCAGGCGTGGACAGCGTCCGGCTCGTCCAGGGATAGCGGGTGCCCGAGAGCCGCAAACGACCAGAGAGATAATCAGTATCGCCGCAATCTGTATTGCGCTGGCTCTGGCTGTGGTGCTTGCGGATTCGGACGCACTTGCGCAAGGCGCCAGCAAGGACGCACTTGCGCAAGGCGCCAGCAAGAATGTGACGGAGAAGGTGCGAGCCTGTTCGCTGTTTGCCCCTGCGGACCGGCTGGAATGTCTTGAGAAGATCTCTCGCGAAGTCGCTCCGCAAGCGCGACCAATGTCGGCGGAATCCTCCGGCGCAGCCGACAAGGCGCTGCCGGAAGTGCGGGCGCGGTCCGAGGCGCTGGCAAAGGACCTCGAGGCCGCCCAACGCAAGATCGAAACCCTGACGGCGGCCGCCAAGGCGGCCGCGAGCGAAGCGGCCCAGGCCAAGGACGCAGCGGCACGCTCGTCGGCGGCCGACAAGGCGCTGC
>JAFAKN010000086.1 GCA_019235415.1 Alphaproteobacteria bacterium
TCCGGCGGCATCGGCTCGCCGCTCGCCATCGCGGCGGCGATCGATCCCGACACCTCGGCCGCAACGAGGCGCGGCGTGCGCTCGATCCAGCCCAGGGCCTTCAACTCTTCGAAACCCTTCCACATGCCGAACAGCGCATCGCCGTAGCACACCGGCAGCACGCACCAGTCGGGGGGCTGCCAGTCGAACGCCTCGGCGACCTCGAAGGCGATCGTCTTGTAGCCTTCCATGCCATAGGGATTGCTGCCGACCACCGGGCCGAAGAACGGCGACGTCGGATACCAGCCGAGCTGGCGGACGCCGGCCGACTGCAGGCGCCAGCGATCGGCCTTGTCCTCGACCGCGACCACCATCGCGCCATAGGCCCGCATCTGCGCCACCAGTGCCGGCGACGCGCCGAGAAAGGTGAACACCACGCACGGCAATCCCGCCTTGGCTGCATACGCTGCCGCCGCGGCGCCGGCGTTGCCCGAAGAGCTGGAGGCAATCACCTTGGCGCCGAATTTCCTCGCCATGGTGAGCGCCGAAGACGCCAGCCGATCCTTGAACGACCACGTGGGATTGCGCGATTCGTCCTTGATCCAGACGTCGCCCAGGCCCAGCGCCGGTGCGGGCAACAAAGGCGTGTTGCCTTCGCCCAGGCTGACTGCGCCCTCGGCCGGCGCCGGCAGGAACGATTGCCAACGCCACATTGAAGCGGGCCACATCGAAGCGGGCTTTTGGCTCGCGCCGTCGCGCCCTGTCCCCGCGCCCGGCGCCGCGTCGTAGGCGACGGTCAGGTTGGCCGGCGCACCGGCGGCACGGCAGGCGGGACAATCATCGGCGTAGCGATCGACGGGATAACGGGCGCTGCAACGAACGCAGACCAGCGCGCTGGGGCTAGGCATGGCGGGCGGCACGTTGGCCTCCGCCCGAACCAGCGTCAACCGCTCATTGGACCGCGGACCATCTGTCGTCCCGAGCGCAGCGAGGGACCCTTAGGGCCACAGGAAAGGTCACTCGCTTCGCTCGGGATGACAGAGGTGCCGCTCGCGATGACACATTGCTTGCTGTATCGCTCGCAGAGCATCTCCGCAGCCTTCGCTATTTGAGTGCGGTTTGCAGCCCCGAGCTCGACAGCTGCATCAGGCCATCGAACGGCTGGGCGAGCTCGAGGATGAGGTAGATCGCCGTCGACGCCGAGAGAATGCAGATCCCGAGCACAATGCCGAGCGTGAGGTTGGGCGGCGACGACATGCTGAACACCGCGAAGATGAACATCAGCCAGAGGATCAGCACGAATACGAAAGTCGACGAGATCGAGTCGGAAGGCTGCGCGACGAGCGAAAGGCGCAACTGGGAAAAGTCGGCGATCACCTGCAGGGCGCGGGCCTGGACGGCGGCCTGCGCCGGATTGGCCGGCTGCAATTGCCGGAGCATGAAGTGGACGGGCTCGTTGTAACCCTGTTCCGGGGCCTTGTCGCCTTGCGCCTCGGCATTCTCCTGCCAGATGGAATCGATCAGGGGCTTGATCTCGGCACGCAGCGCCTTGCGTATCGGCTTGGCTTCCGGCCCGTATTCCCTCAGCAACTGGTCGAGCTCGACGATATCGGCCGTGATGCGGCTCACGGTCGCGCTGTTGTGCTCGAACGAGGTGCGCGTCGAGGAGAACAGCAACGCCAGCACCAGCGCCGACATCGTCGCGATCAGCGCCGTCGCGAGCTTGATGACGTCCTTGGAGTCTCCGGTGAGGTGTTGTTCCGGCAGCTTGCGGCGCAGCAACATGCCAATGAGCGCACTGGCCAGAATCAGCCCGAAGGCCGTTGTGGCGATGGTGATAGGACTCACTTCACTTCCCTGTCGATTGCCCCCGGGGATGCCCCTGCAAAAGACCGCAGCGGCGGTGCAGTTTCCCTATCACCATGTCCCAACGCAATCAATGAGCGCGATCAACGCCGATCAACACTAGACGCGTCAGCCCTTCAGGGCGACCAGCAGCGCGCCCGCCGCGATCAAGGCAACGCCCAGCCAATTCACTCCGCTCAGTCGCTCGCCGAGGAACAGCACGCCGAACACCGCGACCAGCACCACGCTCAGCTTGTCGATCGGCGCGACGCGGGCCGCATCGCCAAGCTTCAGAGCGCGGAAGTAGCACAGCCACGATGCCCCGGTCGCGAGCCCGGACAGGGTGAGGAACAGCCAGGTGCGCGAGGAAATCGATTCGGGCGCCTGCCACTGGCCGGTCGCCGTCACGATGCCGGCCAAGGTCGCGAGGATGACGACGGTGCGGATGAGCGTTGCCAGGTCGGAATTGATGTTGGCGACGCCGATCTTGCCAAAGATCGCCGTCAGAGCGGCGAAGGCGGCCGAGGCGAGCGCCCAGAAAAGCCAAGCGGGTAACCAGGAAAACGATGCAGGCATTGCGTCCTCACTCCGGCTTGGCTCCAACGCGCTTCACGATCGGCTCGAGCCGCGCAAGATCATCGGCGAGAATTTTGGCCAGCTCGTGCGGGCTGGACGAGGCCGGTTCTGCGCCGAGCGAAATGATGCGTTCGCGGATCGCGTCTCATGAACAGTCTCCTTGATCTTCTCCTCCCCATCGCGGATTCCGCGATGGGGAGGTGGCCCGTAGGGTCGGAGGGGTCATTGGAGCGCGGACCTCCCGGTCCGCTCATCGTGTATGAATGCGGACCAGAGGTCCGCGCTCCAATGACGAACGTCTCGGCGATCACTGCGCAATGAACTTGCCGAGGATGGCGTTGAAGGCGTCGGGCTGCTCGAGATAGAGGGCGTGGCCGACGCCGGGCAGCACATGGACGGCGGCCTGCGGCCACAGGGCGGCGATCTCGAGGTTGCGCTTGGGCGGCGTGATGACGTCGCTGTCGCCGTAGATGATCTGGCCGCCGAGCGATGCCGGCAGCCGGCGCATGTCGGCCTTGATGTCGCCGGTCGACAGCATGCGCGCAGCCTGGCCGTAGCCTTCGG
>JAFAKN010000027.1 GCA_019235415.1 Alphaproteobacteria bacterium
TGAGCGGCCGCATCGTGGCGACCGCCGGCGGCAACACGGAGTTTGCCGACATGCGCGCCGCCTACGATGCGCTCGACGAGAGAACCAAGACAGAAGTCGAGGACCTGGTCTGCGAGCATTCGTTGATCTACTCGCGCGAGCAGCTGGGTTTCGCCGACTTCCTGCCCGACGAGCGGGTCAACATGCGGCCGGTGCTGCAGCGCCTGGTGCGTACGCACCCCGTGACCGGCCGCAAGTCGCTGTTCCTGTCGGCGCATATCGGCGCCATCGTCGGCTGGCCGCGGCCCGAGGCGCTGGCCTTCGTCCGCGACCTGGTCGAGCACGCCACCCAGCCGCAGTTCGTCTACGCGCACCGCTGGACCCAGCACGACCTGGTGATCTGGGACAACCGCACGACGATGCACCGCGTGCGCCGCTTCGACGATCTCCACGTCGTGCGCGACATGCGCCGCACGACGACGCGCAGCGAGGGTCCGACGGTGGAGCAGCAGGCGGCCCAGTTGACCGCTCTACCTCACCTTTAGCACCAGCTTCTCCCGCTACCGCTGGCAGCAGGCGCCCTGACCTCTTCGTACAGGTCAGCGCCCAGTCCAACGATCGTTGATCTTCTGCCACGTGCCGTCGGCGCGGATCGCCGCCATGCCGCGATTGACGAGTGCCAAAACGTCGGCGTTCTCGCCTTTGCGGACCGCCACGGCATCCGGCACTTCCGTGAACATGAGCGCGGGTGGGGTAAGCTTTCCGGGATGAAGTGCCGCCGCCATGCTGGCGCCGACCTGGAAGTTGAGGGCCGCCGCGTCGGCCTGCCCGCTCACCACCTCAGCGAGGCTCTCGGGAAATCCTTGGTCAGCACCAGCTTGAAGCTCGCGTCGTTCTTCTGCAGGAAGGGCACCAGCGGTCCGGTTCGCGGCGTGACGACGGTCTTGCCGTCGAGCGCCGCGATGCTGCGCGGCGTCGGTTGCGGCGCGCGAACGAAGAACGCACCACCGGTCATCAGGATCGGATCGCTGAAGTCGAAGCTCTTCTGCCGCTCGGGCGTGATCGCGAGTGGAACGATCGCCTGGGCTCGCCCATCGTCGAGCGTGCCCTGCACCTCCGCGAACGGCACCAGCACGAACTGCACCTGGAAGTCCGCCTTGGCCGCGGCTGCCTTGAGGATGTCCACCACGAGGCCGGTCGGCTTTCCGTCCTTCACCTCGACGAACGGCGGAAAATTGTCCTGGGCCGCGATGCGTATGGTCTCCGCAACCGCCGGAAAGGCGAGCATCAGCAGGCCCATCAACGTCAACAGTACGCTCATGCAAGTCTTCATGGTCGCCATTGTTCCCGACGGCGTTGAACGCGGCAATCGACGCGATAGAGTTCGCCAACGGAGGAAACACCATGGCGAGTCTGAAACGCCGCAAGGTCGGGCGCACCGACCTCGAAGTCACCGAGCTCGGCCTGGGCGGCGCGCCGATGGGCGGCTTCCGCGCCAACATTTCCGATGCCGACGCCGTGGCCCTGACCGACGCCGCCTACGACGCGGGCGTGCGCTATTTCGACACCTCGCCGTTCTACGGCTATGGCCGCAGCGAGCTGCGCATGGGCGCCGCGCTGCGCAACAAGCCGCGCGACAGTTACGTGCTGTCGACCAAGATCGGCCGCATCCTGCACGCCATGAGACCGGGCGAGAAACCGCCGGCGGATTTCCGGGAAAACGGACTGCCGGGCTTCGCGCCGGTGTTCGACTACACCTATGACGGCGTGATGCGCTCGCTGGAGCATTCGCATCTCAGGCTGGGCATCGCGCGTATCGACATCGCGCTGGTGCACGACGTCGACTTCTGGACCATCAAGGATCGCGCGATCCTCGACCAGCGCTTCAAGACGGTGATGGACTCGGGCTTCAAGGCGCTCGACGAGCTGCGCCGCGCCGGCGTGATCGGCGCCATCGGCGTGGGCATCAACGAGGCCGACACCAGCCTGCGCTTCATCCAGGCCGGCGATTTCGACTGCATGCTGCTGGCCGGCCGCTACACCCTGCTCGAGCAGGGCGCGCTCGATGCCTTCCTGCCGGAGTGCGTCAAGCGCAACGTCTCGGTCATCCTGGGCGGGCCGTACAACTCGGGCATCCTGACCGGCGGCGTGAAGCCCGGTGCGACGCACGACTATGTGGCGGCGGCACCGGCGCTGATCGAGAAGGCGCAGAAGATCGAGGCGGTCTGCCGGCGGCACGGCGTCGAGCTGGGCGCCGCGGCGATGCAGTTCCCGCTGTTCCATCCGGCGCTCTGCGCGGTCATTCCGGGGGCGCTCAGCGCCGCCGAAGTGAAACAGAACGTCGAGCGCATGTCGGTCCGCATCCCCAGCGACCTGTGGAGCGAGCTGAAGCGCGAGAAGCTTTTGGATCCTGCGGCGCCGACGCCGAACTGACATTTTTTCTGGAGGGAACGCCATGAAGATCATAGACGCCCAGGTGCATATCTGGGGCAAGACGGTGGTGCCGCCGAGCGGGCTGCATCGCAAGGTCGAGAAGTTCACCGCCGAGGAGTGCCTAAAGGAAATGGACGAAGCGGGCGTCGACGCCGCGCTGATCCATCCACCCTACAGCTGGGACCCGGACTCCAATGCACTGGCGATCGAGGCGGCCAAGAAATATCCCGACCGCTTCGCGGTGATGGGCCAGTTCCCTCTCGACGATCCGCAAAGCCGCCAGCGCATCGTCGGCTGGCGCAACCAGCCCGGCATGATGGGCCTGCGCTGGGCGCTGCTCTATCCCGAGCAGCAGCGCGACCTGCACGAGGGCAAGCTCGACTGGGTGTGGCCGGCCGCCGAGAAGGAAGGCATTCCCGTCGCCACCATGGCCGGCCTGTTCCTGCCGATCTTTCGCAAGATCGCCGAGGCGCATCCGCGGCTAAAACTGATCATCGACCATTGCGGCCTGCTGCGGCTGGAGAAGGACGCCGCCGCCTTCGGCAATCTCGATGAGCTTTGTTCGCTCGCCAAGCTGCCCAACGTCGCCGTCAAGGCGACCGGCGCACCGGGCTACTCGACGCAGCCCTACCCGTTCCGCAACCTGCACGACGGGCTGCAGCGCATCTTCGACGCGTACGGCCCCAAGCGCTTCTTCTGGGGCACCGACATCACCCGCATGCCCTGCACCTGGCGGCAGTGCGTGACGATGTTCACCGAGGAGCTGCCTTGGCTCAAAGGCCGCGACCTCGAGGACGTCATGGGCCGCGGCCTGTGCGAGTGGATCGGCTGGAACTACAAGTTCGACGGCTGAGCGGCATCTTGCTGAATCATGATACTTCATGATAATAGTTGCGAATGGCTGCGCGTGAAAAATTCGCTACGCAGGTAAATTCGAAGACGCTCGCGGCGGTGCGGCGGCTTGCCGACAAAGAGGGCAGGCAGCTTCAATCGCTGATCGAGGAAGCGTTGGACGATCTGCTCGAAAAGCGACGCGCCGGAAAGCCGCGATCGCACGTCATGGAAGCGTACGAGCGCAGCGTTGCGCGGTATAGCGAGGTGTACAAGAAGCTGGCCCAGTGAGGGACTTCCTCACGGCCGTCGACGTTCTGGCGATTCATGCCAACCAGATCGACCGCTTCGGGGGTGCGCCCGGCCTGCGCGATGCCGGAATCCTGGAGGCTGCCCTTTTTCGCCCGCAAACCGGCTACTATGCCGATGTCGTTGAGGAAGCCGCAGCGCTCTGGGAAAGCCTGTCGCAAGGGCACCCGTTCATTGACGGAAACAAGCGCACCGCATTGGCGGCGATGCACGTCTTTCTGACCATAAACGGCATCGAGCTGCAGGCCGCGCCGCGGGAAACCTACGACTTCATCGCTGGTCTCTACGAGACTGCCGGCTTTCGCTTCCCAGCCCTTGTCGAGTGGCTGCGACGCAACACCCGGCCCCTCACTTGACCGGAATGATCTGGCCGCGGATCTCGCCGCCGGGATGCTCGGTGGTCATGACGTTGACGTACCATTGCCCCGCGACGACCTGGGCGGCTTGCTGCGCGGTCAGCGTCACGCCGTCCCACACGCCGCTGCCGTAGTAGATGATGTTGATGTTGATGGGCGAGACCTTGGGCACGTTCTCGCCCGGCGCGGCGGGGCCGTGCAGGTAGCCCATGACCATCGGGCTGCTGAGCCCCACGAGGTTCAGCTTGTACTCCAACACCTGGGTCGACGGCCGGTAGACGGCCTCGAAGTAGCCGCTGCCGCGGCTGTCCACCGGCGGCACCTCGTTGACGCCGGTGAGCGAGGCGCGAAAGCGGGTCTCCGGCACCCGCGGCTCGCCGAGATAGAACGAGCAGCCGGTCGC
>JAFAKN010000418.1 GCA_019235415.1 Alphaproteobacteria bacterium
CCGTTCCAGCCCGTAGGTGATCTCGCCCGACACCAGATCGACCTCGATGCCGCCGACCTGCTGGAAATACGTGAACTGGCTGATCTCCATGCCGTCGCACCACACTTCCCAGCCTAGACCCCAGGCGCCCAGCGTCGGGCTCTCCCAGTCGTCCTCGACGAAACGGACGTCGTGCAGCGACGTGTCGATGCCGATCGCCTCCAGCGATCCCAGATAGCGCTCCAGGATGTCCGGCGGTGACGGTTTCAGGATGGCCTGGAACTGATAGTAATGCTGGAGCCTCATGGGGTTGTCGCCGTAGCGGCCATCGGCCGGCCTGCGCGAGGGCTGCACGTAGGCGGCGTACCAGGGCTTGGGCCCGAGCGCGCGCAAGGTCGTGGCCGTGTGGAAGGTGCCAGCGCCCATCTCCATGTCGTACGGCTGCAGGATGACGCAGCCTTGCCGCGCCCAATAGTCTTGCAAGGTCAGAATGAGTTCCTGGAAGCACGTCGGCTTGGAGCGTGCCGAGGGGTCGGACACCGGTGTTCCCCGAAGTTCGAGAAGGCCTTTAGTTTCCGCTATTTAAGGCCGTTTGTGCGGTGCGGCAAAATAGGTGCCGACCCCACCTCGGTCAAGCCGCCGGAAGGTCATGGCAGCGGGCAATCCGACCGGCCGCAACGGGTCGCGGCGCTCGACAGATAGGCCCCGCAGATGCGGCAGGTCCCCGACGCATCGATCACTGTTGCTTGACGCGGGGCTGCCGGCGGCTCGGGAGGAGCCGAAGTCGGCCGCACCCGCGGCTGAGGCTTGCCCGTCACGCGGTCGAAAACGCCCTTCCAGTGCATCACGGTCCGCCACGCCGCGTAGATCGCCACGCCGAACACGATGATCTTCAGGAGAAATCCCATCGGCATGTTGTGGAAGCCTGTCCCCGATGGGTCAAGCGGTCCGCTCGCCTCGGCCGCGCGCCGCCGCTATAGGATCGGCCATGGACGGCGCTGAACAAACGCCCCTCGACCTGTTTGTCGTGGGCGGCGGCATCAACGGTGCAGGCATTGCCTGCGATGCGGCCGGCCGCGCGCTCTCGGTCGGGCTCTGCGAGCGCGGCGACTTCGCGGGCGCCACGTCCTCGGCCTCGACCAAGCTGATCCATGGCGGACTGCGCTACCTCGAGCACTACGAGTTCCGTCTGGTGCGCGAGGCGCTGCAGGAACGCGAGGTGCTTCTGGCCAAGGCGCCGCACCTCGCCCGGCCGCTGCGCTTCGTGCTGCCGCACGAGCCGCATCTCAGGCCGCGTTGGATGTTGCGCCTGGGCCTGTTCCTCTACGACCATCTCGACTGGCACATGACCCTGCCCAAGTCGCAGTCGGTCGACCTGCAGCGCTCGACCTACGGAGCCGGACTGAAACCGTCGTTCAAGGACGGCTTCGTGTACTCCGACGCCTGGGTCGACGATGCGCGTCTGGTGATCGCCAACCTCAAGTCGGCGCGCGCCATGGGTGCCCGCATCTTCGCCCGCCATGCCTGCGTGCGGGCCGAGCGCAGCGCCGACGGCCGACTGTGGAACATCGAGCTGCAGGACCCGAAGGGCCGCGCCGTCCGCCTGCAGGCATGCGGCCTCGTCAACGCCACGGGTCCGTGGGTAAAGCACTTCCTCGACGAGCACACGCCGGTGCGCACGCCCAAGCGCGTGCGCCTGGTCAAAGGCAGCCACATCGTCGTGCCGCGCCTCTATCAAGGTGAGCACGCCTTCATCCTGCAGAACCGCGACGGCCGCATCGTCTTCGTCATCCCCTACGAGCGCAGCTTCTCGGTGATCGGCACCACCGACATCCCGGTCGAGTCGAGCGAGACGCCGGTCTGCTCGCCCGAGGAGATCGCCTATCTCTGTGACATCGCCAGCGCCTACATGACCAAGCCGGTGGCGCCGGCCGACGTGGTGTGGACCTACTCCGGCGTGCGGCCGCTGTTCGACGACGGCGACGACGATCCATCGGCCGTCACGCGCGACTACCATCTCGAGATCGACGGCAACGGCGCGCCGCTGTTGTCGGTGTTCGGCGGCAAGATCACGACTTATCGGCGGCTCGCCGAGCATGCGCTGAAGGACTTGGCGCCCTACTACCCGCACATGGGCGCGCCGTGGACCGATTCGCGCGCCGTGGCCGACGGCGAGCTGGCCGATGCGCCGAGCTTCGAGGAGGCTTTCGCGCGCTTCGTCGAGGGCGCAGTGTCTGTGAAGCGCAACCTGCCGCCCGACCTGCTGCGCGTGCTGGCGCATCGCCACGGCTCGGGGCTGCACGACCTTTTAGACAACGTTCGCAGCGTGGCCGATCTCGGCCGCCATTTCGGCGGGTTTCTCTACGAGGTCGAGGTCCGCACCCTGATGCGTGACGAATGGGCGGTCGAGCCGGACGACATCCTGTGGCGGCGCACCAAGGAAGGCCTGCACATGAGCGAGGCCGAGCGGTCGGCGTTCATTCACTGGATGCGCGAACAGACGGCGGAACTTTACATTACTTAACACGGTATCCGGGCACGTTTCGCGGCCGCGCGCCGTATCATCGGACGAACCCGCACCCGGTGAGGTCCTGATGCTCCATCGTCCGCTGCTGTTGGCCGTCCCCCTTGCCCTGATGACGGCCGCCAGTTTGTCCTTCGTGTCCCCCGCAATGGCCCTGGACGGCGGCGGCGATGACCCCTTCGAGCTGGCTCAGGCCACCCCGCCGGCGTCCCCTCCGCCGGCTGCACCGGGTGCGGGTCCCGAACGCCGCGATGATCGCCGGGCGTTCAATCCGAGGGCCTTCTGTCTCGACCGGATCGCACACCGCGCCGGCAACCGCGCCGCCGTCAAGGTGCGCCTGGAGCTGAAGCCCGAGCAGATGACCGCCTGGAACGCCTTCGCCAAGGCGGCCGACGACGCCGACGCCAAGGACATCGCGCGCTGCAATGCCCTGCCGACCGAGATGAAGGACCGGCCGACCTACCTGCAGCGCCTGGACGTGGAAGAGCAGGTGATGAAGGCCCGCGTCGAGCGCATCGAGGCGGTGAAGCCCACCTTGCAGGCCGTTTATGACACGCTGTCGCCCGAGCAGAAGGCCGTGCTCGACCAGCCGCGTCCAATGGGCGGCATGATGCGCCACGGCCGCCCCGGCCCGCGCTAGGTCTTCCGGACCGCGGACCTCCTGGTCCGCTCATGGGCATGAGGCGGACCAGGAGGTCCGCGCTCCCCATGAAGTCGAACGCGCTGTCATCCCGAGGCCGAAGGCCGAGGGACCTTTACGGCAACCGAAAGGTCCCTCGCTGCGCTCGGGATGACAAAGCTGTTTGCCCCCCGGCATCACCAATCGCTGGCGCGCACCATCTTCATCAGGTCGTCGGCCATCGTGAGCGCCGTCAGCACGCCGGTCTTGGGATTGTCCGGCATCGAGCGACCCAGCCGGTGCAGGTTGATCTCGCCGGAATCGCCCACGACCTCCAACCGGCTGGCATTGGTCCCCGGCGGCAAGGTGGGATCCGCAACCAGCTCGATGTCGGTGTGCTCGAGGCCGGCGCCGCACAGCGCCACCGTCACCGCGAGGTTGGCGTTCTTGGGGTAGAGGCGGCCTGCGTCGGCCGGCTTGCCACGGAAGATCACCGTGGGCTCCTTGATCGACGGCAGGTCGAACTCGGTCTCGGCCGGCGTGCCGCTCCAGGCGTGCGGCGGCTTGATGGACACGTATTTCACGCGCTCGAGCCTGCCCAGCCGCATGGCCAGAAGCCCGTCGAGGCCGGCGATCGCGCCCGACGGCAGACGCAGCCTCGCGCCGCTCTTCTCGGCCGCCTTGACGTGCTTCTTGTAGAGCTTGGCGTCGCCGTAAGCCCCGGTCGCGATCACCATGAGGTCGATGCCTTTCTTGAGGATGGTCTCGCCCCAGTCGCGCACCGCCTGCTGGCTCGCCGCCTCGACCACGACGTCGGGCTTGAGCTTCAAGAGCGCCAGCAAGGTCTCGACAACCTTCACCTTGCGCCCGAGCTTCTTCTGGACCTCCGTGGCGCGGCCCGGCCGCACCAGGACGCCCAAAACGTCGATCGGCGGCTTCTTCTCGCGAAACAGATCGAACAGGGTCTGGCTGATCGCCCCGTAGCCGATCAGCGCGATCTTCAGCCGCTTTTTCTTCGCCATTGGTTCCCCGCAACGTCGCGTTTGCGACGACTATAGCGGCCGCCTGCGGCCCTTGCGACCTCAGGGGGCCGCCGCTATAACGCCGCCTCCCGAGCGGCCGGATTATCGACGCACTGACGGAGTGTAGCTCAGCCTGGTAGAGCACTAGCTTCGGGAGCTAGGGGCCGGAGGTTCGAATCCTCTCACTCCGACCAACAAATACGGGATCTTTTCCGCTCTAGAGAGCCACATCGCCTGCGGGCGATGTGGCTCGGTTTTCCGCCAAAAACCGCGAATCTCCACCAAAGCGTGGCACAGCATTGGCACAGTCGATTGCCTGCCTGTTCACCTTCGCTACGCACGCTCCATAATCGCCTTCAAGCCGGCCGCCTTCCGCGCGTTCCCCAAGATCTTCGGCTTCCATCTGCGCCTGCGTGCGAAAAGGCGTCGAGAGGACATGAACGAACACCCTGAGGAAGTCGAGCATCGCCCCTACCCGGCCCATCGCGCCCCCTAATTCAGCGCGGATGAGGTTTTTGGCATGCACAGGCGCCCGTTCACGCTTGTCGACCTGGACAGAGCTAGTCGTCTCGTTGCTGGAGGATGACGGCTCGAGATTGGGGCCCGGCGTCGACTTGCTTCGCGACCATTGGCGGGCGTGATATCCCAGCGCCATCACACGACGTTCTGGGCACGCCGATCGCCACCGTCTTCGTCCCGTGTTGGTAGCAGCCGACCTGCCATTGCCCGGAAAATGTTTCGCCGGCGATTTTGGCCGTGCCGAGACCATTAGGGAGGTCGTCTTGATAGAGGCCGACATACCAATCGGTGTCGTTCCATCTGTAACGACCGGGGCCCTGTCGTCGGCCGGCAACGAACGTGCCTTCGAAGCGATCGATCGGCCGGCCGTGCTCATACCACTGCACGATGCCATAGCCGGTCAACCCACCATGTTCGCAACTGCCCGTCCAGACCGTCGTATCGGTGAGTGCGGGATGCCAGTCCCACATTCGACATCCGACGCCAGGCTCGAACAACCAGGAACCGCTGTCGCAAGGGCCAGTCCAGCTGATCTGGACGGAGTCGGGGGCGACCGGGAAGCAACCCCTCTCGACCCGCTTCGGAAGCCTCTCCTGAGCATCAGCGGTATCGCATACGACAACAAGAAGGAGCACGGGCAGAGAGAGCCTGGACAGGTCGGCAATGCGTTTCATGTTGGCGTCCTCGTCATTATCGGCTTCGCGGGTTGGCGCAGCGCCGGAGCTCGGCGATCGCTCTGCTTCCATATCCGGCCTGCAGTCTACTTTGGCGTAACCATCGACCGCGCGATCGCGCGAGATCGTCTCCACGTCGACGGAAAGGCGCAGGACCAGCGCTCGCCCCGTCGCCATCGCATCGAGCAGAGGATCGGACAGCGTCGGAAACCGGCCACTGGTTTCGTTGGCGACGACGACAAAGTCGTCGGCAAGGAGAACGTCAGCCGGAAAGAGGCGCTCGTCGATCTCGATCTTGGCGCGTCGCCCGTACGACCATACCGGAGGCCCGATTGACCGGCT
>JAFAKN010000134.1 GCA_019235415.1 Alphaproteobacteria bacterium
GCGGCGATTGCAGGCAAGGGCGTATGCGCAAGCCGGGACCAGCTGGTTCGGCGCGCCCGCGCCTTCAGTCCCAGCTCCTTCGCGCAGCGGAGCATTTCCGGAATGCCAATCCGAGCTCCGCCGAACCGATGGCGGATCTGCTCGGAATCCGCGGAAATCCCGTTAGATCGCAGCAACATCACCAGAGCGGAGAGCCCTGGATCAGTTACGGATACAATGTCAGTCCCAGTACCCATGCTGCTGACCGACCATGTTTCCAATCATGTATGACGTACGGTCAAGAACGCGCTTGCCGCTGAAAACTTCTGCCCTCATGAGAAGTGGAAGTTGTTTGGACTCAGCGCGGACGCGAGGGTGTGTGTCAACGTCACCGAGTCGTTTGCGTCGGCTCTAATGACGGTGTCCGGCCCAGCTTGCGTCGTCGCCGCGAATACGGCGGCGAAATTGGCGAACAGCGCATGATTGAACTCGATTGTATCCTGGCTCGGATTGAAATTATTGATGGTGTTGTTGCCGATGCTCGCCGGCGAGAAGTTGACCGTGTCAGTGCCCTTGCCGAGCGTTACATTTTCCCCCGTCGTGATTGCCGGCGCGGCCGATATGGCGCCAAACAGCCCGTCCGCCTGGCTGTTGATACCGTCGGTGAAATACAGGGTGTCGGGGCTGCCATTGGCGCCGCCCGTCCCGAAGTCGAGGGCCCATAGGGCGCCCGCCGTATTGCCGGTGCCGACATTGATCGGAATCGTGCCCTCGAAGGCCCCGGTCTTCGGGTTGAAGGCGTTGATCTCGCTGCTGATCTTGCTTTCATTGCCGACCAACAGGTCGCCGCTGAACTGCCCGAAGTTCGAGGGCGCAAGAGTGATGCCCCACGGCGAGGCGAGGACGCCGCCGACCATTGTCTGCATCAAGGTCCCGCTCTCATTGAAGACGGCCACGGCGCCTTCGCCGACGGCGGCCGTGTCCTGGGCATTGCCGGGCAGCGCATAGGTCACATAGACGCTGCCGCCGATGTCGCGCACGTTGAACGGGTTGAGCCCCAGTGCGGCGATCGCCGTGGGCGTCGCGAAGGCGCCGGCACCGAGGCTCACGGGGCCGAAGGAGCTGTTGAAGACGTCGATGCTGCCACTCCCCGCGTTGTTGGCGGCGTACAACATCGTCTGCGCCTGATTGATCGCCAGTCCGGAGTAGCAGGCGCCCGGCGTCGTCGCCTGGACGAACGCTGTCGTGCCGGCGTCCCAGGCGGAGATGGTGCCGTTCATGCCGGCAAAGATGAAGTGAGCGGACCCGCCGTTCCCGCCATTTTCCACCAGGAAGGACGAAGCATTCGTATTGTTGACCTGGCCGGTGGGTCCTTGGGGTGCGCTTGTTGTAAGAGCGACAAAGCCGATCGGCGCGTTGATGTTGATCTTGCTGACGGTCGTGCTGCCGGTCACCGAGTAGAGCGTCGTGTTATTGCTGTCATTGTTGGAAATCCAGAAGGGGCTCGTGCTGGAATGCGAGAGGCCCCACGGGTTTTTCAGCTGGGCGTCCGTGACGGTGGCCAAGTTCGCGATGTCCGAAACGAGGTTGGTCTGAAGATAGCCTGCGGTGGCGGTCACCGTGTCGTTGCCGTTGCCGACGGTAACGGTGCTGCCGGCGCCTGCCGTCACGGAGTCGTTGCCGTTGCCGACAACGATCTTGCTGTGCGCCCCGGCCGACACCGTGTCGTTGCCGTTGCCGAGCGTGATCTTGTCGCCGTCTTGCCCGGCCACCGTGTCGTTGCCGTTCTTGGCATGGACGGAGCTGTTGGAACCCACGATCACCATGTCGTTGCCATTGCCGAGAACGATCTTGCTGTTCGCTCCCGCCGACACCGTGTCGTTGCCATTGCCTAGAGATATTTTGGCGTGATCGCCCGCCGTCACACTGTCGTTGCCGTTTCGAGCGCTGATGCGGCTATGGTCACCCGCGACCAGCGTGTCATTGCCATTGCCGGCTCTGATCTCGTCATCGGCTTCGCCCGTCGCGATCACCATGTCGTCACCATTGCCGATGGTGATCGAGTTGTCCGATCCGCCAATCAACGTGACGCTGTCGTTGCCATTGCCGATGCGAAAATCGTTGTCGGTCCCGCCGGTGGCCGTCACCGTGTCATTGCCATTGCCGATCCTGATGAAGGCGTCATTTCCTCCGGTCAGGTTTATGATGTCGTTTCCATTACCGACAGTGATGAAACTGTCGTCGCCAGCCGTGATGTCGTAGGTGCCACTGGCATTGCCGAAGTGCGAGACGTGCGTCATGTGATGCTCCCGACTGATAATGTGACGAGCAGCGCACCTATTGAGGTCGCCGCCTGACCACCGGCGTGCTGCCGGGTATCCGTTCGAGCGCGCGACTCATGCCATCGAATCCAAGATCAAGGAAAATGACTTCTAGGTGAGCATCGCTGGGCGCTCGCGAATGGCGAGAGTTTCTTGAAGGACTTCTAGTCGAGGACAATGCGGCACCTCGCTCAGTGGCCGCCAAGTCGCGAGCGACATCACCGGCCAGTGATTTCAGCGGGGCGTGTGCGATCGCTGGTCGAGACCGAGCGGCTTCTACTGAACGGCCGACGCCGCTTCGCAAAGCGGGCAAGTTCCGTAATGTTGCCCGCAGTTCGTCGAGGACATGCTAGAGAAGTCCGAGGCCGAGGCGTGGAACCGGCAGATCTGACATCCGGTGTCTTCGCGGAGGAACCGTCATGCCGGCCACTATCATCAAACCGCTCTTTATCGCTCTTACCGTTGTCTTAGGAGACACTCCATGGCTCAGCCGGTTCAGGACACGCAAGCGCGCAACAAGGCGGCCGTCGCGGCCAAGTTCAAGGCCTGGGCTGACGGTACCGGCAGCCCGTTCGAGCTTCTGGCCGACGACGCGAGCTGGACCATCGTCGGCAATTCGGTGGCATCGAGGACCTATCCCGATCGCGAGAGCTTCATGCGCGAGGTCATCCGGCCATTCAATGCGCGCATGAAGGTCGGGCTCAAGCCCACCATTCGTAACATCTACGCTGACGGCGACACGGTGATCGTCTTCTTCGACGGCAACGGCGTGGCGCGCGACGACAAGCCGTACGTCAACACCTATGCCTGGTTCCTCGACATGCGCGATGGCCGCGTGGTAAAGGCGCACGCCTTCTACGATAGCGTCGAGTTCAACGACTTCTGGGCCCGCGTGAATCCGGTCGACGATTAGTCGAAGCTACGCCGGTATTCGCGCGGCGTGGCCCCGACGATCTCCTTTCGCGGCATTCGCGAACACGATGCCGTTGAGGAAGGCAAGGGGGACTTCGGTCTCGACCGGGGCATGGCGGCAGCGGCGGCGGCATCGTAGGGTTTTCGCATGAACCCGCTGCTCTCCCTGACGCCGGAAGTGCGTGCCGCCCTCGAGGAGGGCCGGCCGGTGGTGGCGCTGGAGAGCACGCTGATCGCCCAGGGCATGCCCTATCCGCAGAACCTCGAGATGGCGCAGCGGCTGGTGCGCGTGATCCGCGAAGAGGGCGCCGTTCCGGCGATCATCGCCGTCGGCTATGCCGGCATCCTGGTCGGGCTCGACGGCGAGAACCTGCAGCGCATCGCCGAGGGGCGCGACGTCGCCAAGATTTCCAGCCGCGACATCCCGGCGTTCGTGGCGTCGGGAAGACTGGGCGCGACGACCGTCGCCGCCACCATGGCCTGCGCGCACCTCGCGGGCATTCGCGTCTTCGCGACCGGCGGCATCGGCGGCGTGCATCGCGGCGCCGAGACCACGTTCGACATCTCAGCCGACCTCGAGGAATTTGCCCGCACGCCGGTGGCGGTGGTGTCGGCCGGCGCCAAGGCGATCCTCGACCTGCCCAAGACGCTGGAATACCTCGAGGCCAAGGGCGTGCCGGTGATCGGCTACGGCACCGACACTTTTCCCGCTTTCTTCTGTCGATCCAGTGATCTGCCGCTCGAGCTCAGGTGCGATGATCCCGACGAAGTGGCGTCGCTGCTCTGCGTGCAGGACGAGCTGGGTTTCGGCCGGGGCACCTTGATCGCCAATCCGATTCCGGCCGAGCACGCGATGCCTGAGGCGGAGATCGAGGCGGCTGTTCGAGACGCGTTGGACGAGGCGACCGGGCACGGCGTCACCGGCAAGGCCGTGACGCCCTTTCTTCTCGCCCGCCTGGTCAAGCTGACCGCAGGGCGGAGCCTCGCGGCGAACATGGCGCTGGTCGAGCACAATGCGCGACTGGGCGCGCAGATCGCGGTCGCCTATGCGCGCGCCAAACGCGCCGGCTCGCCGTAGGCCAAGGTAGGGTGTTGCCGCGCCAGCTCGGTCGGCCCGTCAGCTCCCGCCGACCGGGTATTTCGCGAGGATCTCGCCCATCCGCTTGAGCGCCTTGTCCGCCGCGGCTTGCGGCGCCATGCCTTGCCGGATGACGTCGGCATGGGCCACGCCCCAAAGCTGCGCCGCCTCGACTTCGGCGTAGCCGGGATTGTAGCAGGAATAGACCGGCACCGTCGGGCCAAGCACCCCCTCGCGGGTGTAGGCCTCGCGGTGCGGGTCGTGACCCGCGAGCCAGAAGGGGTCCGTCTTGGCGAGTTCCGGCATGGCGGGGAGCCAGCGGCCGAGCCCGCCCTTCAGGTAGTCGTTCACCACCTGCGGCTGGATCAGGTACTTCATGAAGTCCTTGGCGACCGCGACGTTCTTGGCGCCCTTCGGGACGAAGCCACCGCCGACGCCGAGCATCGCGGGAATCGCGTTGCCGTGATTGTCGGCAGGCAAGCCCAGGGTGACGATGTCGTCGTACTTGTCCTTGTCGTGAAACAGCGCGACCTCGGTCGAGATCGTCCCGTCCAGGTCCATGATCAATTGCTTGGCGTGGAACGCGTTGTTGTCGTCGGCGTCGCTCCAGCTCAGCGCACCGGGCGGCACATAGCCCTCCTTGTAGGCCGTCGTCATGTAGTCGATGCTCTCGACGACCGCCTGCCTGACCTGCGGATCGTCGAGGTGCG
>JAFAKN010000607.1 GCA_019235415.1 Alphaproteobacteria bacterium
AAGGTTCTGGTGATCGACGAAGCCGACAGAATGCTCGACATGGGATTCATCCCCGACGTCGAGCGCATCGTCGGCCTGCTGCCGCCGCTGCGCCAGACGCTGTTCTTCTCCGCGACCATGCCGCCCGAAATCAAGCGGCTGGCCGACCGCTTCCTGCAGAACCCGAAGGAGGTCACGGTGTCGCCGCCGGCCTCGGCGGGCACCAACATCGTGCAGGGCCTCGCCGTCGTGCACGAGGAGGACAAGCGCGAGGCGCTGCGCCGGCTAATCAAGGAACAGGATATCAAGAACGCCATCGTCTTCTGCAACCGCAAGCGTGACGTCGCCCTGCTTCAGGGCTCGTTGAAGAAGCACGGCTTCAATGCCGGAGCCCTGCATGGCGACATGAGTCAGCCGGCGCGCATGGAGACCCTCGACCGCTTCAAGCAAGGCGAGATCCAGATCCTGGTCGCCTCCGACGTCGCCGCCCGCGGCCTCGACATCGTCGACATGAGCCACGTGTTCAACTTCGACGTGCCGTTCTCGCCCGAGGACTACGTCCATCGCATCGGCCGCACCGGCCGCGCCGGCAAGACCGGGCATTCGTTCACTCTGGCCTCGCCCTCCGAAGGCGATCTCGTGCAGGCGATCGAGAAGCTGATCGGCAACGCGATCCCGCGCGTCGAGATCGCCGGCCTCGAGTCGGCGACGTTCGAGGAGGGCGACGGTCGCCGCCGCCGTCGCGGGCGTTTCTCGCGCAGCACCGACAAGCCGCGCGAAAAGAAGGCGCGACCCGAGCGGGCTCGGCGTGAGCCGCGCGCGGAGTCTCATCGCGAAGAGCGGACCGAACAGCGCGCCGACGCTCGGCCAGAGCCGCGCCACGAGCCTCGCTACGAAGCTCACCACGATCCCCGACACGAGCCGCGCTCCGACGCACATCACGATCCGCGCCATGAGCGACACGAGGCGCCGCGCGGCGAACGGCCGCCGCGCGCCCAGCGCAGCAGCGATCGCCCGCGGCGCGAGCGGTCCTACGAGGGCCGTGACGACCGTGCGCCGAAGGGGATGGGCGATCATGTACCCGCTTTCCTCGCCCGCTCGTCCCGCTAAAGTGGCCCTCGCCAAAGAGGGGGCCATGCAGACGATCTTCATCATGGTGAAATGCGAGCTCGGCAAGGCCTACGAGGTGGCCGACGATGCTTGCGGCGTCGAGCAGGTGTCGGAGGTCTATTCGACCTCCGGCCAGTACGACCTCATGATGAAGTGCTACCTCGACGACAAGACCGACATCGGCCACTTCGTTACGAGCAAGATCCAGACGCTTGGCGGCGTCAAGGACACCTTCACCATCATCACCTTCAAGGCCTTCAGCTAGCCATGAGCGACGGCCCGCCGCCGCCGGCGAGCGGCTGGCTGGAGCTCGGCATCGAGCGGCTGATCGTCGCCAGCCGCTGGCTGCAGGTGCCGCTCTATCTTGGCCTGGTGTTCGTGCTGGGCGTCGTGGTGGTCAAGTTCCCGTTCAAGCTGTGTGACCTCGTCAAGCAGGCGGTCGTGCTGGGCGAGGGCGACCTCGTGCTGGGCGTACTGTCGCTGGTCGACCTGATCATGGTCGGCAATCTCGTGGTGATGGTGATCATCTCCGGCTACGAGAGCTTCGTGGGCCGCATCACGAGGCAACCTCGAGCGAGCGGCTGGCATGGTTCGGCAAGCTCGACGCGGGCTCGCTCAAGATCAAGCTCGCCACCTCGATCGTGGCGATCTCGGCCATCCACCTCCTGCAGCGCTTCCTCGAGGCGCTCACCTTCAGCAACGACAAGCTCTACGTGCTGATGATCATGCACATGACATTCGTGCCGTCGGCTCTGCTGCCGACCGTGATCGACTGCCTGTCGCAGGCATTGATCATTGGAGCGCAGACCTCCTGTTCCGCATTTCATGAGCGGACCAGGACGTCCGCGCTCCTTTGCTAGTTGATCAGCCCGTAGAACTTGCCGGCGTTGGTGCAGGTGATCATCTTGGTCACCTCGGCCGGAACCTCGGCGAACTGCTCCTTGATGTACTGATCGGAGTTGGGCCACACGCCGTCGCCGTGCGGGTAGTTGGAGCCCCACATCAGGCTCTCCGCGCCCATGTCGTCGATCAGCTTGGCGCCGATGCGGTCGAACTGGAAGGTGGCCTTGCACTGCCGCCGCCAGTAGTCGGAGGGCTTCATCTTCAGCCCCAGGTCGGTGAAGCGGTCCTCCCATTCGAAGTCCATGCGGTCGAGCGCATAGGGGATCCAGCCGCAGCCCGATTCGCCGAACGCGATGCGCACGTGCGGATAGCGCTCCAGCACGTTGGCGGCGATGACCGCGGCCAGGATGTTCACCAGGTTCATCTGGAAGCTCGAGACGACGCTGAAGAACACCGAGCGTCCAACGCGGCCGCCATGCTTCTCGATGGTGTTGGGCGGCAGGGTCGGGAAGGTGTGGAAGTGCAGCGGCAGCTGCACGTCGTTCACCGCCTTCCACAGCGGCTCCCACATCGGATGCCACATCGGCTCCATGTCCCACGAGCAGGAGAGC
>JAFAKN010000681.1 GCA_019235415.1 Alphaproteobacteria bacterium
TGAATGGCGCGCCGCCGTGCTCGAAGCAGCGGGCGGAGGGCCAGGACCGCACATGACGTGATTACGGCAGCGCCGCAGTAGTCGCTGTTGCCTGCGCCGCCAATCGCACCGGCGCGTTGGCGGCGCCATAGCCGCGATAGCCGCGCCGCTCGACGATCTCGAAGAAGAAGCGCTGGTCGAAAGCCTCGGTGTAGACCTGCAGGTATTCGGTGTCCCCGTCGCGGTCGTACAGGATGTTGTGCTCTTGCAACGCCGCGATCTGCTCCATCGAGAGATCGGTCTTGGCAGCGAGATCGTCGTAGTAATTGTCCGGGATGGGCAGCAGCCGCACGCCGTTCGCCTCGAGACGCGCCACCGTCTTCAAGAGATCATCCGTCGCGAAGGCGATGTGCTGCACGCCCGAGCCGAACAGCTCGCTCAGGAACCTCGAGGACTGCGTGCGCGCGCTCTGCGAGCCGTTCAGCACGATGCGCAGCGCGCCGTCGGCCGATTCCACGACCTGGCTCCTGACCAGGCCGCCGGGATCGGCGACTTCCTGCGGCGGGACTTTCGCCACGTCCAACAGCGAGGTGTAGAACAACAGCCAGGTCAGCATCTCCTCGTACTGCATCGACTGCGAGACATGATCGACGGTGGTGAGGCCAGCCTCGTTCCCTGTCTCGCCGGTGTCGCTGAACTCGATCTCCCACACGCGACCGAGCTCGCTCGACCGGTCCAGGAGATAGACCAGGCTGCCACCCACGCCGCGCACCGCGGGGATGTCGAGCTCGCCCGGCGCCACGGCCTGCCGGAACGGCTGGTCGAGCAGCAGGGTCGCACGCTGGAAGGCCATCGCGGCATTCTCGACGCCGAGGCCCAAGGCGCACACCGCCGCGCCGTGGACGACGTTGAAGGAATGGGCGAAGCCCTCCTTCTCGCGATTGACCACGAGGTTTATGTCGCCCTGGCACCATCGCGTGACCGCTTTCGAATGGTGCTGGCCCGCACGACGGAAGCCCAGTCCGGCAAACAGGGATTCCAAACGCGGCGCATCGTGGTCGTCGGCGGCAAACTCGATGAAACTGACGCCTACCGGCCGCGCTCGCGGCGGCAAGGCCGGCATGCCGGTCGGCAGCCCGCCGATCCGTGTCGACAACTGGTCGGCGAGGAAGCGCAACGAGCGATGGCCATCCACCGCCACGCTGCGCGCCGAGCCGGCGCGGAACTGGTCGTTGAAGATCTCCAGCGACAGCGCGCCGTCGTAGCCGGTGGCCGACAGCGCCGCCATGAAGTCCAGCACCGGCAGGTCGCCCTGGCCCGGGAAATTGCGGAAGTGCCGGCTCCAGGAGAGATAGTCCATCTCGAGGAACGGCGCGTCGGCAAGCTGCACCAGGAAGATGCGATCTCCCGGGATGGCGCGCATTGCGCCGAGGTCGGTCTTGCGCGCCAGGATGTGGAAGCTGTCGAGCACCAGCCCGACCGCCGGATGATCGGCGCGGCGCACCGCTTCCCAGGCATCGCGATAGTCGTTGATGTGGCGGCCCCAGGCCAGAGCCTCGAAGGCGATGCGCAGGCCGCGCCGGGCGGCCCGCTCGCCGAGCTCGCTGAGGTCGGCGGCGGCGCGGTCGATGCCACCCAGCGAGTCGGGCGAGACGTTGCTGCAGATCATCAGGAGATCGCAGCCGAGCTCCTGCAGGGTGTCGAACTTGCGTTCGGCGCGGGCGAACACCCGTTCGCGCGGGCCCAGCGGCATGCCTTCAAAGTCGCGGAACGGCTGCAGAGTGACGATTCCGAGCCCCAGCTCCGCGCAGGCCTTGCGCACGTCGGCCGGCGTTCCGTTGTAGGTCACGAGGTCGTTCTCGAAGATCTCGACCGCATCGAATTTGGCGTTGGCGATGGCTTCGAGCTTCTCGCCCAAGGTGCCGCTGAGGGAAACCGTCGCGATCGAGGTCTTCATACGAGTCCTCCTTCGGCTCGATTATCTTGCTCGGCGCGCCGCCGCTTGAGCAAATGCGTGCTTCAGGCGCGCAATGTCTGGCGTTCTCCCGGTGAAATGGCGGAAGGCGTCGACGGCTTGGTGCACGCACATGCCGGCGCCGCCCATGGCGCGCGCGCCCTTGGCTTTGGCGGCCTTTACGAACTCGGTCTCGAGCGGGGTGTAAATGACGTCGGCGACGAACTGTCCGGCGCGCAGGACGTCCGGCGGCATGGGCAGGCCCTCGTGCCCGGCCATGCCGATGGGCGTGGCATTGACGACTCCGGCGGCGGAGGCCGCGGCAGGCTCTGGCGCGTCAAGCACCTCGCAGGCGCCAGCGCCGAGATCGGCTGCGAGGCTACTCGCCTTCTGACGGTCGCGATCGTACAAGCGGATGGGCGCCGCGCCGAGATCCTTCAGGGCAAAGGCAACGGCACGCCCGGCGCCGCCGGCGCCCAGCAGCAGCACCGGCTTGCCGCGTGCGGCGTCCTTGCCGAAAGCCTCGACGAACGCAGCGCGAAAGCCCGAACGGTCGGTATTATGGCCAATGGCGCGGCCTCGGGCGTCGAACACCACCGTATTGACCGCGCCGATCTCGCGGGCTTCCGCCGACACGTCGTCGAGCAGCGGGATCACCGCCTCCTTGAACGGGAACGTGACATTGACGCCGGCGAAGCCCGCGGTGCGGATGGCGGCCAACAGGTCGGTTAGCGAGCGCTCGCGCGGAGTCTCGGCGTCCATCAGGTGGTAATGGCCGGTCAGGCCGGCCGCCGCGAAGGCGTCCTCGTGCAGCGCCGGCGCCAGCGACTGGCCGATGTTGATGCCGATCAGGCCCACCAGCATGCGTGGGGAAGAGCCATTGGTCATGATCCTGGTCCCTGTAGCTTTTGCGCCTTACGCGGCCTCCTTCTGCACGACACCCAGGAGTCTGGCCTGCAGCGCGGGATCGTCCTCGAGCGATTTGGCGGTGCCCTCGAAGGCGACTTGCCCATTCACCAGGACGTAGGCCCGATCGACGAGCGGCAGCACGGTTTCGGCATGGTGCTCGACGATCACCATCGCCACCTTGCCGCGCAGCTTGGCCAGCGCATCCATCACCTCCTTGACGATCGCCGGCGCCAGCCCCTCGAACGGTTCGTCGAGCAGGATCAGCTTTGCCGGCACGACGAGGGCGCGGGCGATCGCCAGCATCTGGCGCTCGCCGCCCGACAGGCTTTCGGCCTTCGAGCGTTGCAAAACTTTTAGCTTGGGGAACAACGCAAAGACCTCGTCGAGCGAGGCGCCGCCGTCGCGCAGGGCGATGCGCAGATTGTCGAGCACCGTCAAGTTGGGGAACAGGCGGCGGCCCTCGGGCACCAGGGAGAGGCCGAGCCGGTTGATCTCGAACGACCGCCCGTTGGCGATTTCCCGGCCGGCGAAGCGAATGCTGCCGGCGCTCGCGCGCACCGTGCCGGTGATCGCCTTCAAGGTCGTGGTCTTTCCCACGCCGTTGCGACCGAGCAGCGCTACCGCTTCGCCCTCGTGCACGATGAGCGAGAGATCTTCCAGCACGGTGCTACCGCTGTAGCCGGCGCTAAGCCTGTCGATCATTAGCAGCGGCTTGGCCGCCTGGTGTTGCGCGCGTTCGGAGTCGGTGGGCGCCGGTGGCGTGACGATCCGTTCGGCGCCCATGTAGGCCGCGATGACGTCGGGGTTCGCGGCCACCTCGGCAGGCGCGCCGTCGGCGATCACGCGGCCCTGGTGGAGCACGGTGATGCGGTCGCTCAGCGCCAGCACACGGTCGATGTCGTGCTCGATCAACAGCACGGCATGGCTGTCGGCGAGCTTGCGGATCAGAGCGCCTACCACCTGGCGGTCGGCCTCCGCGAGGCCGGCCAGCGGCTCGTCGAGCAACAGCAGCCTGGCATCGGTGGCGAGCGAGACTGCGATCTCGAGCAGTCGGCGCTGGCCGTGGCCCAGATTGGCGCAGAGGTCGGCCGCGCGATCCTCCAGCCCGACGGCGGCCAGCAGCGACCAGGTGCGGGCGTTGAGGTCGTCGTAGGCGTAGGCGTCGCGCCACAGCCCACGCTGCCTGGGGTCCTTGGCCTGCACGGCGACACGTACGTTCTCGAACGCCGTGAGGTTGGGGAACACGCTCAGGATCTGGAATGATCGCGCCAGCCCTAGCCGGATGCGCCGGTGCATCGGCAGGCGCGTGATCTCGTGCCCGTCGAACACGATGATGCCGGCGTCCGCTGCCAGGATGCCGGTCAGCATGTTGAAAAAGGTCGTCTTCCCCGCGCCGTTCGGCCCGATGAGGCTGTGCAGCCGGAAGGGATACACCTCGAGGTTGATGTCCTGCGCCACGACCAGCGAGCCGAAGCGCTTGTCGAGCTTGCCGACAGTGAGGATCGGCTTGGCAGGATCGAGCAGCGCCCGCTCGGCCTTGTAGGGCGTGATCGTCGCCGGCCGGGTTGGGATGCCGCGTCGGGTCAGCGTCCAGTCGGTGCGGCCGCGCACGCGGAAGACCAGGCCCTGGATGCCCTCGGGCGAGGCCAGCGCGAACATGATCACGATCGGCGCGAATATCAGCCACCAGCTTTCGGTCAGCGCCGACAGGCGGTCCTCGAGCAGGATGAAGGCGATGGCGCCCCACAACGGGCCCAGGAAATGATGCACGCCGCCCAGCACGGCCATCAGCAGCGAATCGCCGGCATGCTGCCAGCTGAGATTGTCGGCATAGGCGCCGCCCAGCATCAGCGCCAGCAGTCCGCCGGCATAGCCGATGAAGCCGCCCATCAGGACGAACGAGGCGAACTTCAGCCGGAAGGTGTCGTAGCCCAGGCTTTGCGCCCGTTGCTCGTTGTCGCGCAGGGCCTGCAGGCTGCGTCCGAACGGCGAATGGGCGATGCGCCACAGGAGCGCGAGCCCGATCGCCACGGTCACGACCGTGAAGACGTGGAACGTCCAGGGGTTCGCCAGCATTGGCCGGGGAAGGCCCTGGATGCCGTTCTCGCCGCCCGTCACGTCGGTCCATTTGAAGGCGATCTCGAAGGCAATCTGCGAGAAGGCAAGCGTCAGCAGTGAGAAATAGAGGCCGCGGCGCCGCAGGATGATGAGCGCGATCACGGCGGCCAGGACCAGCGAGAAGATCACCGCGAAGACGAGCGCCACGATCTCGTTGGGCACGCCGCGCAGCAGCTCGAAGGCCACCGCATAGGTCGCACAGCCGAAGAACACCGAGGCGCCGAACGGGACAAGCCCGGTGTAGCTCACCAGCAGGCAGACGCCGGCGCCGTACAGGGTATAGATGGCGATCTGGGTGATCAGGCTGACCGGCGCGCCGATCACGACCCACAGGACGGTGAGCCCGCTCAGCACGAGGACGGTCACGACGACCGGATGGCGCAGAGCCGCGTTCATTCGAAGCGCTCCCAGCGGTCGCCTAAAAGGCCGCGCGGGCGCAGCAGCAGCATCAGCGCCATGAAGAGGTACATCACCGCGCCGGACGCCTCCGGCCAAAACTGGATGGTGAGCGCCACCACCACGCCGACCAGCAGGCCGGCAATCACCGCCCCGGCGAACGAGCCCAGGCCGCCGATCGCCACCACCACGAAGGCCGGCATGATGGCGTTGGTCGCCATCGCCGGCGTGACGGTCCACAGCGGTGCGGCCAGCACGCCGGCGATGCCGGAGATCGCGCAGCCGAGGCCGAACACCCAGGTCAGCACCCGCGGCAGGTTGATGCCGAGCAGGCCGACCATCTCGGGGTCGCGCGAGCCGGCACGCAGGATGCGGCCGAACGGCGTCTTCTCGAGGAACAGCCAGAGCAGCAGCAGCACCATGGCGGTCGTCGCCAGTACGCCGACGCGGTACTTGGTGATCAGGATCGGCCCCCAGACCAGGAAGCCGGACATGAAGGGCGGCGGGCTGAACGGCTGGCCGATGCCGCCGTATATCAGGCGGACCGTGGCTTCGATCAGCAGCGCCAGCGCGAAGGTGACGATCAGGCTGATCAGCGGCTCCTTGTCGTACAACCGGCGGATCAGCAGCCGCTCGGCGACCATGCCAATGCCGCCGACGATAATCGGCGACAGGACGACCGCCGGCCAGCCCACGGCGCCGACCAGGCTGAGCGCGAAGTAGGCGCCCAGGGTAAAGAACGCGCCGTGCGCGAAGTTCACGATGCCGAGCAGGCCGAAGATGATCGACAGCCCGATCGCGATCAGGACGTAGAGACCGCCCAGCACCAACCCGCTGACGGTTTGCGACAGGAGGATATCCAGCATCGTCAGCAGGCCAGTCCCGGTCCGGTACGGCGGCCGCTCACATCTTGCAGCCTATTTCCTCCTGCGAGCCGAACACCTTGTCGAGCTCGGCGGGATTCTCCGGCAGGGTCGCCTTGACGTCGAAGTAGTCCCACTTGTCGGTGATCTTGGGCTTCACCGCGACCGCGAGGTTGCGCACCAGCATCTGGTGGTCGAACTTGCGGTAGCTGTACGAGGCATTGCCGGCCGGTACCTTCCAGGCTTCCAGCGCGGCGATGATCTTGTCGGCGTCGGTCGACTTCGCCGCATCGAGCGATTCGAACAGCGAGCGCGCCGTGATCCAGCCCATCCACGCCTTGTCGGCCGCCGGCTTGCCGTACTTCTTGAGGTAGGCGTCGGCGAACGCCTTCTCTTCCGCCGGGTTGTTCGGATTGTGGGCGTCCCACAGCTTGGTGAAGATTCCGGTCGCGGCCTCCGGCCCGACGCCCCAGATGTCGGTGTCGCCGATGGCGATTTCGACGAACGGGATTTTTCCCTTCATGCCGAGCTCATTCCATTGCTTCAGGAACGTCGTCAGGTCACCGGCCGACAGGCCGCCGACCACCACGTCCGGCTTGGCCTGGCGGATCTTCAGGATGAAGGAGCTGAAGTCGGCGGTGTTGAGCGGCACTTCGTCGACACCCACTTCCGTGCCGCCGGCCACCTTCAGGAGCTCGCGCGAGGTGCGCAGGATGTCCTGGCCGAATGCGAAGGAGGCGGTGATGTGGTACCACTTCTTGCCGTAGCTCAAGGCATATGGCGCGAGCATGCGGCTCTGCACGGCGACCGGCGTGTTGAGCCGGAAGGTGTAGCGGTTGCAGTTCTTGCCGGTGATGTCGGTCGCCGCCGCGTTGTTGCAGACGAACGGGATCTTGAGCTCGAGAGCCTTGGCTTCCTCGGCGAGCGCGTTGGACGACAGCGCGCCGCCCAGCACGGCGCACACCTTGTTCTCCTGCACGAGCTTCTGCATGTTCTGCGTGGCGCCCTGCGGGGTCGGCTCGTCCAGCCACACCAGCTCGGCCGGCTGGCCCATGACCGTGTTGTTGCGTTGCTCCAGCGCCAGCATTGTGCCGTTCGCCAGGTATTCGGTCTGGCCGGCGATCTGGCCGGTCTTGGCCAGCAGCAGTCCGATCTTGATTGGGTCGGCCGCGCGCGCGACATGCGGCGCGGCGAACGGCGCCACGGCAAGGCCGGCGACCCCCAGCAGCGTCGTACGCCGCTTGATCAACAGTCCAGAATTACGCGCCATGCTTCCTCCACTAAGCTTTTCTGCCACTGGGCTTTTTCTGATTGCCTCGACGAATGTACCAGACGGTTCATTTTGTCAATTCGCCCACCTCCCCAACGACAGCTGGGGAGGTGTCGCGGTCATACCGCGACGGAGGGGTCGAGAATCATGAATCATGACCCCTCCGTCCGCTGCGCGGACACCTCGCCGCGCTGCGCGCAGGGAGGAGGACATGGCCCAGGACGATTTCGACGATCTCCTCCCGCCGCTTCGCCAGCGCTTTGGGGGAAGTCATGTCACGCCTGAAGATGGTCGAGAAGGTGGCGCGGTTGGCGACATTGAAGATGCCGAGCGCGCTGATCGACATGTGCAGCTCGATCGGATCGATGTCGCGGCGGAATGTCCGCTCTTTCTGGCCGCGCGCGATCAGCCGGCCCATGGCGTCGATCACCGTGACGTTGAGCTTGCTGATGGTCTTCGAGCGCGCCATGTGCGCGCCGTCCATGATGTTCTCGTTCATCACCAGGCGCACGAACTCGGGATGCTTGTTGTAGTAATCGAAGGTGAAGCCGACGAGGGTCCGCAGCGCTTCCTCCGGCGCCAGCTTCTCGAGGTCGAGCGTCGCCTCGGCGCGGCGGATGCCCGAATAGGCTTCGTCGAGCACGGCGAGGTAAAGGCCTTCCTTGCTGCCGAAGTAATAGTAGATCATTCGCTTGCTGGTGCGCGTGCGGCTCGCGATCGCGTCGACGCGCGCGCCGCTGTATCCCTTCTGGGCGAACTCAAGCGTCGCCACCTCGACAATGTCGCGGCGCGTGCCTTGCGGATCATTGATCCGCCGGCGCCGCCCGCTGCGCCCGCCCTGCGTCGCTTTCACGGGTGCGACATGGGCATGCTATGCCGCGGGCCGGCCGAATCCAAACAAGCGCATCGGCGTCTCCCACAGCAGTTTTTTTCGCTCTTGCGGGTCGGGAAACAGCCGATCGACGACCGACAGCAACGGGCC
>JAFAKN010000287.1 GCA_019235415.1 Alphaproteobacteria bacterium
ATCGAGACGCTGCAGACCATCGCCATGGTGTTGGCGGAGCTGATCGCGGCCGGTCACTTCGTCAGCCCCAACGAGGTCCAGCAGGTCGACGGCCTCGGACTGCTGCCGCTGCGTGTCGACGGCGTGCAGCTGACGCCGGGCGTCGCCATCGGCCACGCGGTCCTGCACGAACCGCGCATCTCGATCCAGAAGGTCGTCGCGGAAGATGTCGGCCACGAGCTGAAGCGTTTCGAGGAGGCCGCGCACGGCGTGCGCGAGGACGTCGATCGCATGCTCGAGGCGCACGACATGCAGTCGGGCGAGCAGCGCGAGATCCTGGAAACCTTCCGCATGTTCGTCGACGATCGCGGCTGGCTGGAGCGCGTGCGCGAGGCGATCGCCTCGGGCCTCACCGCCGAGGCGGCCGTGCAGCGCGCCTTCGACGACGTCCACGCCCGCGTCGGCCAGTCGGCCGATCCGTACATCCGAGAGCGGCTGAGCGACCTGCAGGACCTCACCAACCGCCTGCTGCTCAGGCTGAGCGGCCGCGTCGCGCCCGATCCCAGCTCGCTGCCGGACGACATGATCGTGGTCGCCCGCGACATGGGCCCCGCCGAGCTTTTGGACTACGACCGCACGCGCCTGCGCGGGCTGGTGCTCGAGGAAGGCTCGGCCATGAGCCATGTCGCGATCGTGGCGCGGGCCCTCGACATCCCCGTGGTCGGGCGCGCGCCCGACGTGCTGGCGCGCATCGAGCCGGGCGATGCCATCGTGGTCGACGGCGACAACGGACAGGTGCTCGTGCGGCCGGCCGACGACATCCTGGAGACCGTGGATGGTGCGATCGGCGCACGCGCCGCGCGCCGCCGCCGCTACGCCGCGTTGCGCGAGCTGCCCGCCGCGACGCGCGACCAGGCGCGCATCTCGCTGCACATCAATGCCGGCCTGCTGATCGACATGCAGCATCTCGACGAGACCGGCGCCGATGGTGTCGGGCTGTATCGGACGGAAATCCCCTTCATGGTGCGGTCGGAGTTTCCCGACGTCGACGCCCAGGCTTGGCTCTATGGCCGCGTGCTCGACCTGGCCGACGGCCGTCCCGTCGCTTTCCGTACGCTCGACGTCGGCGGCGACAAGGTGCTGCCCTACGTCGGCACCTTCGGCGACGACAATCCGGCAATGGGTTGGCGCGCCATCCGGATCGGGCTGGATCGCCCCGCCATGCTGCGCCGCCAGTTGCGCGCGCTCATTCAGGCGGCCAACGGGCGGCCGTTGTCGGTCATGTACCCGATGATTGCCGAAGTGGGCGAGTTGAAGCGTGCCCGTCGCCTGCTCGATCTCGAGCTGGAGCGCGCCAAGCGGCGGGGACAGGCTTTGCCGCAGCCCCTGCGCGTCGGCGTGATGTTCGAGGTTCCGGCGCTCGCGTGGCAGCTCGACAGCCTGGTGCGCCATGTCGATTTCATTTCCGTCGGCACCAACGACCTGATGCAGTTCCTGTATGCGGCGGATCGTGGCAACACCCGACTCGCTGGTCGCTACGACAGCTTGTCGCCGGCGATGCTCCGGCTTCTACATTTTGTAGTCGAGAAGTTGCGTCCGACGGGTGTCGAGCTCTCGGTGTGCGGCGAGATGGCCGGCCAGCCGGTTGATGCCTTGGCACTTCTTGCAATCGGAGTGCGTACACTCTCGATGGCGCCGGGATCGATCGGTCCGGTAAAGGCCATGATCCGTTCTCTCGACCTCAAGCATGCGACGCGCTTTGTGAGTGCGATGCTGACGCAACCCGACCAGCCCATGCGCGAGACGTTGCGTCTGTTCGCGGCAGATCACGCAATCGAAATTTGACGCCAAAATTCGAATCACTTTTTGCCCTGCTAAAGTCCCTCTGCTAGAACTCAACCAGAGGGGAAGAGCAGGGTTCATCATGCCGGATCAGGTCGATTGGCGTGCGCTGGAACGTGAGGCATCGCCGGGCCGTGCAGTCGGGCGATTGCTCCGAGATCAACGCGAAGCACGCGGCCTCACCCTGAACGACGTAGAAAAAAAACTTCGCATACGGCTCGCGCATCTTCAGGCGATCGAAGAGGGACGCTTCGATCTGCTGCCCGGCGCCGCTTATGTTCCGGCGTTCCTGCGCGCGTACGCCCTGCATGTCGGGCTCGATGCCGAGAAGGTCTTGAGCGCATACCATCTGTCGGGCGCGGTGCCGATCAAGCGGCCGCTGGCGATGCCGGCAGATTTCCCGGTCGTCGAGCGGCGCGCTCCCATCGGGCTCGCGGTGCTCACCGTCCTTCTGGTGATCGCGGCTGGCTATGCCGCGTGGCACTACTTGCCCCGCGAGCAAACGGTGGTTGCAGAGAAGGTACCGCCGGTGCCGGACCGGCTGTTGGCGTCGCGGCCGGCGGCAACGGAGGCAACGCCCGCGCCGCAGGCCAGCGCGCCGCAAGCCAGCGCGCCGCAAGCCAGCGCGCCGCAGGCCAGCGCGCCGCAGGCCAACACGGGCACGCCGGCGACGACATCGGCCGCCAACCCCGCCGGTAATTCGGAACTGGCCAATCGTGGCGTCGGAGACACCAAGCGCCCGTCTGCCTCGGCGCCGCAGAGCGTGGCTCCCAACGTTTGGCCCGGCCGACGCGAGAGCGTTGCGCCGCCCACCCAGTCGCAGACGCAGGAGGTGCCGCTGGCACCGCCGGTTGTGGTCGCGGTTCCTGCGCCGCCGCCCCCGCCCGCGGTCGTGAACGTGCCGGCGATCGGTCAGGCACAGGCGGCACAGCCGCCGGCCCAACCGGAGCCCGCGCGTCCTGCGCCGCAAGCTGCCGCTCCCGTCGAGGAAGCGACGGCCCGCAATCCGCCCGCCGAGACCCCGCCACCCGTGGCGCCGGCGATTGCGCCGGTCAAGGTCGACACGCCGGTCAGGATGCGCGGCAACAGCTGGGTCGAGCTGCGAGCGCCCAACGGCGACATCCTGGCGCAGACCTATGTTCGCGCCGGTGAAAGTTATGTGATACCCGCGGGAATCGCCTATCGCGTCATCGACGCGCGGTAAATTCGCCGCGCTGCGTTGCGCAGGCGAGCGCCGCTCGGGCTGGATAAGCTGGTGCGCCCCGATTAGATTGCCGCCATGAGCATCAGGCCCTATCGCGACATCATGCGGCGCAAGTCGCGGCGGATCATGGTTGGACCCGTGCCGGTCGGCGGCGATGCGCCGATCACCGTGCAGACCATGACCAATACCCTGACGGCGGACGCCGCCGCCACGATCGCCCAGATCCAGCGCGCCGAGGCGGCCGGCGTGGACATCGTTCGGGTCTCCTGCCCGGACGAGGACTCGACGGCGGCGCTGGCGGCAATCGTCAAGGCGGCGCGCGTGCCGATCGTGGCCGACATCCATTTCCACTACAAGCGCGCCATCGAGGCGGCGCGGGCCGGCGCGGCCAACCTGCGCATCAATCCCGGCAACATCGGCAGCGCCGAACGGGTGCGCGAAGTCGTGCAGGCGGCCAAGGATCACGGATGCTCGATGCGCATCGGCGTCAACGCCGGCTCGCTCGAGCGGGACCTGCTGGAGAAATACGGCGAGCCCTGCCCGGAAGCGATGGTCGAAAGCGCGCTCGACCATGCGCGCATCCTGCAGGACCACGACTTCCACGAGTTCAAGATCAGCGTGAAAGCGTCGGACGTGTTTTTGGCGGTCGCCGCCTATCAGCAGCTGGCGGACGCTTGCGACTATCCCCTGCACATCGGCATCACCGAGGCGGGTGGATTGCGTACCGGCACCGTGAAGTCGTCGATCGGGCTCGGCTCGCTGTTGTGGGCCGGCATCGGCGACACGATCCGCGTCTCGCTGTCGGCCGAGCCCGAGGAAGAGGTTCGGGTGGGCTTCGAGATCCTGAAGGCGCTGAACCTCCGGCACCGCGGCGTCAACATCGTCTCCTGCCCGTCCTGCGCGCGCCAGCAGTACGACGTGATCCGCACCGTCGAGGCGCTGGAGAAGCGTGTTGCGCACATCACCACGGCGATGACCGTGTCGGTGATCGGCTGCGTGGTGAACGGTCCCGGCGAGGCGCGCGAGACCGACATCGGCTTCACCGGCGGCGGCCACGGCACGCACCAGGTGTATGTCGCGGGCGTGCCGCATCATCGGCTGAAGGACGCCGACATCGTCGAGCATCTCGCCGAGATGATCGAGAAGAAGGCGGCCGAGATCGAAGCGGCCAAGCGCGCCGAAGCCGAGAGTCAGAAGGTGGCCGCCGAGTAGGGGCTGCCGCCGGCCGGCGCTCGCCGACTGGCGCTCCTCGATCGGCGCCTCCCCCGACTGCGCTCCCCCGACTGGCGCTATTACGAGCGGACGATATTCCCGTGAGCAAGCTGCAACCTGTGCGCGGTACGCACGACCTGTTACCTGAAGAGAGTCGGCGCTTTGCACACGTCGTCGACACGTCGCGCGCGGTCGCTGCCTTGTACGGCTATCGCGAGATGGCGACACCCATCTTCGAGTTCACCGAGCTGTTCGCCCGCGGCATCGGCGAGACGAGCGACGTCGTGTCCAAGGAGATGTACACCTTCGAGGATCGCGGCGGGGACTCGCTTACGTTGCGGCCGGAGTACACTGCGGGCATCTGCCGCGCCTTCATCTCCAACGGGGAGCTGGCGCAGCAGCTGCCGCTAAAGATCTTCGCCGCGGGCCCGATGTTCCGCTACGAGCGGCCGCAAAAGGGCCGCCAGCGCCAGTTCCACCAGATCGACATCGAGGTGCTGGGCGCGCCTGAGCCGGGCGCCGACATCGAGGTGATCACGCTCGCCGCCGACATCCTCGACCGCCTGGGAATCCTCGATCGCTGCGTGCTGAAGCTCAACTCGCTGGGCGACCCGCAGAGCCGCGCCGGCTACCGCCAGGTGCTGGTCGATTACTACCGCGGGCACATCGACAAGCTCTCGGACGATTCCCGCGCACGTCTCGAGCGCAATCCGCTGCGCATCCTCGACAGCAAGGACGAAGGCGACAAGGCGATCAACGCCGAGGCGCCGTCGCTTGCCGAGTACCTGAACCAGTCGAGCCGGGAGTTCTTTGCCGCCGTGCGCGAGGGGCTCGGCGCAGCCGGCATCTCCTTCGAGCTCGATCCCGCCCTGGTGCGCGGGCTGGACTACTACACCCACACGGCGTTCGAGTTCGTCACCTCGCATATCGGCGCCCAGGGAACGGTGCTGGGCGGCGGTCGCTATGATGGTCTGATCGCCGAGCTGGGTGGACCGCCGACCGCCGGCATCGGCTGGGCGGGCGGCATCGAGCGCCTGATGATGCTGTGCAACGAGCCGCCGGCGCCGGCACGGCCTGTCGTGCTCGTGCCGCTGGGCGCGGCGGCGGAGGCCAAGGCGCTGGGCCTGGGACGCGCGCTGCGTGCCGCCGGCATCGCCGTCGAGCAGGACTATCGCGGCACCATGAAGCGGCGCATGCAGCGCGCCAACAAGCTCAACGCCCGCGCCGCGGTCATCTTGGGTGACGACGAGCTTGCCCAGGGCGTGGTGCAGCTGAAGGACCTCGACAGCGGCGAGCAGCACGGCGTTGCGATGAACGGCCTCGTGGAGGCTTTGAAGACCTGACGTAGCGACGCTATGTAGGTTGGCTTCCCATGTCTTTCGTCCAGAAGCTCGATCAGATCACCGCCCGGCACGCCGAGCTGCAAGCGGCGCTCAGCGCCGGCACGCTGGATTCGCAGAAGTTCGTGGCCGCCTCCAAGGAATACGCCGATCTCGGGCCGCTGGTCGAAGCCATCGCCGAATGGCGCAAGACCGAGAGCGAGCTCGGGGATGCCGAGGCGCTGGCGGCCGATCCTGACATGAAGGCCATGGCCGAGGAGGAGGCCGCGAGCCTGCGCAAGCGCCTGCCCGAGCTGGAACGGGCGGTCAAACGCATGCTGCTGCCCAAGGACGAGGCCGACGAGAAGAACGCCATCCTGGAGATCCGCGCCGGGACCGGCGGCGAGGAAGCGGCCCTGTTCGCGGCCGACCTGTTCCGCATGTACCAGCGCTACGCCGCCGAGCACGGCTGGCGCTTCGAGGTCATGGAGGTTTCCGAGACCGGCATCGGCGGCTACAAGGAGGCGATCGCCACGGTCACGGGGCGCGGCGTGTTCGCCCGGCTGAAGTTCGAATCAGGCGTGCACCGCGTGCAGCGCGTCCCGGCCACCGAGGCATCCGGCCGCATCCATACCTCGGCGGCGACCGTGGCGGTGCTGCCGGAAGCCGAGGAGTTCGACGTCAAGATCGACGAGAAGGACCTGCGCATCGACGTGTTCCGTGCATCGGGCCCTGGCGGGCAGTCCGTCAATACGACCGACTCGGCAGTGCGTATCACGCACCTTCCAACCGGGGTTGTGGTCGTCCAACAGGACGAGAAGAGCCAGCACAAGAACAAGGCCAAGGCGATGAAGATCCTGCGTGCCCGCCTGTACGACGCCGAGCGCCGGCGGCGCGAGGACGCGCGGGCCGCCGACCGCAAGGGCCAGGTCGGCAGCGGCGATCGCAGCGAGCGCATCCGGACCTACAATTTCCCGCAAAGCCGGGTGACCGACCATCGCATCAACCTCACCCTCTACAAGCTTGCCGAGGTCATGGAAGGCCGCGCCCTGGACGAGATCATCGACGCGCTCATCGCCGACGACGAGGCGGGGCGGCTGGCGGAGTTCGCGGCCTGAGCGCTACGCACGACGGTCTGTTGCGGGATGCGGCTGCGGCCCTGGCCGCCGCGGGGATCGAGAATGTCCGCCTGGAGGCCCGCCTGCTGCTGGCCAAAGCAGCAGGGGCGACAACGGAAGAGCTGATCGCCTGGGGGGCGGAGGAGGTGCCGGTGGAGGTGGCGCGGCGGCTTACAGGCTACGTCGCCCGGCGTGTGCGCCGCGAGCCCATGGCCTATGTCCTCGGCGAGCGCGAGTTTTGGGGGCTGCCGTTTCGGGTATCGCCTGCGGTTCTGGTGCCGCGGCCAGACAGCGAGACACTGATCGAGGCAGCATTGGCGATATTGCTCGACCGGCACAAGCCGTGGCGTATTCTCGATCTCGGTGTGGGCTCGGGATGCCTGCTCTTGACCTTGTTGACGGAATACCCGGCCGCGTTGGGCGTCGGGATCGACGCGTCGTCCGAGGCTCTGTCTGTTGCCAGGGCCAACGCCGCGGCGTTGGGGGTCGGGTCGCGTGCCGAGCTTGGCCCAGGTGACTGGCGGATCGCGGGTTGGGGCCGGTGCTTGCCTGCACCGTTCGACCTCGTTGTGGCAAACCCCCCGTACATCAGACGGGACGAGATTGCTGGGCTGATGCCCGAGGTGGCGCGGTTCGAGCCCCGAATGGCCCTCGACGGGGGCGCCGACGGTCTCGACGCCTATCGCGCGATTGTCGCAGGCGTCCCGCACCTTGTGGCCCCCGGAGGCCACGTCCTGGTCGAGATCGGAGAGGGTCAAGGTCCTGATATTTCAGCACTTTTCCGATCGGCCGGACTGCCTGTAGAGGGTCATTGGAAGGACTTATCCGGGATTGAAAGGGTGCTGGGTGCAACTCATTAGGGGGTTGGCAATTAAGGGAAATGAGACTACGTTCCGGCTTGCCCCTTGGGAGGGGCTTGCCTGGCCCGGTAGTTGGTGCCGGGCGATCATCCCTCTGAAAAACGGCCGTGGCGGCGCCCGGGGAAGGGCAGAGGGTCGAAGCAACAAACCCGTCCGGCATGTAACTGGCCCAGGTTAATGAGATCGAACAATCGGCAGCGGTCGCGCGGCGGCCGTAATGGTGGCGGCGGTGGTGGCGGACACCATCACAACAAGCAGCATCACAACCCCAATCGTCCGCCCAATCGCAACCAGATCTTCGACAGCAGCGGTCCCGACGTGCGGGTCCGCGGCAACGCCCATCAGGTGTTCGACAAATACCAAGCCCTGGCCCGCGAGGCCGCCGCTTCTGGCGATCGCATCCAGTCCGAGGCCTACTGGCAGTACGCGGACCATTACTTCCGCGTCATCCAGACGATGGGCGGCTTCGGGCAGCGCAACAATCAGGGCTGGGGCGACGGCTCTGGCGAGGAGGCCGGTCAGGCCGGCCAGCAACCTCAGCAGCCGAATCAGGCGAACGGCAACGGCCATGCCATGCAAGGCGAGCGTCCCCCTGGCCGCGACGAGCGGGACGAGCGCGGCGAGGCCGAACCCGGCCTGGGCGGCGTCGCCTTTCTCCAGAACGGCCGCAGCAGCCCCGCCGACAATGACCCGGGGGCGGACGAGCAGCCCGATGTTCCGGAGTACGTTCCAGGGACCGGCCGCCGCGGCTGAATCAAGACAGGCTTCCGTTCGACACACGGACCTCCTAGCCCTCGAGGCGTGGCCGCTGGGGGCGCGCGACTCCAGTCGCGCGTCATTGTCGAAGCGATGCAAGATCGCGCCACTGGAGTAGCGCGCCCCCAGCTACCTACAGGTGCAGGAGCGTGGGCTCGAAGTAACCCAGCGCCGTCATAAGCATACCCAGCACGCCCAATCCTCCGGAGACGAGGGCGAGCGCCATCACGCTGGTGAGCGCGGCCGCACCGGCCAGGACGATCGCGAGCTGAAACGCCGCCGAGCCGTACTCGAAGAGATGGTACGCAGCGCGGGCTCGCTCCCGCTTTTGCTCGTGCATCTTGGCGCGGACCATGAGTTCCGTGCGCCCTTCGCCGGTCTGCGGTTCGGTCTCATAGCGCTGAGCCGTCGCCTGCCACTTCTCGATCAGCTTTGAGATTGATGGCGGCATGTCCGCGGGCGCCTGGTATTCGGCACCCAGCGCTTCGGCTGCGGTCCGCAGCACGGTCTGGCGGACCGTCTTGGCCTGGAAGAAGGTCCACAGGTTGGCCGCTTCGACGTGCTGGGTCAGCACCTCGGTCTGGGCACTCTTGCCGCCCGTTTCGCAGATGGCGAGGAACGCCGCCAGCACGGCTACCAGCAGTGCGATGCGCTTGTTCGACGGATCGATGTGAGGACCATGTTCGGCAGACATTAAGCTCTCTCCATTTTTGACGTATGTCATGTCGCTGTCTCTCATAGCGACCGAATGTTTCCAAAAGCCATACCCGTGCTCCGGTCTTGCGCAGAGAGGATCCCGCACCATATCGGCACCAGGATGCCTCTCGAGAGGGTCCGCTCTTTCGCCCGCCGGCTGAACGGGGGCGTGAATGAAAGGGTAGAGAGATGAACCAAGAGAAATACACCGAGCGCATGCGCGGCTTCCTGCAGAGCGCGCAGATGCTGGCGTTGCGCGAAGGCCATCAGCGGCTGGTGCCCGACCATGTCCTGAAGGTCCTGCTCGATGATCCCGAAGGATTGGCCGCAAACCTGATCCAGTCGGCAGGAGGCGATTCTCGCGCTGTCCATCGTACGGTCGAGGCCAATCTCGCCAAGCTGCCGAAGGTCGAGGGCCAGGGCGCAGGCCAGGTCTACATGGCGCCGGAAACGGCGCGCCTGTTCGACCAGGCCGAGCAGATCGCCGAGAAGGCAGGCGACTCGTTCGTCACCGTCGAGCGCATGCTGATGGCGCTGACGCTCGCCAAGGGCACAGAGGCGGCCGACGCGCTCGCCAAGGGCAAGCTGAAGCCGCAGGCGCTCGAGAAAGCCATCCAGGAACTCCGCAAGGGCCGCACCGCCGATTCGGCGGGCGCCGAAGGCAGCTACGAGGCGCTGAAGAAGTACGCCCGCGACCTCACACAGGCGGCACGCGAGGGCAAGCTCGATCCGGTGATCGGCCGCGACGAGGAAATTCGCCGCACCATCCAGGTGCTGAGCCGCCGCACCAAGAACAACCCCGTCCTGATCGGCGAGCCCGGCGTCGGCAAGACCGCCATCGCCGAGGGCTTGGCGCTGCGCATCGTCAACGACGACGTGCCCGAGTCGCTCAAGAACAAGAAGCTGATGGCGCTCGACCTCGGCGCGATGGTCGCCGGCGCCAAGTATCGCGGCGAGTTCGAGGAGCGCCTCAAGGCGGTGCTGCAGGAGATCGCGGCAGCCGAGGGCGACATCATCGTCTTCATCGACGAGCTGCATACATTGATCGGCGCCGGCAAGGCCGATGGGGCGATGGACGCGTCCAACATGCTGAAGCCCGCGCTGGCGCGCGGCGAGCTGCACTGCGTGGGCGCCACGACGCTCGACGAGTACCGCAAGCACATCGAGAAGGATGCGGCGCTCGCGCGCCGGTTTCAGCCTGTTTTCGTCGCCGAGCCGACGGTCGAGGACACGATCTCGATCCTGCGTGGCTTGAAGGAGAAGTACGAGCTGCATCACGGCGTGCGTATCGCCGATGGCGCGATCGTGGCGGCAGCAACGCTCTCCAACCGCTACATCACCGACCGCTTCCTGCCGGACAAGGCGATCGACCTCATGGACGAGGCGGCGAGCCGCATTCGCATGCAGGTCGACAGCAAGCCCGAGGCTCTCGACGAGCTCGATCGGCGCATCATTCAGCTCAAGATCGAGCGTGAGGCTCTGAAGAAGGAGAGCGATCAAGCCACGCGCGATCGGCTGGAGCGGCTGGAAAAGGACCTGTCGGACCTCGAGCAGAAGTCCGCCGAGCTCACCGCCCAGTGGAAGTCGGCCAAGGACAAGCTGGCCGATTCGCAGAAGATCAAGGAGCAGCTCGACAAGGCGCGTTCCGAGCTCGAGATCGCCCAGCGCAAGGGCGAGCTGGCGCGCGCCGGCGAGCTCGCCTACGGCGTCATCCCCGACCTCGAGAAGAAACTCAAGGAAGCCGAGGGCCAGGCGGTCCAGGGCGGCAAGGGCGTCAAGGAGGAGGTGACCGCCGAAGACATCGCCGCGGTCGTGTCGCGCTGGACCGGCGTTCCGGTCGACAAGATGCTGGAAGGCGAGCGCGCCAAGCTGCTGCGCATGGAAGACCAGCTGAAGAAGCGCGTCATCGGCCAGGACGAGGCGGTGCGCGCCGTATCCGATGCGGTCCGTCGTGCGCGTGCAGGCCTGCAGGATCCCAACCGGCCGATCGGCTCGTTCCTGTTCCTGGGTCCTACCGGCGTCGGCAAGACCGAGCTCACCAAGGCAATCGCCGAGTTCCTGTTCGACGACGACCAGGCGATGGTGCGCATCGACATGAGCGAGTTCATGGAGAAGCATGCCGTCAGCCGGCTGATCGGCGCACCTCCAGGTTACGTCGGCTATGACGAGGGCGGCGTGCTCACCGAGGCCGTTCGCCGCCGGCCGTACCAGGTGATCCTGTTCGACGAGGTCGAGAAGGCGCACCCGGACGTGTTCAACGTGCTGTTGCAGGTGCTGGACGATGGTCGACTGACCGACGGCCAGGGCCGCACGGTCGACTTCAAGAACACGCTGATCGTGCTGACGTCGAATCTCGGCAGCTCGCATCTGGCCGCGCTTCGCGACGGCGAATCGGCGGAGACGGTGCGTGAGCAGGTCATGGAGGAAGTGCGGCGGGCGTTCCGGCCGGAGTTTTTAAACCGGCTCGACGAGATCCTGCTGTTCAACCGGCTGAGCCGGGCGAACATGGCGGACATCGTCGACATCCAGCTCGGCCGTCTGCGCAAGCTTTTGGTCGATCGCAAGATCGGCCTCGACGTCGACAGCAAGGCGCTGCAGTGGCTGGCCAACCGCGGCTACGATCCGGTCTACGGCGCGCGGCCGCTGAAGCGGGTGATCCAGCGCAGCCTGCAGAATCCGCTGGCGACGTTGATCCTCGAAGGCCAGGTCAAGGACGCCGACACCGTCAAGGTGACCGTCGAGAATGGCGAGCTGTCGGTCGGCGGCCAGCGCGTGCTGAGCGAAGCCGCCGACTGAACCATCGCGCACCATGACAAACAAAGGCCGTCGGCTTTGCCGGCGGCCTTTTCGTTTGTGGTCTGCATCTCAGTCCGTAGCGCTGTCAGCGAGGATGTGACAGGCTCGGCGGGTCTGTCCGTGGCGCTCGCCACCGGCGCCGTCGACTACAGAAAAGTGGTGGCTCTTAGGGAGTGAACCATGTCCAACTCAGACAAGCTGGCGACGTCGAGGCGTGACTTCCTGCAGGGCACGGCGATCGCGGGTGCGGCGACGGCGATGATCGGAACGGTGGGCCTCGGCGAGGCCTTCGCGGCCGGACCGGTGGGCCGTTCGGACAAGCCCTTGAAGGCCGCATTTTCCAACGCCGGGTTGCAGGCGACCTGGTGCGCCCAGGGCAAGCAGGCCGCCGAATGGTGGGGCAAGCTGTTCAACGTCGACGTCACGTGGTTTGACGGCCAGCTCGATGCGGTGAAGCAGCGCGCGGCGATCGACAACATGGCGTCGCAGAAATGGGACTTCGTCGCCATCCAGGCGTTCGGCATCGGCACGCTGACCCAGCCGGTGCAGAAGATGATCGATTCGGGCACGCCGGTGATCGACATGGACACGCTGATCGCGCCGCTCGACCAGATAAAGGTGCATTCCTTCCTGGCGCCCGACAATGAATTCATGGGCGCTTCGGTCACCCAGGCGCTGGTCAACGCGCTGGGCGGCAAGGGCAAGATCATCATGACCCAGGGGGCGCTCGGTCACACCGGCGCGCAGGGCCGTGCCAAGGGCTTCGAATCGGTCGTGAAGCAGTATCCCAACATCGAGGTGCTCGACACCCAGCCGGCCGACTGGGACGTCTCGAAGACGGCGCGCCTGTGGGAAACCTATCTCACCAAGTACCCGCAGATCGACGCCGCCTTCTTCCACAACGACGACATGGCGCTTGCTGCCTACAACATCATGAAGGCGCGCAACCGCACCAACATCCTGATCGGAGGGGTGGACGCCATGCCGCCGGCTATCCAGGCAGTGATCGAGGGCCGCATGTACGCGACCGTGCGCAATCCCTCTTGCCGCATCCATGGCGGGGCCATCGTGGCCGGCGTTGCCGCCGTCACGGGCGGCGAGAAGACCGGCGCCGGCGGCATTCCCAAGAGCGTCGTCACCGACGGCCCTGTGGTCACCAAGGCCAATGCCGCGGGGATGCAGTGGATGGAGGATCACTTCCTGATCTAGGACAAGATGCGTTCAAGCCCATCCGTCATCCCGACCGCAGCCGAGCGAAGCGAGGTGAAGCGGAGGGACCTGCTCTTGGTGTCGCCGGAGCATGAAAGGTCCCTCCACTTCGCGCTTCGCGCTCCGGTCGGGATGACGAAGTAGAATCGCGCTTCGGGGCCAAGCGAATGCCGCAAGGCGCGCCCGTCCTCGAGCTGCACGGCATCACCAAGTCCTTCGGCGGCGTCGAAGCGCTTCGTGGTGTCGACTTCGCGCTGCGGGCCGGCGAGATCCACGGGCTGGTCGGCGAGAACGGCGCCGGCAAGAGCACGCTGATGAAGATCATCGCCGGCACGCATGCCGACTTTTCCGGTCGCTTCATGCTGGACGGCTGCGAGACCCGGTTCCGATCGTCGCGCGATGCGATCGGCGCCGGCATCGCCATGGTGCACCAGGAGCTGAGCGTCGCGCCGGATCTGTCGGTGGCCGAGAACGTCTTTCTCGGCACCCAGCCCATCGGGCGTCTTGGCCTGGTGCAATGGCGTCGCATGACGCGGGAAGCGGGCGAGCAGCTCGCTCGCCTCGGTGTCGACATCGATCCGCGCCAGCGCATGGGCGATCTGCCGATCGGCCTGCAGCAGCTGGTCGAGATCACGCGGGTGCTGTTCTCCGGCGCCCGCATCGTCATCCTCGACGAGCCGACCTCGGCGTTGTCGCCACCGGAGGTCGAGCGACTGTTCGGCGTCCTGCGGCGGCTGCGCCAGGAAGGCCGCAGCATGGTCTTCATCTCGCATTTCATCGACGACATCCTGCGCGTGTCCGACGTCGTGACCGTGTTTCGCAACGGCCGGAAAGTGGCCGAGATGCCGGCCGCTTCGACGGACAAGGGCCAATTGATCCACGCGATGATCGGCCGTGGCGGCGGGGAGCTGGAGGAGAGTTACACCCACGATATCGTCTTGCCTCGGCCGACCGCCGAGCCGCCTGTTCTCAGGGTCGCTCGCCTGGCGCTGGGACGCAGCCTGCGCGACGTGTCGCTCGACGTCCGCCCTGGCGAAGTTCTGGGCGTCTACGGCTTCATGGGATCCGGGCAGCTCGATCTCGCGCGCGTGCTGTTCGGCAAGCTCAAGCCCGAGCGCGGCGAGCTTGCGGTAGGCGGCCGAACGGTGAGGTTGCGCAGCACCGCGAGCGCCCGCCGCGCCGGCATCGCTTACGTGCCGGAGAGCCGCCGGTCGATGCTGTTCCACCAGGAGCCCATCTACAAGAACGTCTCGATCAGCATCCTGGATCGCATCTCCTCGGTGCTGCTGCGCCCGTCGCGCGAGCGGGCCATCGCCCAGCGCCAGGTGCAGCAACTGCAGATCAGGCCGCCCCGGGTCGAGCTCGATCTCGGCATGCTGTCGGGCGGCAATCAGCAGAAGGTCGGACTGGCGAAGTGGCTGACCTACCCGCCCAAGGTCCTGATCCTTTGCGAGCCGACGCGAGGCATGGACGTCGGCGCCAAGACCGACGTGGCGAACATCATCCGCGAGCTACGATCGCGCGGCCTCGCGATCATCGTGTTGTCGACTGAGCCGGAGACGGTGCTGTCGCTCGCCGACCGCATCGTGGTCCTGAAGCGCGGCATGGTTGTGCGCGAGTTCGTCGACGAGACGGTCAGTAAGGACCGCCTGCTGCAGGTGGCTTGACGAAGTGCGACATGAGGAGGAATTGGGCGTGAAGCGTACCGCCGCCGATGAAGCCGCTGCTGATGGGGCCGCTGCCGATGGAGCGCCGACTCAACCGAACTGGGCGGGCGCGCTGCTGCGCGCCCAAATGCGCAACCTCGCGCCCTTCCTCACCTTGATCTTCCTCGTCGTCTTCTTCGCCATCGCCAGCCCATCGTTTGCGACCTTCGACAATGTCGGCAACATCCTGACCCAGGTTTCGGTCACCGGCATCATCGCCGTCGGGCTCACCTTCGTGATCCTGTGCGCGGAGATCGATTTGTCGATCGCGAGCGTCGCCAACGTCACGGGCATCGCCGTGGCGTACTTCACGCTTCAGGAATCGTACGTCAACATCGCCAACGTCCCGCTGCCCGGTTGGGCCGCGATCCTTCTGTCCTTGGCGTTGTGCGCTTTCCTCGGCCTCGTCAACGCGGTGGGGCTGACGGTGATCGGCATTCCGTCCTTCATCATGACGCTTGCGATGATGCAGATCGCGGCCGGCATCTCGGCCCTGCTGGTGCGCGGCCAGATCGCCTACAAGGTGCCGGAGCTGGTGAGCACACTCGGCAGCGCGTCGGTGGCAGGCATACCGTGGATCGTGATCGTTGCGGCCGTGATGCTGCTCGGCGGCCACATCGTGCTCACCTACACGCGCTTCGGTCGCTACGTGTACATGGTGGGCGGCAATCGCGAGGCTGCGGAATATTCCGGACTCAACGTGAAGTTGATCCTGGGAAGCGTCATGGTGATCGCTGCGGTGTGCGCGGGAATCGGCGGCATGCTGGGCGTCGCCCATTTCGGTAGCGCGCAACAGAACGAGTTCGACACCTATCTGCTCGATTCGATCGCTGCCGTCGTGGTCGGCGGCACCAGCCTGTTCGGCGGCCGCGGCGGAATCGGCAATACCATCGTCGGTTTGTTCGTGCTGGGCGTCCTCAACAACGGGCTCGACCACGTCGACATCGACAGCTTCCTGAAGATCCTGATCCGCGGCCTGATCCTGCTCGCCGCCTTGATCATAAACGTCTATGCCCAGCGGCTGCGCGCGACGGCGCCCGAATAGCGTCAGCCACCGCCGGAGGCCGGCGACGACGACGCCTCCTTCGGCTTGGCCGAGACATCGGTGAGGGACGGCGCGTTCCGGAGCTGGGCGAGATAGTGGCGGACGAGGGCTTGGAACTGCTGGGCGTCCTTGCCGCCCAGGCTGGCGCGCATGGCGAATTTTTGCGCCAACGGATTGACCGGCTTGCCGCCGCGATGGAATTCGTAATGGAGATGGGGCCCTGTCGACAGGCCCGTCGATCCGACGAAGCCGATGACCTGTCCTTGGCGGACGACAACGCCCGGCCTGACGCCCGGCCCCAGCCGCGACATATGGGCGTAGGCGGTGGCGACGTCGCTGGTGTGCTGCAACCTCACATAGTTGCCGTAGCCGCCGTTCGGCCCGGCCATCACGACGCGGCCCGTGCCGGCGGCGAGAATCGGCGTCCCCGGCGGCGCTGCGAAATCGACGCCGGTATGGAGGGCGCTGAAACCGAGGATCGGATGCTCGCGCAAGCCGAAGCGCGAGGTGATCCTGGATGCATCCATCGGCGTTCGCAGGAAGGAGCGCACGATGCTCTCGCCTTGCGGGTTGTAAAAGCCTTCGGCGCCGCCTTGCGGGCGGTAGCGGATGACGGTGACGGTGCGTTTGAGAAGCCGTAGCTCACCGGCGACGAAGCGGCCGGGATGGGTGACGTGGCCGTCGCTGGTCACCAGCTGCTCGAGCAGGAGCGTGAAGCGCTGGCCTTCCTTCAGCTCGCGCTGGAAGTCGACGTCGTAGGCGAGCGCCCGCACGAAATCGATCATCGCCGCCGACGGCGCGCCGACCTTGACGCCGCTCTGCTCCAGAGGCCCGTGCCGTTCGCCGTCGACGCGCACCAGCCGAGGTGCCACCTTGTAGACTTTCTCCTCGCCCTCGTAGCTGCCGTCGTCGCGTCTGGTTATGAAGTATTCGCGTTCCGGTTGCGGCCGCACCGAAAGCGACAGCAAGCGCGGCACGTCCGGCTGCTCGGGCTGCGTCTGCATGATGAGCTCGAAAGTCTCGCCCACGGCGAGCTTCCGCTTCTTGAGAAGGTCGCGGAGGCGGTCGGCGACTTGTTTTCGGTCGGCCTCGGCCACGCCGCTGGCAGCCAGCAGCTTCTCCACCGTGTCACCGCGCTCCAGGCGCAGCGTGAGCGTGTAGAGATCGCTGGCCGGCGGCTCCGGCTCGGCGGCCGGATCGGGCGGTTTCAACTGGAAGCCCTTGAGGTCCCCCGCTTTCAGGTTGGCGTCTCCATTGACGGCCTTGGGATCGCCGCCCTTCAGGTCGCCGGCGCCGACCGGCGGCGGCAGATCGGGTTTGGGGAGGTTGAGGTCGGCTCCCGGGGCAATGGATCGGCCTGTGGAGACAGGGGGCGACTGCAGGCTCGGCAGGCGATGGTCGAGGGTCAGGCCGCCGACCGCGAGGCCTAGGGTGCCGAGCACGAACAGGACGGACCGGAATCGGCCAAAAGTCGAGCTTTTGGGCCCTTCCGGCCGGCCTGACGGAGAGGGGAAATCCGTCATGACCGTTGACCTATATGGGCCTGATTTCGCGCCAGGCCTTGCCTTGGTTTGCTCCCCAATCCGGGGAACTTGTCCCCAGCCGTGGGTTGTTCAGCTAGCTACATATTGATGCCGGAAAGCCGGATTCGGCACAACAATACAATAGGTTCCATGTCGCTCCCCGTGCCCGCGAAGGGACCGTAAGACATCTGCAATTTTACGTTTGACACCCCAAGGGACCGCCCATATAAGCGCGGCTCCCACGGCGAACGGGGCGTACAAAAACGTTGCGGTGTACTTGCAACGGAGGGTTCTTCGACCCAAATACGCCCGCTCACCGAAAGGTCTCGACCGCAAGGTCGTGCGCTCTATGCATCGTCTGTTTGGAAAGGGATACGCCAGCGGCGGCGGGCGTCTGCGCTTCGGCGCAGAGGCTTCTGCCGTCGCTAGTTCGAAGCCCGACCTCTGGGGAGCAATCCGCAGAGGCAGGGCAAGTAATCTAGTGACGGGATCTCGAGCTCCTTCCCATCTTCCCGGATGGGGCGAGGAGTACGTTAAACTTGAGAGTTTGATCCTGGCTCAGAACGAACGCTGGCGGCAGGCTTAACACATGCAAGTCGAACGCGTGTAGCAATACACGAGTGGCGCACGGGCGAGTAACACGTGGATATCTGCCTTTTGGTTCGGAATAACCCTGGGAAACTAGGGCTAATACCGGATGGATCCTACGGGATAAAGATTTATCGCCAAGAGATGAGTCCGCGTCCGATTAGCTAGTTGGTGAGGTAATGGCTCACCAAGGCAACGATCGGTAGCTGGTCTGAGAGGACGATCAGCCACACTGGGACTGAGACACGGCCCAGACTCCTACGGGAGGCAGCAGTGGGGAATATTGGACAATGGGCGAAAGCCTGATCCAGCAATGCCGCGTGAGTGATGAAGGCCTTAGGGTTGTAAAGCTCTTTCGGGTGGGACGATGATGACGGTACCACCAGAAGAAGCCCCGGCTAACTTCGTGCCAGCAGCCGCGGTAATACGAAGGGGGCTAGCGTTGTTCGGAATTACTGGGCGTAAAGCGCACGCAGGCGG
>JAFAKN010000337.1 GCA_019235415.1 Alphaproteobacteria bacterium
ATGGCGGCCGTGGCGTCCTTCAACAGCGCCTGCTTGAAGGCGGGGTCGCGCCACGCCTTGGCGACCACCAGCGCGCCGTTGCGCGGCCCGATGCTGGTCTCGTAGGCCTCGACGATGGCGTCGAGCGCCGCCGGATCGACGTAGCCCTTCTCGGTCAGGATGGTTTCCAGCGCGCGCACCCTGAGCTGGATCTCCGACAGCGGTGCGCCGTGGTGATCGTCGTGGTCGTGTTCGGCCATGGAAATCGTGTCCCCTTGTAGAGGCCGCAATGGTAGCCGACCGCGACCGCGATGACCAAGCCGTCCCGTCGGCTAGGTCGCCGGGCTGCGCCATCGCCCTCCTCGTGTTCGCGCAGCGAACATTTCAGATTCCGGCGTGGAGGCCAAGCCGATCCATCTGCAAAGTGGCGGAAAGGAAACGCCAGATGCCCATCAAGACCGGCCAGCAGTACATCGAGTCCCTGCGCGACGGCCGCACCCTCTACATCGACGGCAAGGTGGTGTCCGACGTGACCGCCTACCCGCCCTTGCAGGGCGTCATCGCCACCATCGCCGGCCTGTATGACGACCAGCACGACCCGGCGCTGCAGAAGATCCTGACCTATGCCTCGCCGAGCTCGGGCGAGCTGGCCAGCGCGACCTATCTCGAGGCCGGCACCGAGCCCGAGTTCCAGCATCTCGCCGGCTGCTTCCATCTGCGCGCCAAGCGCACCTTCGGCCTGATGGGCCGCCTCACCGACTTCATGTCGGCGTTCCTGGTCGACACGGCAGTGGCGCTCAAGGCGCTCGGCAAGCATGACGCCGCGGCGCGCGCCCAGGGCCTGGTCGAGCTCTGCCGCGAGAACGACGTGCAGGTCACCCACGCGCTGATCGACCCGCAGTCCGACCGCTCGACCCTCGATGCGCCGTCCGAGGCCGTGCGGGTGATCGAGCGGCGCGGCGACGGTATCGTGGTGAGCGGCTGCCGGCTCCTGAGCACGCTCGCGCCGGTGGCCAACGAGTGCTACGTCGGCCCGTACTATCCGCGCAGATCGGGCGAAGAGCCGTTCATGCTGGCCTTCGTCGTGCCGATGAATGCGCCGGGCCTCTCGGTGATCTGCCGCGAGAGCTTTTATCGCGGCCAGGATCGGTTCGACCGGCCGCTGTCGAGCCGTTTCGACGAGGGCGACGCCATCCTGATGTTCGACCGCGTGCTGGTGCCGCACGCGCGCATGATCGTCGACGGCGACATCGAGGCCTACAACGGCATGCTGCAGGCGCGGCCGGGCTACACGCCGCTGCAGGCGACCATCCGCTCGACCATCAAGCTGCGCTTCCTCGCCGGGCTGGCCACCGCCATCGCGCGTGCCAACGGCCGCGACAAGCTGCCCCGCTTCCAGGCCGCGATCGGCGAGCTCGTCGCCCTGATCAGCGTTGCCGAAGGCATCCGCGCCGGCGCCATCGCCGAGGGACTGGGCCGCGCTCAGGCCTTTGCGCGCGGCGAGGTACGCATCGAGGGCGACGGGCTCACCGGCCCGCAGACCGTCGGCGTGTGCGGCGGGGCGGCCATCAACTTCTTCTTCCCCTACGCCAACACCAAGGCTGCCGACGTGCTGCGCCTCGCGGCGGGCTCGGGCGTGCTTGCCATGTCGGCCGCCGACTACGCCAATCCCGATATCGGCCCGCTGATGGACAAGTGGCTGGTCGGTCCGGGCATCGATGCCAAGCGGCGCCTGCAGCTGATGAAGCTCGCCTGGGACATGACCGGCACCGAGTTCGGCTCGCGCGCCGGCCTCTTTGTGTTGCAGTACTCGGCCACCACCGAGATCAACGCCCAGCGCTGGTTCAGGAGCGGCATCACCCGCGAGTGCGAGGCGCTGGTGGACGAGCTGTTGAACAACTAGCAATTCTCCTGGCGTGCCCAGGGGAGAGTAGCGATCGCCGAGGCGAGCGCGCACAATCGACGACGATGAGGCAAGCGGCACCCGATTCTTGATGAGACGGATCCCGACGGGCGTCCTCCTGCTTGTCGCCTCCGCCATGCCTGCCACGGCCG
>JAFAKN010000344.1 GCA_019235415.1 Alphaproteobacteria bacterium
CAGCAGGATGAAGGAAAGGCCCCCGCCGGTCCCGAACACGATCCCGTAGCCCACCAGAAGTTCGGCAAGCCCGGTGGCCTGCGCCGCCAGAGCGATGCCGCCCGAGGACGCGAGCGCGCTCGCGAGCACCAGGACCGGCGCGGAGGCGACGCGGTACAAAAACGCGGCGCTGACCGAGCCCACCGTGAAACCCACTGTCGCCAAGCCGAAGACGAGCGACAGGGCCGAGCGCGGAACCGCCAGCTCCTGCTCGATCGGCCGCAAGAGCACGCTGAAGGAGTAAACCGATCCCAAGGGCAAACTCAGCAGCGTCGCCGCCAGCAGCGCCGTCCAAGGGCGCTCGGTTCGGTCAGGGAGGGCTGGCGCGGCCACGGACATGGCGCAAGCCTCGGCTGCGGTCCCCACCCGGTCAAGCCGAGCCCGCAGCTTGTCGATCGGCGCCGGCAGAACGAGCGTGCCGGCATCGCGGCGCAGTCGCTCACGTGGAACCAACCAGGCCCCCAAGGTTTGATCAGCAAGCCGGTGTAAAAGCCCCGGTATTATTTGCACAAGGATGTTAATGGACGGTGGCGAAGTCGCGCCACTTACTTGGTTGCTCCGAATAGGGTATATTCGCGTGCTACTGGCGTCGTTCGACTAACCAGTGCGACGCCCCACAAAAACACGTTGCCCGGCGACAGTGGAGGGGAAAATGGCCTATCATCTCGAAGGACGTCTGCTCGAGGTCTGTGACTGCCGTGTCCTGTGCCCATGCTGGATCGGCGAGGACCCCGACAATGGCACCTGCGACTCGGTGCTCGCCTACCACTTCGATTCGGGCACGATCGACGGGGTCGATGTGGCGGGACGGACTCTTGCCCTGGTGTCGCACATACCCGGCAATGTCCTCGCGGGGAATTTCCGCGTGGCCGTTTATCTCGACGAGGGAGCGTCGGCGTCGCAGGAAAAGGCGTTGCTCGACGTCTACACCGGTAAGCTCGGCGGGCCGGTTGCCGACTTCGCCAGGCTGGTCGGTAAGGTCGTATCGGTCGAGCGCGCGGCGATCACCTTCGACGTGCAAGGCGGCAGGGGCACGCTCAAGGTCGGCCAAGTCAGCTATGCCGAGCTGGAGCCCTATAAAGGCCCCGATGGCTCGACCACGGTGCTGAGCAACACGATATTTTCAACTGTGCCCGGCGCCCCCGTGTTCGTGGGCAAGGCGACGCGCTATCGCTCGAAGCACGCGGAACTTGGCCATGACCTGGACATGACTGGGCACAACGCGTTGCAGAGCACGTTCGTGTTCGACGCGTAGCGTCACGCATCGTTCGACCGACATGCGGGCGCTGCGCACGCAGAGCTGGTTCGTGCCGATTACGGCGGGCCTGATCGCCACGGCATGGATCGCGCTGTTCCTATGGGATCAGAGCCCCTACGGCCGCTATCTCGACCACGGCCGTTGGACCGAGCTCGGCTTCGCGGCCGCCATCTGCCGCGTGCTGCCCGGCGGCGATGTCTTGTTGCCGGGCCTGCTTTATGCCGGGGGTTGGCTCCTGATGCTCGTGGCGATGATGCTGCCGACGACCTTGCCGTTGCTGCAACGGTTCGATCGCCTCGCGGCGGCGCGCGGCGATCGCATCGAGCTGATGGCGCTGCTGATCGCCGGCTATCTGCTGGCGTGGCTGGGATTCGGCGTGGCGGCGCATCTGCTCGACGCCGGGCTGCACGCGATCGTGCAGCGGTCGGACTGGTTGACGTCCAACGCCTGGGTGCCGGGCGCGAGCGTGCTGGCGATTGCCGGACTGTTCCAGTTCAGCCGGCTGAAATACCACTGCCTGGACAAATGCCGCACGCCGCTCAGTTTCATCATCCAGCACTGGCGTGGCGTCACACCGCGCCTCGATGCCTTCTCGCTCGGCGCACATCACGGCGTGTACTGCGTCGGCTGCTGCTGGGCGATCATGCTGCTGATGTTCGTCGTCGGGAGCGCCAATATCGCCTGGATGCTCGTGCTCGGTGCGGTGATGGGGATCGAAAAGAATGCGGCGTGGGGCAGGAAGCTCAGCCAGCCTCTCGGTCTGGTCTTGATTGCCGGGGCCGCCCTCGTCGTGGGCGGTCACCTGGCCTGATTTGGAGCCACTGCCGGGCGATTGAGCATGCCGGCGATCGACGGGCGGCGATGGCCGTCGACGTCCCGGCCATTCGTGACGTCATACGTCATACGCCATCTTGCGTTCCTCCTGGTTGTCGTTGCCACCGACTACAGCACCTCCCGCGGGCCCACGGCGTTGCGCGCCGCCGGGCTCGCGGCGCGGTCATGCGGCAGCGCCACAATTTTCCGCGGTGGGCGCATGGACAAAGGAGCGCGAGGGTTGGATCATGAGGTGTAGATCCGTGGAGGATGCACACCAATGGCGAATCCCAATCAGTTCGACACCTTCAACCCAGCGGGCAACCGAGCGGGCAGCATTGCCGACCAGGCAGCGTTCGATGTCGGTCTGCGCCAGCATATGCTGCGCGTCTACAATTACATGGCGTCGGGGCTCGCGCTGTCCGGCATCGTGGCCTACGGCCTGTTCGCCTCGAACCAACTCGCGAGCCTGTTCTTCGAGATCGAGGGCGGTTACGTCGTTGGGCTGAACCTGCTCGGCTGGATCGCAATTTTCGCCCCGCTCGGGCTGCTGCTTCTGACCTCGGCGCGCGCCGCGCGAATGAGCGTCGGCGCGGTCCAGGCGGTCTACTGGTCGGTCACGGCCCTGATGGGCGTCAGCCTGTCGCTGCTCCTGTTCCGCTACACCGGCGCTTCGGTGGCGCGCACCTTCTTCGTGACGGCGGCCGCTTTCGGGGCGCTGAGCCTTTACGGTTACGGCACCAAGCGCGATCTCTCGGCGTTCGGCAAATTCCTGTTCATGGGCGTGATCGGGCTGATCCTGGCCGGCCTCGTCAACATGATCTGGCCGTCGGGCACGATGACCTTCATCATCTCCGCCGCCGGCGTGCTGATCTTCTCGGGCTTGATCGCCTATGACACGCAGAGGATCAAGGAGCAGTACGCAGCCGCCTACGAGACCGGAACAGCCGAGAAGGTCGCGATTTTCGGAGCGCTCAGCCTCTATCTCGACTTCGTGAACCTGTTCCAGTTCCTGATGATGTTCATGGGTCAAAGACGCTGACCGGCGAGAAGGACCGCTGCGCGCGGAGGTCGAATCATCCATCATCCCGACCGGAGCCGAGCGAAGCGAGGCGTAGTGGAGGGACCTTTTTTGTCTTTCGCACATGAAAGGTCCCTCCGCTTCGCGCTTCGCGCTCCGGTCGGGATGACGGGATTGCGGTACAGATCGACGTCCCGTGGTTGATCCGCCCGGCTTCCCAGATCCGACCGCTTGCGCTAAAGACGCCGCTCATGTCATCCCGAGCGCAGCGAGGGATCCTTGAGGCAACACGAAGGATCCCTCGACCTGCGGTCTCGGGATGACATGGAAGATAGCCAACGGTTCAGCGACCTTGCCTAAGTAATCGCCGGTCTCGTCAGTTCCACCAGCGCGATGCGCCCTGCGCCGTCGCGTCGTTTTTGTGCGCAAGCTCTTCATGGTGGCGGTTCGAGACCGGTTTGGCATTGACCGTCCCACCGCCATTTCATCTCGCCTCATGTCCTTGCTGCGCCGCCTCTAAAAGGGGTTCGCCCTGCCGCCGTCCTGCTGAGCTTCCCGATGGGAAGAGCAAGCCGGCATGTCCCAGGTTTTACGGGCTCAATGGACCATCATTGCCCAAACCGCCCCGCAACCGTGGCTGACCTGCCGTCGATGCGGCGAAGCCAGGCGCTTTCGCAGCAGCGACAGGGTGCGGGTCAACACCAACGGCAAGCGTGTCGACGCCTGGCTGGTCTACAAATGCACCGACTGCGACGACACCTGGAACCGCCCCGTCCTGGAGCGCCGGCCCGTGCAGGCGATCGACCCCGAATTCCTGGCGTCGCTCGGGGCCAACGACGCGGCCGTGGCTCGCCGGCTCGCCTTCGATGTCGAGGGATTGAGGCGCCGGGCCGATCGCGTCGCGGAGTTCGACGATGCTTTAGTGATCAAGCGCGTGCTGTCGGGTGACGCGACCTCGGCCCGGCAGCTCGACATCCTGTGCGCCGTTCCCGAGCCGGTCGGGCTTCGCGTCGACCGGCTTCTCGCCAACGAGCTCGGCCTGTCGCGAAGCTCGGTCCAACGCCTGGAGGCGAGCGGAGCGCTCGTCGCGTCCCCGAAGGGCGCCCGCGTGCGACGCGCGGTGCGCGACGGGATGCGGCTGCTCATCACTTCCCGCGATGTTCCCGCCCTGCAAATGCTGACCGACATCCAATTCCGTCATCCCGACCGGAGCGCGAAGCGCGGAGTGGAGGGACCTTTCATGTTGCGCGGCACTAAGAAAGGTCCCTCCACTACGCCTCGCTACGCTCGGCTCCGGTCGGGATGACGGATAGACTTGAACTTTCGCTACTTCCCGATATCCGGATCGATCTGCCTCGCCGCGGCGACATCGGCCTCGGCGCCGGCCCGGTCGCCCAGCTGCTCCTTGGCGACGCCGCGGTTGTACAGGGCGGCCGCGAACTTCGGGTCGAGCTTGAGGACGCGATCGTAGTCTTGAATGGCCTGCTGCCATTGTCGCCGGCCGGCGTTCGCCGCGCCGCGATTGTAGAGGGTCGTGATCTCGTTCGGGTCGATCGCCAGCGCCCGATCGTAGTCCTCGATGGCGCGATCGATCTCGCCTTTGCGTTGCCAGGCGGCGCCGCGATAGGCGAAGGCCAGCGCGTCGTTGGGATCGAGCTGGATCGCCTGGCCGAAATCCGCGAGGGCGGCGTCGATCTGCTCCAGCTTTCCGTACGCGAAGCCGCGATTGCGGAAGGCGGACGAATCCTTCGGATCGAGCCGGATCGCCTGGTCGAAATCCTTTATAGCCTCGTCCCATTGCTGCTTCATGCGCCAGGCGGCGCCGCGATTGTAGAAGGTCGCGGCATCATGCGGCTCGATCTCCAGGGCCCGGGTGTAATCCTCGATGGCCCGGTCCCATTCGCCCTTCGCGCTGTAGACCGCGCCGCGATTGGCGAAAGCGAAGGCCAGGTGGCCATCGAGCTCGATCGCCCGATCGAGGTCTTTTAGGGCACGGTCGGGCTCGCCGCGGCGTCGATAGGCGGCGCCCCGGTAGGCGAAGGAAGAGGCGTCGTCCGGCTGAAGCGTGATCGCCTGATCGAAGTCCAGAATGGCGGCGTCCCACTGCCTGTTGCGGCTGTGGGCCACGCCGCGATTGTAGAACGTCGTGGCGTCGTGCGGGTCGATCTCGATGGCTCGATCGAAATCCGAGAGGGCGCGGTCGAGGTCGCCCTTGCGCAGACGAGCCGCGCCACGCAGGGCAAAGGCCGATGCATTGTCGGGATCGAGCCCGATCGACTTGTCGAAGTCTTCTATGGCGCGGTCGAGCTGGTCCAGCTTCTGCAGCGCAAAGCCCCGGCCGTAGAAGGCCGCCGCGAGCTTCGGATCGAGCTTGATGGCCTGGTCGTAGTCCTGGGTGGCGCGGCTCCATTGCTCCTTCCGGCTGTAGGCCACGCCGCGGCCATAGACATACTGCGCGTTGTCGGGCGCGAGACGCACGGCCTGGTCGTAGTCGCCGATCGCGCGGTCGAGCGCGCCGGTCCGCAGGTAAGCGCCGGCGCGGTAGGCGAAGGCCGCTGCATCGTTGGGCTCGAGCCGCAGCGCCTGATCGAAGTCCTTTATGGCGCGCTCGGGCTGCTGTTTTTCCTGGTAGGCGAGGCCGCGGCCGCGGAAGGCGGCCGCGTCGTTGGGATAAAGCTTGAGTGCCTGATCGTAGTCCTGGATGGCGCGGTCCCAGTCCCCCTTGGCGCCATGGGCGATGCCGCGATTGTAGTAGGCGGTGGCGTTGCCCGGGTCGAGCCGCAGCGCCTCGTCGTAGTCCTGGACCGCGCGGTCGAGCTGGCCTGCGCGCTGATAGGCGGCCGCGCGGGTGACGAACACCGCCGCAAGGTCTCGCCCGCGATAGTTGCCCGATTGCAGCAATGCCGTGCAGCCGTTGACCACGGTCTCGAGCGGCAGATTGCTCTTGCCGCCGCCCCCACCTCCACAGGCGTCGAGCTGCTGCTGGGTCTGTGCGTACCCGTCGGAAAAACAGGCAGCCAGCACTGCGGCCCCGATTGTCGCCGCCCCAATTCCCGTCGCACGTATCGTCAATCGCATTGCGCTTCAGCTCCCGACGGAGTTCCTGGCACGCTTCCGACCGAAGTTCATCGTTGCCGCACCGCTCATTTTCTTGGCGGAAGGAGGCGAGGATGGGGCGCGAACAATCGCCCGTCTGCCCACCCAAATCACGCAGCCGGCGCCAAATCAATGACAGCGAGCACGCGTCGAACGACACGGAGCGTGCGCTATCTCGAGTTTGCCTAGCCACTGCCGATGCTCGGCGTTGCAATGGTGGCGGCTCAATACTTTCCATACTGCGCCGTCCTTCATGTAACAGCCGGTGGGCATCAAACGTCAGTTACCGAGTGGAGGACGGTTGTGAAAACCTATGGACAGCCGGGCGGTCATCCGCAAAATCGAGGCCGACGGTTGGTACCGCGTCGGGCAGAGGGGCAGTCACGTGCAATTCAAGCACTTGACCAAACCTGGAAAGACAACGGTCCCACATCCAAGTAAGGACCTGCCCCTCGGTACTGTGAAGAGCATCGAACGTCAGGCGGGCGTGAAGGTCCGGTGAGATCTGTATCGGGACTCCCAATTGGAGGGTCGTTCATGGCGCAGTTCTACGTCGCCGTCCTGGAGACCAACAGCGCGGGCGAGATCTTTGTCTTCGTGCCGGACCTGCCGGGCGTGACTGCCGCAGCCGCCACCGAGCAAGAGGCGCTGAACCTCGCCATCGAATTTGCCAACGACTACGTGCGTGACCTTGCCCGGGACGGGCATCCGGTTCCGGAGCCACGCCGCATGACCGAGATCGAACGCGATCCGGAGGTGCAGGAGATCGGCCGAGCGCTGATCCCGGTGGAAAGGGCGCTTGCCACCCTCTGAGGCCGATCGACCGAAATCGTACGGCGCTGTACGACGCCCTGGACCGAGCCGCTAGACCTCGTCCTTCTTCGTTGGTGATAGTCCCCGATCTTGCCGTGGACAGCAATGCTGGCAACCGCGATTTTTCGGGGACGCGGTTGCGCTCATCCCTCGATATAGGGTCTCCGTGCCGAGCTTGCCTACTAGATATGGTAGTCGCGACGCTCGACCCCCTTCATTGGCGCTTGTTTATTCCCACCAGTAAGGGCGAATAAAAAAAGACTTGCTAAAGTCGGCGATGCGGTCTACTTAACATTGGAACAATAGGAGAACATCGCCATGAGCCAGCGTGGACGTCCGACCCTCTATCGGCCCGAGCATCCCGACCTTGCCCGCCGGTTCTGCCAGCTGGGCGGCACCAACGACGAGCTGGCCGACTTTTTGGAAGTCTCGCCGTCGACCATCGACGAATGGCTGCGCGTCCATCCCGAGTTCGCCGACGCGGTGCGCAAGGGTCGCGACGTGATCGACATGGCCGTCGCCGAACGGCTTTTGTCGCGCGCCATGGGCTACACCCACGAAGGCCGCAAGGTCGTGCTGCACGAGGGCGAGGAGAAGGAGATCCGCCACGTCGTGCATTATCCGCCCGACGTCCGGGCCTGCATGTTTTGGTTGCGCAACCGCCGGCGCAAGCATTGGCTCGAACGCGCCGCGCCCGACCCGGACGACAGCGGCCTCACCGTGCTTGAGATCGAAGAAGCAGCGGAGCGCTCACGCCGCGTCAGCGAGCAGTACCGCCAGCAGGCCGCTGAACGGGACCAGGAACACGTCCATGGGCAATGAGACCGCAGGCCACCGTCGGTTGGCGCCCCTTCTCTCGCCCGACGAAAATCGGTTATCCTTGCTCCGCGAGCATTAGTGCACCGACATCGGACGAGCGTACCGTCCCGTCGACGGGCGTTCGTCGAGGCCCTCAACCGAGGAGATCCCGCATGCTCTCGAAGGAAGAGAACGACCTTTTGACCCGCACCGGCCCCGGAACGCCGATGGGCAATGCCCTGCGCCGCTATTGGGTGCCGGCTTGCCTGTCGAGCGAGATCGACGAGCCGGACGGCGCGCCGGTGCGCGTCAAGCTGCTGGGCGAGGAGCTCGTCGCCTTCCGCGACACCCAAGGGCGCATCGGGCTGGTCGAGGAGTTCTGCCCGCACCGCCGCGTGTCGCTCTATTTCGGGCGCAACGAGGAGTGCGGCCTGCGCTGCGTCTATCACGGCTGGAAGTTCGACGTGTCCGGGGCCTGCGTCGACCAGCTGAACGAGCCGGAGGAAATGCAGTTCAAGCACAAGGTCAAGCTCGTCGCCTACCCGACCTGCGAGGAGGGCGGCATCGTCTGGGCCTATCTCGGGCCGGCCGGCAAGAAGCCGCCGTTGCCGAAATTCGCCTGGACCCAGGTGGCCGAGGAGCGCCGGCACGTCACCAAGGTCGTCGAGGAATGCAACTGGCTGCAGGCGCTCGAAGGCGGCATCGACACCTCGCACGCGCCGATCATGCATCGGCTCCTGACCGACAAGTCGACCCGCGGCGGCCTAAAACCATCGAACCCGTTCGTGCGCGGCAAGGCGCCCAACCTGCGCGTCGACATCACCGACTACGGCTACCTCTATGCCGGGGTGCGGCCGCTCGGCGACAGCGAGATCCACGTGCGGACCTATCACTTCATCATGCCGTTCCACCAGATCCGCCCGGCGCGGTCGGAAAGCGGCCTGCCGACCGATGCCGGCCACATCTGGGTGCCGATCGATGACCACAGCTGCATGGTCTACAACTGGATCTACAGCACCACCGACGCCGACCTGACCGCCGAAGACCGGCTCGAGCGCGGGCTGGGCAACGGCCCATTGCATGTCGATCCCAAGACCTTCCGGTCGTTCCAGAACCGCACCAACAATTACGGCCTCGACCGCGCGGTGCAGAAGACCGAGAGCTACACCGGCATCGACGGCATCAACCAGCAGGACCGCGCCCTGCAGGAAAGCATGGGCCCGATCGTCGACCGCAGCCGCGAGCATCTCGGCCCGGCCGACAAGGCGATCATCCAGGCGCGCAAGCTTTTACGCGAAGCGGTGCGGGCGGTCGAAGACGACGAGCAGCCGGCCGGCACCGGCACCAGCTACTACACGGTCAAGGCCGGCGAAGACGTTTTTGCGCGCGACGCCGATTGGCACCGCGCGCTGGCGCCCGACATCACCAAGGACAAGATCCTGCAGACCGTGTAGGGCAGGCGTTCATCGCAAAGCGCAGCGAGGGCTGGGGGCGCGCGACTCCAGTCGCGCGTCATTCACGTCGCACAAAGAAGATCGCGCCACTGGAGTGGCGCGCCCCCAGCGACGCTTGCGCTCGGGATGACAAACATATCCGAAAAGTACACCCCATGGTCCATCCC
>JAFAKN010000370.1 GCA_019235415.1 Alphaproteobacteria bacterium
ATGGCGGCCGGCTGCCGCATGGCGATCGCCGACGGCCGCCCCGTCGGTGCGCTCGGCCAGCTGATCGACGGCCGCGCGCGCTGCAGCTGGTTTCTGCCCGAGGCTTCGCCCCGCTCGGCGCGCAAAAAGTGGATCATGGGCTCGCTCAAGACGGCCGGCGCGCTCACCGTCGACGACGGCGCGAGGCGCGCGCTGTCGGCCGGCAAGAGCCTGCTGCCGGCCGGCGTTACCGGCATCGAGGGCGACTTCAAGCGCGGCGACGTGGTCGACGTCAGGGACCGTGCCGGCCGCCTCCTCGGCCGCGGCCTGGTGGCCTATGGCGCCGACGAGGCGCGCCGCATCGCGGGCCGCAAGAGCGCCGAGATCGAGCGCCTGCTGGGCTTTCGCGGCCGCGACGAGATGGTCCATCGCGACGACCTCGTGGTCGAATGACCGGCGTGGTCGAATGACGGGGGCGGGGTCTATACTGGAGCGATCGATGAACGTGCAGACCAAGCCTGCAGATGACATCGCCAGGGACGTAGCGGGCCTCGTGGCCGAGCTCGGCCGCCGGGCGAAGCTTGCCGCCGTTGCCCTGCGCACCGCGTCGACTGAAACCAAGAACAAGGCGCTGAGCGACGCGGCTCGACTCATTCGCGAGCGGCGAGCCGCGATCCTCGCAGCCAATGCCAAGGACATCGAAGCGGCCAAGGCCGCCGGCATGAGCGAAGTGTTGCAGGACCGCCTGTTGCTGAACGAGGCGCGGGTCGAAGCGATGGCCAAGGGCCTCGACGACATCGCCGCCTTGCCCGACCCGGTCGGCGCCAAGCTCGAGGAGTGGACGCGCCCGAACGGCCTCGTCATCAGCCGCGTGCGCGTGCCGATCGGCGTCATCGGCGTGATCTACGAGGCGCGGCCCAACGTCACCGCCGACGCCGGCGCGCTGTGCCTGAAGTCGGGCAACGTCGTCGTGCTGCGCGGCGGCTCGGACAGCTTTCATTCCTCGCGGGCCATCGTCGCGTTGCTGCGCGAGGCGCTCGCGGTCGCGGGCCTGCCCGTAGATTGCGTGCAGCTGGTGCCCGTCACCGATCGCGCCGCGGTCGGCGAGCTCCTGCGCGCCACCGACTGGCTCGACCTCATCGTGCCGCGTGGCGGGCGCTCGCTGATCGATCGCGTCACCGAGGAGAGCCGCGTGCCGGTGCTGCGCCACTACGACGGCATCTGCCACGTCTATGTCGACCGCGACGCCGACGTCGCCATGGCGCGCGATGTCGTGGCCAACGCCAAGATGCGCCGCGTCAGCATCTGCGGCGCCGCCGAGACGCTTTTGGTCGACCGCGCCGCGCTCGACACGCACCTGATGCCGGTGCTGGAACAGTTGCACGCGCTGGGCTGCGAGGTGCGCGGCGATAGCGAGGTCGTGAAGCGCGATGCCAAGGCCGTCGCGGCCAGCGACAAGGACTGGCGCACCGAGTATCTGGCGCCGGTGATCGCGGTCGCCGCGGTCGACGGCGTCGAAGGCGCGATCGCCCATATCGCCCGCTTCGGCAGCCAGCACACCGAATCGATCGTGACCGGGAATGCCGCGACCGCCGAGCGATTTTTAAGCGAGGTCGACAGCGCCATCGTCATGCACAACGCCTCGACCCAGTTCGCCGACGGCGCCGAGTTCGGCCTGGGGGCCGAGATCGGCATCTCGACCAACCGCATGCACGCCCGCGGCCCGGTGGGCCTGGTCGAGCTCACGACCTACAAGAACGTCGTGCGCGGCCACGGGACGCTCAGGCCGTGATGTCGCTGCAGCTTTTGAAGTTCCTCCCCCGTCAAACGGCGGAGGTGGCCCGCAGGGCCGGTGGGGGAAAGCCCAATCGGCGCTGCCTCTTTGCGGCCTTCCCCCTCCGCCCCCTTCGGGCGCACCTCCCCCGCAAGACGGTGGAGGCAACATGAGCGCCCGCCATCCGATGCCGGGCGTGCCGCGCGACACCACGCGGCGCATCGGCCTTCTCGGCGGCTCGTTCAACCCCGCCCACGAGGGCCATCGCCATGTCAGCCTCGAGGCGCTGAAGCGGCTCGGCCTCGACGAGGTGTGGTGGCTGGTCTCGCCGCAGAATCCGCTGAAGGACGGCGCCGGCATGGAGCCGCTGCCGGTGCGGCTCGCGCGTGCCCGCCAGGTCGGCCGGCATGCGCGCATCCGGGTCGATGCGCCCGAGCTCGCGCTCGGCACGCGCTACACGCTCGACACGGTGCGGGCGCTCAAGCGTGCCTATCCCAAGGCGCGCTTCGTCTGGCTGATGGGCGCCGACATTCTGCCGCAGCTGGTCGACTGGGAGGGCTGGCGCGGGCTGTTCGCCGCCATTCCCATCGCCGCCTTCGCCCGTCCCGGGTGGAGCTACCCGGCGCTGGTGTCGAAAGCTCCGCGCGCCTTCGCCCGCTATCGCGTCGACCCCGACCACGCGCGCATGTTGGCCGGCCATCGACCGCCGGCGTGGTGCTTCATCCCCAGCCGGCTCGACAGCCATTCCGCGACCGCGATCCGCGCCGTGCGGACCCGTCGCACATCTGCGAAAGGAAGGACCATCACGCAACCCATCGCCAAGCTTCCCGACCGGAGCAAGGACACCGACGCGCTGCTCGCGCTGGTGCGCCGTTCACTGGATGACGACAAGGCCGAGGAGGTGGTCGTCATCGACCTCGCGGGCAAGTCCGCCTTCGCCGACCACATGGTGATCGCCTCGGGCCGATCGAACCGGCAGGTCGTGGCGATCGCCGACCATCTGGCGGAGCGGCTGAAGCGCGCGGGCTTCGGTCCGGCGCCGGTCGAAGGCAAGCAGGGCGGCGACTGGGTGCTGATCGATGCCGGCGACGTGGTGATCCATGTCTTCCGTCCCGAGACGCGCGCCTTCTACGGGCTCGAGAAGATGTGGGCGCTGGAGACTGAGGCGGCCGCCAAGCCCAAGGCCGCCAATCGCGGTCGCGCCCGCCGCGCCAACTCGGGCTTGAAGACTCCAGCGTGAAGTTTGGGGCGTGAAGCTTTTGATCGCGTGCGTGGGCCGCGCCGGCCGCGGCCCCGAGCGCGAGCTCTACGAGCACTACGCCGGGC
>JAFAKN010000006.1 GCA_019235415.1 Alphaproteobacteria bacterium
GCACCTGGTGCGCAACCTGACGCGGCTCGAGGACCAGGAAGCGTTCAGCCGCATCCTGTTCGGCAATGCCCGCGACCTGATGGACGAGTTCGAGCTGGCGCCGCAGACGCAGGCACTGATTGCCCCGCTCGCCGTGGTCGGCGGCCAAGTCGCGCCCTCGACGCCCGGCACGCCGTTCAACCTCATGATGCGGCCATTGTCGCTCGCCTCGTTGCGCGACGGTGGCTCGCAGGATCCCCGCCTGCTGCCGTTGCGCGGCTCGACCGGCCTGCCGGTCGGCGGCATGGGCGCCATCACCGACGCGCTGGGCGCCAGCCTGCGCGCGCACGACGGCGAGGTCCTGCTCGGCCAGCCGGTCACGAACATCCGAACGACGGGCGGCCGCGTGCGCGGCGTCGTCACCGCACGCGGCGATGAGTACGACGCGCCGATCGTCGTCTCCGCCCTCAGCCCCTACACCACCGTGACGTCGCTGGTCGCCGAGGCGCCGGAATGGCGCGAGCTTTTGGCCAAGATGAAACGCAAGCCGATGCGCGGCCGGGCCTTCAAGGTGGTTCTAGCGCTCGACGGCATGCCGCGCTTCGCCGCTGCGTCCTCCGGCGAGGAGGCCGCACGGCTGGCGTCGGCCCAGTTCCGCATCGCGCCCTCGCTCGACTACATCGAGGAGGCGCACACCGACATGCTGCTCGGCCGCCTGTCGCAGAAGCCGGTGATCTGGGGCCTATGTCCTTCGATGACATCGCCCACGCTGGCGCCAACCGGCAAGCACGTGCTCAGCCTGAACGTCGGCAATGCGCCCTACCGGCTGCGCGAAGGCACCTGGCAGGAGCAGCGCGAGGTCTTCGCCGAGCGTGTCGTGATCAAGCTTGCCGAGTACATGCCGGGGCTAACGAGCCTGATCCGAGATTGGCGCATCCTCGATCCGACCGACTTCGAGCGCGAGTTCGGGCTGGTCGAAGCCAACATCACGCACGGCGACAGCCTGCCGTTCGGCTCGTTCTGGATGCGCCCCCTGCCCGGCCTGCACGACTACCGCACGCCGACCGCCGGCCTCTATCTCAGCGGCAACGGCACCTGGCCGGGCAACTACATCTCGGGCATCTGCGGTCACAACGCGAGCCAGGCGGTGCTCCGCGACCTGCGCGAGGCCGGCAGCACGCTCGCCCTGGCCAGCAAGGCAGGTCGTTCATGGTGAGCGTGGTCGCCGTGGCCAAGCGCGCCGGCGTGTCGCCGGCCACGGTGTCGCGCGTGCTGGGCGGGCAGGTGCGCGTTTCCGCCGAGACGCGGGCGCGCGTGCTGCAGGCGATCGAGGAGCTGGGCTATCGGCCCAACGAGGTGGCGCGCAGCCTGCGCGCCGGCCGCGGCCGTGCCGTCGCGCTGGTGACCGGCGACATCGAGCAGGGCATCAACGCGGCCCTGGCCAAGAACGTGCAGAGCGAGCTCGAGGCGCTCGGGCTCGACCTCTTGCTGTTCAACATGGAGCACCGCGAGGAGCGCCTGCGCCATTTCCTCGAGCGCGCGCCCTCCCTCGCCCTGCGCGGCGTGCTGCTGAGCGCGCCGCACGTCATGGACATGCCCACGCTGCTGCCGGTGATCCAGGCGGCGATCAGGAGCGGCGTGGCGATCGTCTCGCTCGGCCAGGATTTCAGCGCCGAGGGCATTCCCTCGATCGTGAACGACAATGCCGGCGGCGCCGCCGCAGCCGTCGCGCATCTCATCGCCAGCGGCCGCACGCCGGTGGCGTTCGTCGGACGCATCGAAACGTCGGTGGTCGGCCGCGCCCGATTCGACGGCTATCGCGCCTCGCTTTTGGCGAATGGCGAGGACGTCGACGCCGGCCTGGTCTGGGAGATCTCCGAAGGCTACCGCGCCGATGCCGGCTACCAGGCGACGCGCGCCGCGCTCAAGAGGAACGTGCATTTCGGGGCGGTCTTCGCCGCCAGCGACGAGCTGGCGCTGGGCGGCATGGCGGCGGCGGCCGATCACGGCCTCGCCGTGCCCGACGAGGTGGCCTTCATGGGCTTCGGAGGCTTGAGCTGGGGCGCGTTCTCGCGGCCATCGCTCAGCACCGTGGCGATCGACGCCCCCGCCGCGGCACGCGCCGTCGGCGAGGTCTTCAAGGCGGACGGCCCGCCCGGTGCGGCGGGCCTCACCACCATTCCTACCAAACTCGTCCTGCGCCAGTCGGCGTAGGCGGATCCGGAGTAGAGCGTATGTTGATCGACGGCCTGCAGTGCGGACATTTTACACGCGACACCTTCACCGATCTGCGCAAGGCCGACGTCGGCGCCGTGACGGTGACCTGCGGCTTCTGGGAAGGCACGGTGGAATCGCTCGATTCGATCGCGCGCTGGCGCGACCTGGTCAACGCCAACGCCGATCTCGTGGCCATCGCACACACGGCGGCCGAGATCGAGGCGATCGCCGCTTCCGGGCGCACGGCGATCCTGCTCGGCTTCCAGAACTCCAACCTGCTGGAAGGCCGCATCCGCTTCGTCGAGCTGTTCGCCGAGCTCGGCGTGCGCGCCATCCAGCTCACCTACAACAACCAGAACGAGCTCGGCGGCAGCTGCTACGAGGCGGAGGACTCGGGCCTGTCGCGCACCGGCAAGGAGATGGTGCGCGAGATGAACCGTTGCGGCGTGCTGGTCGACCTCAGCCATGTCGGCAACGGCACTACCCGGGACGCCATCCTGTGCTCGGAAAAGCCGGTGGCGGTGACCCACGCCAATCCCGATAGCCTGTTCCCGCACAAGCGCAACAAGACCGACGACGTCCTGAGGGCGCTGGCCGAGCGTGGCGGCGTGCTGGGCTGTGCCACCTACCGCAACATCACCGGCGACCACTACTGCAGCTCGCTTCGGAACTGGTGCGAGATGGTGGCCAAGTCGGTCGACATCATGGGCATCGACCATGTCGGCATCGGCACCGACCGCAGCCACAACTTCACCAAGCCCGACTACGACTGGATGCGCATGGGACGCTGGACACGCGGCGTCGACTACGGCGCGGCCTCCGCCGCGCGGCCGGGCAAGGCGCCGCCGCCGGCGTGGTTCACCGAGGTGCACCATCTCGGCCTGCTGCCAGGTGGCCTGAAGGACGTCGGGTTCTCGGCCGTCGAGGTCGACAAGATCACCAGCGGCAACTGGCTGAGACTCTATCGCGCGGTGTTCGGCGACGGACAGCCCGTTGCGGTCGCGACACCCCGCTTCGTGCAAAGCGATCCGGTGCTGGCCACGACGCCGCGCCTGTCGGCCGCCTCGTGAGCGTCGCCGGCGTGGAGCGCATCGCGCTCGACGTCCATGCACATCTGGCGCCGGTGCTCAGGGATCGGCTGGCGAGCATCGCGGGCGTCACCTGGGACGACGCGGCCGGCGCGCTCACGATCGACGGCTACACGTTGGCCGCCAAGTCGGTCTATCGGCCCGAGGCGCTGGTCGCCTGGATGGACGAGCAGCGGGTCGAGCGCGCCTGGATCTCGATCCCGCCGCCGCTCTATCGCCTCGACCTTGACTTGGCGGCGATGCGCGACTGGGTGCACTACGCCAACGATGGCCTCGACGTCATGGCGTCGCGCTTTCCCGATCGCCTGTCGCCGCTCTATCACCTGCCCGTCACGCACCCGGCCTTGGCGGCCGAAGTCGCCACCGAGCGCGCCCGCACCAGCAAGGCGCGCTTCGCCATGCCGGCCGGATCGCAGGACCACAAGACCGTTCTCTCCGACCCTGACTTCGCGCCGCTCTGGTCGACGCTCGACCAGGTGCGCGGCTTTCTGTTCCTGCACCCGTGCAAGGGCTGCGACCCGCGCTTCGAGCCGTTCTACCTGCACAACCTTTTGGGCAGCCCGATGGAGACGGCGCTCGCCGCCGCGCACCTCGCGATGTCCGGCGTGCTCGAGCGCCATCCCAACATGACGGTCTGCCTGGCGCACGGTGGCGGCGCCGCGGCCGCCATCGCCGGCCGCCTGGAACGCGGCCAGGTGACGGGGCGCCCCGGGGCCGATACCGGCGCGGAAAAGCCGCGCATCTCGTTCCGCCGCTTCTGCGTCGACTGCATCACCCACGATGCGGCGACGCTCGCGCTCGCCGCCGCCCGCCACGGCGAGGACCACGTCGTGTTCGGTTCCGACTGGCCCTTCTCCATGGGCCTGCCGGAACCGCACAGGCAACTCGCCGACCTCGACCCGAAGCTGCGCCAGCGCATCTTCCAGCACAATGCAAAGGCGCTCGGGCTGCTCTGAAGCGTGGTTACCGATCCGGGTCGAGTTCCGGGTATTGCCGATAGACGCGAAATATCAGATGTCGGGCGACGATGCCGATGACGTCGGCAAGTGCGCCACGGCATTCATCCTTCTCTTCGCCTTCAGGCAGTTCACTGATGATGCCGTCGAGCGCGCCGAGCGGGCCATCCAAAGCAAGTGCGGCCGCCACGAGACGCGTCGCGATGTCCATCTGCATGATGCCGATATTGCTCCCGGCATCGTCTTTAACCCAGCGATCATCGGTTGAAGCCGCACTGCACGTCGGCCTGCAAGAATCTTCCCCCGGGCCCGCATTGACTCGCCGTCATCGGAGTGAAACGATTTCTTCGACAAGGCTTCGCTCCGGACCAGTTCGGCAGCGACCAGCGTCCGGAGCTTTTGCCGCGAAGCGCACGCGCGAAAGGGAGGACGCTGACATGAACGACATCAAATCCGAGACCATCCCTGGAGGCAGACCAGGCAGCGGCGCGCATCGTGTGGTGGCGCTGTGCGGGCCGTACCTCTCGGGCAAGACCAGCCTGCTCGAGAGCATCCTCTACGCCACGGGGGCCATCGGCCGGCGCGGGTCGACGCGCGCCGGCACCTCGATCGGCGACGGCGCGCCGGAGGCGCGCAAGCGCGGCATGGGCACCGAGCTCAACGTCGCCTCGGTCGACTATCTCGGCGACCAGTGGACCTTCGTCGACGTGCCGGGCTCGATCGAGTTCCAGCACGACGCCTTCGCCGCCCTGGCCGTGTGCGACGCCGCCGTCGTGGTCTGCGAGCCCGCCCCCGAGCGTGTCGTGGTCCTGGCGCCGCTCCTGAAATACATCGAAGACAACCGCATCCCGCACATCCTGTTCGTCAACAAGATCGATTCGGCCGAGGTCCGCGTGCGCGACATGATGGCCGCGCTGCAGACGATCTCGACGCGCAAGCTGGTGCTGCGCCAGGTGCCGATCCGCCGTGCCGCCGCCAACGGCGCCGACGAGACGGTGGGCTATGTCGACCTCGTGAGCGAGCGCGCCTACCGCTACAAGTCGAGCGGCGCCTCCGACCTGATCGAGATGCCGGCCGAGCTGCTGCCGCGCGAAAACGAGGCGCGCCGCGAGATGCTGGAAACCCTGTCGGAGTTCGACGACACCCTGCTCGAGCAGCTGATCGAGGACATCGCGCCGGAGAAGTCGCTGATCTACCGCGACCTGCACGACGAGTTCGGCGCCGACCAGATCGCGCCCGTGCTGCTCGGCGCCGGCGACCGCGAGAACGGCGTGCGGCGGCTGTTGAAGGCGCTGCGCCACGACACGCCGTTCGTCGCCAGGACCGCCGAACGCCGCGCCCTGCCGTCGAACGGCGTGGCGATGCTCGAATGCTTCAAGGTCCTGCACCAGAGCCACGCCGGCAAGCTCTCCCTCTGCCGCGTCTGGTCCGGGACGCTGAGCGAGGGGCAGACCCTGGGCGGGCAGCGCATCGGCACCTTGCTGCGGCCGTTCGGCCAGCGGCTGGACAAGATCGCCGAGGCCAAGGCGGGCGAGATCGTGGCGCTGGCCAAGGTCGACGCCCTGTCGGCCGGCCAGACGCTGAGTGCCGCCGGCATCGTCGCCACGGAGGATTTCCCGGCCGCCGAGCCGCCGGTGTTCGGGCTGTCGCTCTCGGCCAAGAACCGCAACGACGAGGTCAAGCTCACCGCGGCGCTGCAGAAGATCATCGAGGAAGACCCGTCACTCAGCTACGAGCAGCGGGCCGAGACGCACGAGCTCCTGCTCAAGGGCCAGGGCGAGATGCATCTGAAGGTGGCGATCGACAAGCTTGCCGCCCGCTACAACGTCGCCGTCGAGACGCAGACGCCGCGTGTCGCGTATCGCGAGACCATCCAGCTCGGCACGCAGCAGCACGCGCGCTACAAGCGGCAGACCGGCGGCCATGGCCAGTTCGCCGACATCAAGATCGAGATCAAGCCCCTGCCGCGCGGCTCGGGCTTCCGCTTCGTCGACAAGATCGTAGGCGGCGTGGTGCCGCGCAACTTCATCCCGGCGGTCGAGGAAGGCCTGGGCGAGAACCTCAAGGAAGGCCCGCTCGGCCAGCCCGTGGTCGACCTCGAAGTGACGCTGTTCGACGGCCAGTACCATTCGGTCGACAGCTCGGAAATGTCGTTCAAGATGGCCGCCCGCATCGCGCTCAGCGAGGGCCTGCCCAAGTGCAAGCCGGTGCTGCTCGAGCCGATCCTCAAGGTGACCGTGGCCGCGCCCAGCGAAGCAACGCCGCGCATCCAGCGGCTGATCTCGGGCCGCCGAGGCCAGCTTCTGGGCTATGACGCGCGCGCGGGGTGGAGCGGCTGGGACGAGGTTTCGGCCCTGATGCCCGAGGCCGAGATCGCCGACATGATCGTCGAGATCCGCTCGGTCACGCAGGGCGTCGGCACCTTCCGCACCGAGTTCGACCATCTGCAGGAGCTGGTCGGACGCACCGCCGACCGCATCGTCGAGGAGAGCAAGAAGCGGGCTGCCTGACGCTGCTTCACAAGCCGGTGAGAGGGCGCTGCGGCGCCTTCTCCTGGTGCAGTGCGCTATTCATACTGCTCCCGTGGAACATGTCCCAAGGGAGACCCATCGCATGATCAAGAGAAGGTCCATGGTGATGGCCGGCCTGGCGATGGCCGGCGCAGCATCATCGACCCGCATCGCGCTCGCCCAGACCGACAAGGGGTCGGGCAAGCCGATGCTGGTGTTCGTCGGCCACGAGCTTTGAGGCGGATGCAAGATCTGGCGTGCCCAGTCCGAACCCGCTTTCGTCGCCTCTGACGCCTGCAAGAAGCTCGACTACCGCATCGTCCATCCGGCCAACCAGTCGCTGGTCCTGGACGAGGAATATTGGCCGGCCGACGCCAAATGGGTGCGGACCGCCTTCCTCGACAGCGACGAGGGCAAGGCGCGGCCCGACGCCACTCCCCGCTTCATCCTGGCCCAGAACGGCAAGATCATCCTCGCCGTGACCGGCAATGCCGGCTGGAAAGACCAGATGTGGCCCAAGATCCTGGCGGTCACCGGGACATCGGCTTGAGGGGCGACGCGAGCAGGCGGCGTCAGCGCCGTCACGCCGCGTTGAGCAGGATTGACTTGGCAAGCGACCGGCGGCGCGCCAAGTGGGGCCGCAAAGGAGGCTTTACATGTTGATCAAGCGCACGCGCGGCTGGGAAATCGGCGAGAACAAGGCAACGCCCGAAGGCATCTACCTCAAGCGCCGCGAGCTGGTCGCGGCGATGGGGCTTGGCGCCCTGGCGCTCGGCCTGCCGTCGGTGGCCGCGGCCGACACCAAGGATCCCTCGGCCTCGCTCTATCCTGCCAAGCGCAACGACCGCTACGGCGCGCCGAAGCCGATCGCCGAGGAGCGGCGCGTCACCACCTACAACAACTTCTACGAGTTCGGCTTCGACAAGAGCATCTGGCGCGATGCCCAGAAGCTCGAGGTGCGGCCGTGGACCATCAAGGTCTCCGGCATGGTCGAGAAGCCGTTCGAGATCGCCATCGACGACCTGCTCGCCCGGGTGCCGCTGGAGGAGCGCGTCTATCGCCATCGCTGCGTCGAGACGTGGTCGATGATCGTGCCGTGGACCGGGTTTCCCATGCGCTCGCTGGTCGAGATCTGCAAGCCGACCGGCGGCGCGAAGTACGTCGCCATGAAGACGCTGAGCAAGCCGTCGGTGATGCACGAGGAGCGCGACCTCGCCTATCCCTGGCCCTACACCGAGGGGCTGGCGATCGACGAGGCGACCAACGAGCTCGCCTTCATCGCCACCGGCCTCTACGGCAAGCCCATGCCCAAGCCGAACGGCGCGCCGATCCGGCTGGTGACCCCCTGGAAGTACGGCTTCAAGAGCATCAAGTCGATCGTCAGCCTGGAGTTCACCGACAAGCGGCCGGTGTCGTTCTGGGAGGCGCTGCAGGCGAGCGAGTACGGCTTCTGGGCCAACGTCAATCCGCAGGTGCCGCATCCGCGCTGGAGCCAGGCGACCGAGAAGCCGCTGGGCAGCGACGAACGCATCCCGACGCAGCTGTACAACGGCTACGGCGAGTTCGTCGCCAGCCTGTACACCGACCGCAAAGCGGAAAAGCTCTACATGTGATCGGGGCTTTGCCTCGCCTCGCCGGCCCGCGCTAAAAGCAGAAGGAGCGCGGCCCCTCGTCCTGAGAGAAGTCCAAGGATCTGGTCCGCCTCGTGAGCTTTGAGCGGACTCGGTCGGGGTGACCCCCGACCTGAGGAGGTCCGCGGTCCAGGGAGGAGTTGGCGTTGAAGACGACGAGGCGCTCGGCGCTGGCGGGCATGGCAGCCCTTGCGGCCGCGCCGCGGGCATTTGCCGAGGCGGCATTCCCGGACAAGCCGATCAAGATCGTCGTTCCGTTCGCGCCCGGCAGCGCCACCGACATCACCGCCCGGGGCCTCGGCGGCAAGCTGCAGGAGATCCTGAAGCAGCCGATCATCGTCGACGACAAGCCGGGCGCCTCAGGCCAGCTCGGCGCCTCGGCGGTCGCGACCGCGGCGGGCGACGGCTACACGCTGTTGATGGGCACCAATTCGACCAACGCGGCCAACACCGCCCTCTTCAAGAAGCTCTCGTACGATCCCGACAAGGATTTCGCGCCGATCATGCGCTGCATCACCGGCGTGAATGCGCTCGTCGTGAACAACGACCTGCCGATCAAGACGGTCGCCGAGCTGATCGACTACGCCAAGACGAACCCCGGCAAGCTCAACTATTCCGAAGCCAGCGCCAGCCAGCGCGTCTCGGCAGAGATGTTCAACCAGCTGGCCGGCGTGAAGATCGAGCGCGTGCCCTACAAGGCGAGCCCGCAGGCGCTGGGCGACGTCGCCTCCGGCCAGGTCCAGGTGATGTTCCCGGACCTGCCGCAGGCGCTCAGCCAGATCGAGGCCGGCCGCGTGCGCGGGCTGGGAGTGACGGGGCCCACGCGCACGCCGGTGGCGCCCGACCTCCCGGCAATCGCCGAGACCGTGCCGGGCTACTCCCTGGTTTACTGGCTGGCGGTGTTCGCGCCGGCCAACACGCCCCAGCCCATCCAGAAGGCGCTGGCCGACGCCATCGGCGAGGCGATGAAGGATCCCGCGACTGCCAAGGCGATGACGCAAGGGCGCATGGACATCGCGCCGCTCGCGCTCACCGAGTTTGCGGCGTACGTCAAGAAGGAAACCGATTGGTGGGCCAGGGCGATCCAGGCCGCCGGGATCGAACCGGAGTGACAGCATGAACAAAGTCATCGTCGAGAAGGACGGACCGGTCAAAACCGTCTGGATGAACCGGCCTGAGAAGCGCAACGCGCTCGACAGCGAGCTCTTGCACGAGATGATCGAAGCCCTGCAGGCGCCGGTCGCCCCTGACGATCGGGTCGTGGTGATCCGCGGCAAGGGCAACGTGTTCTGCGCCGGGCTCGACATGGCCGAACGCGGCAGGTCGGCCGGCGCCGGCAAGGCAAGCGGCATCGAGGTGATGCTGCGCGCGATCGAGCTCTGCCCGCTGCCCGTCGTCGCCGTCGTGCAGGGCGACGCCATCGCCGGCGGCAACGAGCTTGCGCTGCACTGCGACCTGGTGGTCGCTTCCGACAAGGCGCGCTTCGGCATGTCGCTCGCCCAGGTCGGCCTGGCGCCCAACTGGTTCCTGGCCAAGAAGCTCATGGAACTGCTGGGACCGGTGACGACGCGCGAGATGCTGTTGCTGGGCGATCCGCTGCCCGCGACCAAGCTCCATGGGCTGGGCCTGATCGCGCGCTGCGTGCCGGCGGCCGAGCTCGAGGCCGAAGCCAAGAAGGTGATCGACCGGCTGGCGGCCAATGCGCCGCTGTCGCTCAAGGCCATGAAGGCCCTAACCGTGCGGCAGCTCGAGTTCCGCGACGGCATCAAGCACGATGACGTCGACGCGCTGGTCGTCGCCGCGATGCAGAGCCAGGACGCGCAGGAGGGCATGAAAGCCCGCCTGGAGAAGCGCACCGCCAAATTCCAGGGCCGCTAGCCATGGCACTGCGTCTGCGCCTCGACAAGCCATGGCGGCCGCTCACGGCGGAAGAAGCCACGCGCCTGCCGGGGCAGCTCGGCGTCTACCAAGTCGCCGACTCGGTTGGCACGATCGTCTTCATCGGCGAGGCCGGCGCGCGCTCGCCATTCGGCCTGCGCAGCGAGCTGCAGCGCGAGGCGCGTGAACGCAGACCGGGCCACCAGTTCCGCGTCGAGGTGAACCAGCAGTATCGCACCCGCTGGTTCGAGCTTCTGATGGTGCACAAGGCCGACCACGGCAGCCTGCCCGCCGACAACGCCAAGAACCCGCCGCCCAGCCTCGGGCGGCTGAGCCCGTCGTGATCGTTCGTTCAATTGCCTCCCCCGTCTTCCGGGGGAGGTGCCCCCGACAGGGGGCGGAGGGGGAAAGCCACAACGATGTTCCGTGTGGCTTTCCCCCTCCGGCCCTGCGGGCCACCTCCCCCGTATGAACGAGGGAGGGAAGGAGAGAAGTATGGATTTCGAGCCGAGCTCCGAACAGCAGATGCTGATCGACCAGGTGCGCCGCTATGTGCGCGAGGAGATCATTCCGCTCGAGGCCAAGCTCGATCCCGACGCCGCCGAGCTCGACCCGGCCGATCAGGCGCGGCTGGTCGAGAAGACCAAGGCGATGGGCCTCTACGGCATCGACATCCCCAGGGAGTTCGGTGGGCCCGACATCGACATCGTGACGCGCGTGCTGCTCGCCATCGAGATGGCGCAGCACCGCGCCGGCCTCTACGTGCCGTGCTACGGCACGTTCGGCGGCGCCGGCCTGGCGCAGATCTTCGAAGCGAACGAGGACCAGAAGGAACGTTACCTCTATCCGACCTTGCGCGGCGAGAAGAAGCCATTCTTCGGGCTGACCGAGCCGTCCGGCGGCAGCGACCCGGCGCGCGCCATCCAGACCAAGGCCGAGCGCAAGGACAACGGCTGGGTGCTGAACGGGGCCAAGATCTTCATCTCCGGCGCCGACCGCGCGCAGTACGGCATCGTGTTCGCCCGGACCGACGCCTCAAAAGGCCGCGCCGGCATCACCTGCTTCATCATCGACGCCGACACACCCGGCTTCCACGTGCGGCGCGTGGTCCACACCTTGCGCTCCTCGAGCTACGCCACCGAGCTCGAGTTCAAGGATTGCTGGGTGTCCGATCACCAGGTGCTGGGCGAGGTCAACAAGGGCTTCGCCGTCGCCAACGACCGCCTGACGCGCCAGCGCATACCCTATGCCGCCGGCTGCATCGGCATCGCCATCGCGGCCCACGAGATGGCGGTCGAATGGGCGAAAATGCGCTCTACCTTCGGCGAGAAGCTCGCCAACCGCCAGGCCATCCAGTGGATGCTGGTCGACAACGAAATCGACATCCGCACGGCGCGGCATTTCACGCTCGAAGCGGCCGAGAAGGCGCGCCGCGGCCTGCCCTTCCGCACCGAGGCGGCGATCGCCAAGCTCACGGCCTCGGAAGGCGGCGGCCGCGTCGTCGACCGCGCCATGCAGATCCATGGCGGCATGGGCATGACCAAGGATCTGCCGCTCGAACGCTGGTATCGCGAGATGCGTATCCGCCGGGTTGGCGAGGGGCCGAGCGAGGTGCAGCGCATGGTGATCGCCCGCGAGATTCTCGGCAGCAATCTCAGATGACCAAGCCGCAGCCAGGTCCATTGGCAGGTCCATTGGCATGTCCATCGGCTGGTCCATTGGCGGGCATCAAGGTCGTCGAGTTCGGCCAGAACCTGGCCGGCCCCTATTGCGGACAGATCCTGGCCTTCCTCGGCGCCGATGTCGTGAAGGTCGAGCGGCCGGAGGGCGACGATGCGCGCAAGTGGGGGCCGCCGTTCATCGACGACGATTCGCTGGGCTTCATCGCGCTCAATCGCGGCAAGCAGTCGATCACCTGCGATCTCGCCGACAAGAGCGAGCGCGAGGCGCTGATCGCGCGCATCGGCCAGGCCGACATCTTCATCCACAATCTGCGTGCCGACGTGCCGGCCAAGTTCGGCATCGACGGCACCGCTCTCACCAAGCGCTTCCCGCGGCTAATCTACGCCGACCTCGGCGCCTTCGGTCACCTCGGCCCGTGGAAGGACCGGCCGGGCTACGAGCCGATCATCCAGGCGGTCGCGGGCCTGATTTCGCTGAACGGCGACCCTTCGGGCCCCGCGGCGCGCATCGGCGTGTCGATCATCGATCTGTCGACCGGCATGTGGACGGCGATCGGCGTGCTCGCAGCCCTCGCCCGGCGCGCCGCGACGGGGCAAGGGTGCCTGGTCAACACCTCGCTGTTCGAGAGCGGCCTGATGTGGGCCTCCAACCACATCGCCGGCTACTCCGCGACCGGCCGCATGCCGCCGCGCCAAGGGACCGGCCATCCGTCGCTGACGCCCTACCAGGCGTTCGACTGCAGCGACGGGCCGCTCATGGTCTGCCCCGGCAACGACCGCCTGTGGAGAAAATTCGCCGAGGCGCTCGGCCATCCCGAATTGCCCGACGAGCCGCGCTTCAAGACCAATGTCGAGCGCCTGCAGCATCGCGAGGCGCTGCTGGGCATGATCGCGGGCATCATGAAAGGCAAGAGCCGCGACTACTGGTCGGGCAAGCTCGACGCACTCGGCGTGCCCAACGGGCCGATCAACACCGTGCCGCAGGTGCTGGCGCTAACCCAAGTCGCCGCGCTGGGTATGCTGGCCAAGCCCTATGCAGGGTCGGAGGCGCTGTTCCACGGCCTGCCGGTGAGCTTCGACGGAACACGAGCCGGTGGCGCCGAGCGCGCGCCCAAGATCGGCGAGCACAACGAGAGGTAGGCCGCTCTGTCATCCCGAGCGCAGCGAGGGACCTTTAGGTCGCAGGAAGGATCCCTCGCTTCGCTCGGGATGACAGAGACTTCGCTCGGGATGACAGCTGGGGGACGTCAGCTCGCGAAGCTCAGGCAGTATTCGCGCACTCGCTCGAGCGGGATGCGGGCGTGGCTTTGCACGATGATGAACTTGCCGCCGGGATCGGTGCCGTTGGGCAGCTTGACCAGGCGCTCGAAGTCGTCGGCGCCCCAGACGCAGGAATGCTCGGAGAACAGGTGCACGTTGGCGGCGTAGCAGTCGTTCCAGTCGACATGATAGTCGAACAGGTTGCCCTTGAGCTCGGCGACGCTGGTGTAGAGCGAGTACTCGGTCCAGGCGACACTGATCGGCCGGCGCGCCTTCCACATCAGCAGTGCAGCACTCGGATCGCCCCCGCCGTTGCCGACATGCTCCAATGTCTGGGCCGCAAGCTTGCCGTGCAGCAGGTTGGGCGTGACCGAAAGCCCGTAACCCTTGGAATCGTAGCTCGAGCCCACGACCTCGGCAGCGTTGCGCCACCATTCATGGTGCAGCTTGGGCTCCCAGCGCGACAAGGCACGACCGTCATCCACAAAGGTCGTGGCGTCGAAGTCGCCGACGCAACAGACGTCCGAATCCAGCGTCAGATAGCCTTCGAAGCCCAGCAGGGCGGGCACCTTGAGCTTGATGATCTGCTGCCGGTACCAGCCTGTCAGCATGTAGAACGGGCTGAGCAAGGGGAAGAAATCGCTCTCCGGCCGCACCGAGACGTTGATCTTGGGAAACCGCGGCAGGCTGGAGCGCAGCAGCCGGGTGTCCGCCGTGGGCGCCACGATCAGGAGCTCGAACGGCTTGGAATCCCGCCAATGCTTGGCCAGCGATTCGATCAGCAGCCCTGCGCGCTCCAAGTCGCCCCGGCGCTTAATCTTGCGCAGAGCCAGGGGCAGAACGGCTTGGCGGACCTCGGAAAACATCGTCTTGATTGGCTCCGAAAATACATGTGGCCCCAAACGCATTCCACATCAATCGCTGGAGGGGACTGCACCTGTGACCTACCAGCGGCAGAACGTCCCACGGCAAATTAAACAAGGCAAAAAAGCCGGGCCAAAAAAATAGCCGGGCACTGGGCCCGGCTAAGTCAAACAGGGAGGCTTCACGTCTGGGAGACGTGGGATCATGAGGATCCCGAGTTTCAACGCGATCAGCCGAAACCGTTCGTGTCGAAGACCTGAACCGAACCTAATCGCCGTTCGCTGCATTGCCAGAGGGGAATTGCGAAAACTGGCATGCGGAGAGCGCATGCCTTTCATTGGCTATGCACTCCTGCACATCTCAGCGCTAAAAACGAGTCTCTGCGACTTTGCGCAACAGGAAGTCGCGAAACACCGCGATGCGCTTGGAGTGACGCAGCTCTTCGGGATACGTGAAGTACACATCCGTCGTACGGGCATTAAGGTCGGGCAGCACGATCTCGATCTTGTTCGATTCGCGCGCCAGGTAGTCAGGCAGCGACGCGATGCCCAGACCTGACTCCACGGCGCGGAAGATGCCGTAGGTGTTGTTGACGCGCAGCACGACCACGCGTTCCTCTTGGTCGACGTTGCCTTCGCGCAGCAGCCAGTTCACGTCCTGCACGGGCGCGCGTGCGTCCTCGCCGAAGATGATCAGGCGGTGCTGGCCGAGCTCCTCGATGCCCTTGGGCTTGCCGTACTTCTGGATGTAGCCGTGCGAGGCATAGACATGGCTGCGCACCGTGAGGAGATGGCGCTGCACCAGGCCGGGCTGCCGCGGCATCATCATGCGGATGGCGACGTCGGCTTCGCGCATGCCGAGGTCGAGCTCGTTGTCGGACAGCACCAGGCTGACGTCGATCTCCGGGTAGGCGGTGATGAACTCGTGCATCTGCGCGGTGAGCCAGGTCGAGCCGAAGCCGACGGTGGCATGGATCTTGAGCCGCCCGGCCGGCTTGTCCTGGTTGGCGCGCAACAGCGCCTCGGCGGTGTTGACCTTGGCCGCCATGTCGCGCGCGGTGCGGTAGAGCAGCTCACCCTGCTCGGTCAGGATGAGCCCGCGAGCGTGGCGATGGAAGAGCATGACGCCCAGCTGCTCCTCGAGCGCGCCGATCTGGCGCGAGATCGCCGACTGGCTGAGCTTCAGCGCGTCGCCCGCATGCGTGAAGCTGCCGGCATCTGCCACGGCTTGGAAGATCCGCAGCTTGTCCCAATCCATGACGTCGCCTCCAAACGGCGCTGCCGCGCTTACTCCGCAGCTTGCGCCAGGCGGGCCTCCAGGCCTGCCAACCATTTCTCCGCCTCGAGCGCTGCCATGCAGCCGGTGCCGGCGGCAGTCACCGCTTGGCGGAAGATCTTGTCCTGCACGTCGCCCGCCGCCCACACGCCGTCGACATCGGTCGCCGTCGAATCGGGCTTGGTGATGAGGTAGCCCTCGCCGTCCATGGCGAGCTTGCCGCGGAACAGCTCGGTGTTGGGCGAGTGACCAATGGCGATGAACACGCCGTCGGTCGCAAGCCGCTGCTCGACACCCGTCTTGACGTTGCGCACGCGCACGCCCTGGACCAGCGGCGCGGGCTTGGTCTCGCCCAGGATCTCCTGCAGCGTGTGATCCCACAGCACCGTGACCTTGGGATTCTTGAACAGCCGATCCTGCAGGATCTTCTCGGCGCGAAAGCTGTCGCGGCGATGGACGAGGGTGACCTTGGAGGCGTGGTGCGTGAGATAGAGCGCCTCCTCGACGGCCGTGTTGCCGCCGCCCACCACCACCACCTCCTTGCCGCGGAAGAAGAAGCCGTCGCAGGTGGCGCAGGCCGAGACGCCGCCGCCGCGAAACGCCTCCTCGCTCGGCAGGCCAAGCCATCTGGCCGTGGCGCCGGTGGCGATGATCAGCGCATCGGCTTCGTAGCGGTCGCCCGAATCGCCGGTGCACACGAATGGCCGCCGGCCGAGATCGACCTCGACCACGGTGTCGAAGAACAGCTGCGTGCCAACGTGTTCGGCCTGCCTCTGCATCTGCTCCATGAGCCACGGCCCCTGGATCACGTCGGCAAAACCCGGGTAGTTTTCCACATCCGTGGTGATGGTGAGCTGGCCACCGGGCTGGATACCCTGCACCAGCATCGGCTTGAGGCTGGCGCGGGCCGCATAGATCGCTGCTGTGTAGCCGGCCGGGCCCGACCCGAGGATCAGTACTTTGCTGCGATGAGTGGCTGTCATGTCCTCCGGTGTCCCACGGGCCGCATAACTGGCCACATATATGCAAACCTCTTGTGCAATGCACGGCCGTTCTGTGCGTCAAGAGCAATTGTTCGCAGCGATCAAAGGGGTTTTCGCAACTTTATTGCGCGCATGGCATGGTTCTGGCATAGACCGCGGCCAGCGGAGGAAATCGGATGGCTCGCGCAAAGCTCGATCGAATCGACCGGCGCATACTCAATGACCTGCAAGGCAACGGCCGCATGACCAACGTGGAGCTGGCCGAGCGGGCCGGCATATCGGCGCCGCCTTGCCTTCGTCGGGTGCGGGCGCTGGAGCGGGCCGGCATCATCAAGGGCTACCACGCCGAGCTCAGCGCCGAGGCGCTGGGATACACGGTGTCGGTGTTCGCCCTGGTCGGCCTCAACAGCCAGGCCGAGACCGACCTCAAGGCGTTCGAGGAGCTGATGGGCAAGTGGCCCGAGGTGCGCGAATGCCACATGCTGGCAGGCGAGGCCGACTTCCTGCTCAAGATCGTGGCCGAGACCTGGGACGAGTATCAGAAGTTCCTGACGACCCGGCTGACATCCGCCCCCAACGTCAGCCATGTCAAATCGATGATGGTCTTCCGCACCGCCAAGCAGCTGCCGGGCGTGCCGATTTCGACCGACTGAAAAGAGTTGCGGGATACGGTGTGAATTGATAGCCTAATTTTGAATACACAGCGTTACCGTTTAACACAGTCTTCGTGCGGAGCGCGCCATGAACAATCTGCTTCGATCGGCTCGGCTGCTCGTCTCGGATCTCGCCTCGACGATCCTGTTCCTCGCCGTGCTGCTGGTCACCAAGAACCTGATCCTGGCAGTGGCGCTGGGCGTGAGCCTGGGTGTGTTGCAGATCGGCTGGCTGATGGCTCGCCGCCAGCGGATCGACACGATGCAATGGCTGAGCATCGGCTTGGTGGTCGCCTCGGGCGTAGCCACGATGCTGACCAACGATGCGCGCTTCGTGATGCTGAAGCCGACGGTGATCTACTGCATCGTCGGTGCCTACATGCTGCGGCCCGGCTGGATGAACCGCTACCTGCCTCCGATCGCCATCCAGACCGTGCCCGACCTCGCCTACATCTTCGGCTTCGCCTGGGCCGGCCTGATGTTCCTTTCGGCGGCGCTCAACGTCGTGCTGGCCCTGTCGCTCGATCCGGTGACGTGGTCGGCCACGATGTCGACCTGGGGCATCGCGAGCAAGATCGGCCTGTTCCTGGTGCAGTACGCCACGATGCGGCTGATCGGCAGACGCCGCGCACTGGCGGCGGCTGCGGCGGCGGGCTGATTGGAGCAAGGACTAGCCGGGCCGCACTTCGTGTCATCCCGAGGCCGAAGGCCGAGGGACCTTTCCGGTTGCCTAAAGGTCCCTCGCTACGCTCGGGATGACAGAGCTGCTGGCTTGTAGGTCTCGCAGTCCTACTTGAACTGGACGCCCACGACCTCGTAGGAGCGTGCGCCGCGTGGGGTCTGGACTTCGACGGTGTCGCCCACGGTCTTGCCGATCAGGGCCCTGCCGATCGGCGAGGTGACGGAGATGCGGCCCTTGGCGAGATCGGCCTCGTAGGGCCCGACGATCTGGTACTTCACCTTCTCGTCGGTGTCCTCGTCGGCGAGCTTCACCGTCGCACCGAATTTCACGACCTTGCCCGACAGCTTGCTGAAGTCGATCACCTCGGCGCGCGAGATGATGTCCTCGATCTCCGCGATGCGGCCTTCGATGAAGCCTTGCCGTTCGCGCGCAGAGGTGTACTCGGCGTTCTCCGACAGGTCGCCGTGCTCGCGCGCCGCCGCGATCGCCTTGATGATGGCGGGGCGCTCAACACTCTTCAGCTGCTTCAACTCGTCCTCGAGGCCCTTCAGCCCCTCGGCCGTCATCGGAATGCGTTCCATCAGTCAATGGTCCTTAATGATCGCGGCGGCGTCAACGCCCAACGCACCACCCGGAGCGCGGGTGGCATTGGCATGGGCTTTGCGAAGACCTCCTTCAGAAGGAGGTCTTGCGCAGACCGCCTTCAGAAGGCGGTCTTGAAGTAGGATTGCAGTGGCGCCACGTCCAGCGCGCCAGCGCGCAGGGCGGCGATGCCTTCGACCGACGCCTTGGCGCCGGCGACGGTTGTATAATAGGCGATCCTGTGCATCAGCGCGGTGCGCCGGAGCGTGAAGCTGTCGGTCAGGGCGACCGCGCCGTCGACGGTGTTGAACACCAGATGGACCTTGCCGTCCTTCATCAGGTCGACGATGTGCGGACGGCCTTCCAGAACCTTGTTGACGCGCTGCGCCTCGATGCCGTGGCGGTGGAGGAAATCGGCCGTGCCGCCGGTCGCCACGACCTTGAAGCCGAGCTCGACGAGGCGTCTCACCGGCTTCACCATCGCCGACTTGTCCTGGTCCTTGACCGAGACGAACACCACGCCCTCGACCGGCACCTTGCCGCCGCTGCCGAGCTGCGACTTGGCGAAGGCGCGGCCGAAATTGGAATCCAGCCCCATGACCTCCCCGGTCGAGCGCATCTCGGGGCCGAGCACGACGTCGACGCCGGGGAAGCGGGCGAACGGGAACACCGCCTCCTTCACCGCGACGTGCTTGCCGCGCGACTTCTTGATCGCAATGGCCTTGAGCGTCTCGCCGACCATCAAGCGCGCGGCATACTTGGCGATCGGCTGGCCGGTCGCCTTGGCGACGAACGGCACCGTGCGGCTGGCGCGCGGGTTGACTTCGAGCACGTAGACGTCGCCGTCCTTCACGGCGTACTGCACGTTCATCAGGCCCACGACATTGAGGGCGCGCGCCAGCGCCTCGGTCTGCCGGTCGATCTCGGAAATGATCTTGGGCGGCAGCGAGTAGGGCGGCAACGAGCAGGCCGAATCGCCGGAATGGATGCCCGCCTCCTCGATGTGCTCCATGATACCGGCGACGAAGACTTGGCGGTCGGCATCGGCCAGGGCATCGACGTCGACTTCGATGGCGTCGCGCAGATAGGAATCGATCAGCACCGGATTGGCGCCGGAGACCTTCACCGCGTCGCGCATGTAGCGCTCCAACCCGCCGCGGTCGTAGACGATCTGCATCGCCCGCCCGCCCAGCACGTAAGACGGCCGGATCACCACCGGATAGCCGATGGTCTCGGCGACGGCGGCCGCCTCGCCTTCGGAGGTCGCGGTGCCGTTGTTCGGCTGGTGCAGATGCAGCTGGTGGATCAGCTTTTGGAAGCGCTCGCGATCCTCGGCGAGATCGATGGCGTCGGGCGACGTACCGAGGATCGGGATGCCGGCGGCCTCGAGCGGCTTGGCGAGCTTGAGCGGCGTCTGGCCACCGAACTGCACAATCAACCCTAAGAGCTCGCCTCGGCTGCGCTCGACCTCGACCAGCTCGATCACGTCCTCCGCCGTCAGCGGCTCGAAGTAGAGCCGGTCGGCGGTGTCGTAGTCGGTCGAGACGGTCTCGGGGTTGCAGTTGACCATGATGGTCTCGTAGCCCGCGTCGCGCAGGGCGTAGACGGCATGGACGCAGCAGTAGTCGAACTCGATGCCCTGGCCGATCCGGTTGGGGCCGCCGCCCAGGATGATGACCTTGCGCCGGTCGCTGGGCTCGGCCTCGCACTCGGCCGGCCGCAGACCGTCGCCCTCGTAGGCCGAATAGAGATAGGGCGTGCGCGAGGCGAACTCGGCGGCGCAGGTGTCGATGCGCTTGAACACCGGCCGCACGCCAAGGGCGCGGCGATGGCGCGCCACCTCGCTCGCCGACCGGCCGGTGAGCTCGGCCAGCCGTTCGTCGGAGAAGCCCTTCTTCTTGAGATCGATCAGCCCCTTGGCCTCGGCGGGCAGGCCGCTGTCGCGGATCGTGGTCTCGATCCTCACCAGCTCCTCGATCTGGCGCAGGAACCAGGGCTCGTACTTCGAGGCGTGCGCCACGTCGTCGACCGACAAGCCATGGCGGAAGGCCTGGGCGATCACCAGCACGCGGTCCGGGGTGGGCCTCGCCAGGGCCGCGACTACCGCCGCCTTGTCGGGCGCCCCTTTGATCTCGATGTCGTTCAGGCCGGTGAGGCCGGTCTCCATCGAGCGCAGCGCCTTCTGCAGCGATTCCTGGAAGGTCCGGCCGATCGACATCGCCTCGCCGACGCTCTTCATCGAGGTGGTGAGCAAGGCCTCCGCCCCGGGAAACTTCTCGAAGGCAAAGCGCGGCATCTTGGTGACGACGTAGTCGATCGTCGGCTCGAACGACGCCGGCGTGACGCCGGTGATGTCGTTCAGAAGCTCGTCGAGCGTGTAGCCCACCGCCAATCGTGCCGCGACCTTGGCGATGGGAAACCCTGTGGCCTTCGAGGCGAGTGCCGAGGAGCGCGAGACGCGCGGGTTCATCTCGATCACCACCATGCGGCCGGTCTGCGGGTCGACCGCGAACTGCACGTTGGAGCCGCCGGTGTCGACGCCGATCTCGCGCAGGCACGCGATCGAGGCGTCGCGCATGATCTGGTATTCCTTGTCGGTGAGCGTCAGGGCCGGCGCGACGGTGACCGAATCGCCGGTGTGGATGCCCATCGGATCGACGTTCTCGATCGAGCAGATGATGATGCAATTGTCAGCCCGGTCGCGGACCACCTCCATCTCGTACTCTTTCCAGCCGAGCACCGATTCCTCGACCAGCACCTCGCCGACCGGCGAGGCGTCGAGCCCGCCCTGAACGATCTCGAAATATTCGTCGCGATTGTAGGCGATGCCACCGCCGGTGCCGCCCAGCGTGAAGGACGGACGGATGATGGCCGGCAGCCCGACCTGGTCGAGCGCGTTCACCGCCTCCTCGCGGTTGTGCACCACCTCGCTCCTCGGGCAGTGCAGGCCGATCCGGGTCATGGCCTCGCGGAACAGCAGGCGATCCTCGGCCTTGTCGATCGCCTCGGCCTTGGCGCCGATCAGCTCGACCTCGAGCTTCTTCAGGCGCCCGTCGCGATGCAGCGCCATCGCGGTATTGAGCGCCGTCTGCCCGCCCATGGTGGGCAGGATGGCGTCGGGCTTCTCCTTCTCGATGATGCGCGCCACGAGGTCGGGCGTGATGGGCTCGACGTAGGTCGCGTCGGCCAACCCCGGATCGGTCATGATCGTGGCCGGGTTGGAGTTCACCAGGACGACTCGGTAGCCCTCGTCCTTCAGCGCCTTGCAGGCCTGGACGCCGGAATAATCGAACTCGCAGGCCTGGCCGATTACGATCGGGCCGGCGCCGATGACCAGGATGCTCTTGATGTCGGTACGCTTGGCCATGGAATCGCTCACGCACCTCCCCTTCGCGGATTCCGCGAAGGGGAGGGGACCCGAAGGGCCGGAGGGGTCAGGCTCATTGGAGCGCGGACCTCCTGGTCCGCTCGGGGCCGCATGAATGCGGACCGGGAGGTCCGCGCTCCATGATCCCTCCGGCCGCTGCGCGGCCACCTCCCCTTCGCGGGTTCCGCGAAGGGGAGGAACGCTCGAGCTTCGCTCCGCACGCTCATTTTTCCTTCTTGCTCTTGTCGATCATCGCAACGAAGCGATCGAACAGGTAGTGGCTGTCGGTCGGCCCGGGCGAGGCTTCGGGATGGTATTGCACCGAGAAGGCCGGCTTGTCGGTGCAGCGCAAGCCTTCGTTGGTGCCGTCGAACAGCGACACGTGCGTCACCTCGACGTCGTCGGGCAGCGACTCGGGGACAACGCAGAAGCCGTGGTTCTGCGAGGTGATCTCGACCTTCCCCGTGGTGAGGTCCTTGACCGGCTGGTTGGCGCCGCGATGCCCGCGCTCCATCTTGCGTGTCTTGCCGCCGAGCGTCAGCGCCAGGATCTGATGGCCGAGGCAGATGCCGAACAACGGGACCTTGCTGTCGAGCACGGCCTGCACCGCCGGCACGGAATAGTGCGCCGTCGCCGCGGGATCGCCCGGACCGTTGGACAGGAAGACGCCGTCCGGCTTGTGGCGCAGGATGTCCTCGGCCGTGGCGGTGGCCGGCACGACCGTCACCTTGCAGCCAGTGTTCGCAAGACAGCGCAGGATGTTGCGTTTGGCCCCGTAATCGACGGCGACGACATGGTATCTCGGCTTGTCGAGCTTGCCGTAGCCCTTGCCCAGCGCCCACTTGGTCTCGTTCCAGCTGTAGGTCTGCTTGGTCGTGACCTCGATCGCGAGGTCCATGCCGTCGAGGCCCGGCCATTCCTCGGCCATGCGGCGCAGCTTCGGGATGTCGAACTTGCCGTCGGGCGAATGGACCACGACGCCGTTGGGCGGTCCGCCGTCGCGGATGCGGCGCGTGATGGCGCGCGTGTCGACCCCGCAGACACCGGGGAGCTTGTGGCTGCGCAGCCAGTCGTCGAGCGGCTTGGCGGCGCGCCAGTTGGCCGGCTCGGTGATGTCGCCCCGCAGCACGACGCCGCGCGCCGCCGGGTTGATGCTCTCGATGTCCTCGGCGTTGGTGCCGACGTTGCCGATGTGCGGGAAGGTGAAGCTGATGATCTGACCGGCATAGGATGGGTCGGTGACGATCTCCTGGTAGCCCGTCATCGAGGTGTTGAAGCAGACCTCGCCCACGGCATGGCGCGGTGCGCCCACGCCTTTTCCCCAAAAGACCGCCCCATCGGCCAGGACCAGGGCGGCCGTGGCCCAACGCGGCGCGGCGTCAATCGCGCCGGCGGTCTCAGGAGAAGTCATGTTGAATTCCGTTCGTGCGGCACCGGCGGCGCCCGGAAGGCGAGCCTTGCGAGCCGCGCCGGGTTGTAACCAAGCAGTCGCACAGGGTCAAGCCGAAGCCTCACAGGAATTGATGAACAATTTCAATAACTTATTTGCTTTGCCAAGGGCCATCCAAGAGATTACTTTCCGCCCTCCGATCGAACCGGGATGCAAACAATGCTGCGCGACAAGTTGAACGAGGCGCTGAAGGACGCCATGCGCGCCCGCGACATGGGCTCCGTAAGCGCAATTCGCCTCATCCTGGCCAAGCTCAAGGAGGTCGACATTGCAGCTCGCACCGAGACCAGCCGCGAGGGCGTGGCCGACGAGCGCATCCTTTCCATGCTCCAGGGCATGATCAAGCAGCGCAACGAATCGGTGGCGCTGTACGAGAAGGGCAACCGACCTGACCTCGCGGACAAGGAGAAGGCCGAGATCGTCGTCATCGAGCGATTCCTGCCGCAGCAGATGGACGAAGCGGCGGTCCAGGCGGCCATCGCCGACGCCATCGCCTCCGCCGGCGCGAAGTCCGTCAAGGACATGGGCGGCGTGATGGCGGCATTGAAGGCCAAGCATGCCGGGCAGATGGACTTCGCCAAGGCCTCGGCCGCGGTGAAGAAGGCCCTGTCGTCATAGGACCTTGGCCGTTTCGGCCTCATGCTCTTTGGGACCGCGAGCCTCCGGCTCGCTCTTCATCATGAGCGCGCGAGACGCGCGCGGTCCAAAAGACGGTTTTCCCCCGCCGCTGCGCGCGGCTTCCCGCTATCATGCGGCATGGCCTTTCCCCCGGGCTTTCTCGATGAGCTGCGTGCACGGCTCACCCTCAGCGACATCGTCGGCCGCAAGGTCGCGCTGAAGCGGCGCTCGGGAGCGGAATACGCAGCCCTTTGCCCGTTTCACAACGAGAAGACGCCGTCCTTCACGGTTAACGACAAGAAGGGCATCTTCCATTGCTTCGGCTGCGGCACACATGGCGACGCCATCGGCTTCATCATGAAGACCGAGGGCCTTTCCTTTCCCGAGTCGGTCGAGAAGCTGGCACGCGAGGTCGGTTTGCCGGTGCCGCGCGCGACGCCCGCGGAGCGCGAGCGGGCCGAGCGAGCCGCGAGCCTGCAGCAGGTCGTCGAGATGGCAGCCGCCTGGTTCGAAAAGCAGCTTCGCCTGCCGACCGGCCGACAGGCGCTCGATTACCTGCGCGGCCGCGGACTCGAGGAGCGCACGATCGGGGATTTTCGCCTGGGGTTCGCACCGGATACGCGCGATGGCCTGCTCGCGAGCCTGAAGCGTGAAGGCGTGCCCATCGAGAAGATCGTCGAAGCGGGCCTGGCCGTCCAGCCCGAGGGCGAGCGCAATCCGTACGACCGATTCCGCGGCCGTGCCATGTTCCCGATCAACGATCGGCGCGGCCGCGTGATCGCTTTCGGCGGCCGCGTCATGGGACCGGGCGAGCCGAAGTACCTCAATTCGCCGGAGACGCCCCTGTTCCACAAAGGGGCCAACCTTTATTGCCTGGACCGCGCCCGCGAGGCCGCTGCGCGCAATGAGCCGGTGATCGTAGCCGAGGGCTACATGGACGTGATCGCGCTGCATGGCGCGGGGTTTGTCGGAGCGGTGGCGCCGCTCGGCACGGCGCTGACGGAAGGCCAGCTCGGCGAACTATGGCGGCTAGCCGACGAGCCCTACCTCTGCTTCGACGGCGACAATGCCGGCCGGCGCGCTGCGGCACGCGCCGCCGAGCGCTCCCTGCCGCTGTTGCGGCCCGGCAAGAGCCTGCGCTTCCTCGCCCTGCCGGCGGGCGAGGACCCCGATAGCCTGGTTCGGGCGCGCGGGGCTGAGGCATTTCGCCGTGTCCTCAACCTGGCGAGGCCCTTGTCGGACGTGGTGTGGGAGGTAGAGAGCGAGGCACGCCCGATCGATACGCCGGAGCGCCGGGCGAACCTGCAAAAGGCGATCGAGCGGCGGGTAGGCGAAATTGCCGATCCCGTGGTGCGGGAGTTCTACCGTACCGAGATGCGCGGCCGGCTGGCCCGCCTGCGCCGGCAGGACCGACCGGCGTGGCAACCGGGCGCCAAACAAGCTTTCCGCCAGGCAGGGAACGAACCGGCACCCTTTGCCCCGGGCGCGGCGGCGCGGCGGGCTGGTATCGATCCTGAGGGGTCGCGGCAGGAGCGTGCGCTCCTCGGGGCCCTGATCGAACGGCCGGCCTTGCTTCACATCCTGGCCGAGGATGTCGCAGCGTTGCCCATCGCCCACCCGGAGCTGGTCCGCCTGCGCAGCGCGTTGCTCGACGCGCTGGCCCTGATGCCGGCAGGCTTGGACCCCGCGGCCGAGGAGGCGCTGGCGGCGGCGGGCCCTCAGGACATTCCCCTTGAAGCACGTCTGGTGCAGGAGCATTTACAGCGCCTCGGGCTGAGCCGCGTCGCCGACATGGCGCAGGTGAAGGCTCGAGAAATGTTTCGCGGTGCGGGATTGGCCGAAGACGACTGGGTCAGCCAGTGGCGCCGCGCCGCGCGCCACCTCAGCCAGCTGAGTTTCGACCCCGAGGAGCTGCGCCGCGCCGAGCAGGCCTTGGCCGAGGACATGAACGAGGAGAACCTGCGCCGCCTTCAGGCTATTCTCGACCGCATGCGACGAGACGCCCTGGAAGCCGGCGCGACTTAGCCGCAGAGGACCGCAGATTCGATGCTTAGCCCCCTATCGCCGCTTGAACTTAACCCCCATATAGTAGAAGGGTAGTGTTCGGAGTTGCCCTCTCCGCCTCCCCTTCTTGCAGCCTATCCCACGGCCCCGCGGCCGTTTTGTTCGTTTGTGCACCCAAGGATAAAGAATGGCGACAAAGACCGCGCCTGCCACTCAGCCGGAAAGCACCGATCCTCGCGAGGAGGGGCCGGACGCTCCCCTGCTTGACACCCTTGGCGCCGAGCTCAAGAAGCTTGTCCAGAAGGGCAAGGAGCGTGGTTACGTCACCTATGACGAGCTGAACGCCGCCCTGCCGCCCGACGAGGTGTCCTCCGAGCAGATCGAGGACACCATGGCCATGCTGTCGGAGGCGGGTGTCAACGTCGTCGAGGCGGAGGAGCCCGAGGACGCCGCCGGGAGTACGCCGGCCGAGCCGGCCAAGACGGCCGTGGTGGCCGCCGAGGCGACCGGCGAGGACGAGGAGCTCGGCCGCACCGACGACCCCGTGCGCATGTATCTGCGCGAGATGGGCAGCGTCGAGCTTTTGAGCCGCGAGGGCGAGATCGAGATCGCCAAGCGCATCGAAGCCGGCCAGGACAAGATGATCGGCGGCATCTGCGAGAGCCCGATGACGATCACGGCGCTGCTCACCTGGCGCGACGCGATCAACGAAAGCCGCATGCTGCTGCGCGACGTGGTCGATCTCGAGGCAACCCAGGGCGGCGCGCCGGGCGAGGGCAAGGCAGCGATGCCGGCGGCCAATGGCGCGCCGCCGGTCCCCAGGCCACCGATGCCCAAGTTGGTGAAGCCGATGCTGGCGCCTCCTCCGCCTGCCGCCAATGGCGAGGCGAGCGAAGCACCGACCGAGGGCTCCGACGAGGACGACGAGAACGCCCTGTCGCTGTCGGCACTGGAGGAGAAGCTCAAGCCCGAGGTGCTGCGCACGCTGACGCGCATCGCCAAGGTCTATGTCGAGATGTCGAAGGTGCAGAACCGGCGCCTGTCGACACTGAGCCGCGGCCAGAAGCCCAGCCCCGAGTTCGAGAGGAGCTACGAGAAGCACCGCAAGAAGATCGTCGAGCTGATCCGAACGGTGCACATCAACGCCAACCGCATCGAGCAGCTGAAGCTCAGCCTCTACGATCTCAATCGCAAGCTGATGATGCTGGAAGGCAAACTTTTGCGCCTGGCTGAAGGCTTCCGCATCCCCCGTCAGGACTTTCTCGACAACTACCTCACCCACGAGATCGATCCCAACTGGCTCGAGAAGGTGGGCAAGCTGTCGGGCAAGGGCTGGAAGGATTTCGCCAAGAGGAAGGCGCCCGAGGTTGAGAAGATCCGCGCCGAGATCAAGGCGATCTCCGACTCCGCCGGCGCGCCGATCTTCGAGTTCCGCCGCATGTGCAAAACTGTACAGGACGGCGAGCGCGAGATGATGCGCGCCAAGAAGGAGATGATCGAGGCCAACCTGCGTCTGGTCATCTCCATCGCCAAGAAGTACACCAACCGCGGCCTGCAGTTCCTCGACCTGATCCAGGAGGGCAACATCGGGCTGATGAAGGCGGTCGACAAGTTCGAGTACCGCCGCGGCTACAAGTTCTCGACCTACGCCACGTGGTGGATCCGTCAGGCCATCACCCGCTCGATCGCCGACCAGGCGCGCACCATCCGCATCCCGGTGCACATGATCGAAACCATCAACAAGCTGGTGCGAACCAGCCGCCAGATGCTGCACGAGATCGGCCGCGAGCCGCAACCGGAGGAGCTCGCCGAGAAGCTCGGCATGCCGCTTGAGAAGGTGCGCAAGGTGCTGAAGATCGCCAAGGAGCCGATCAGCCTCGAGACGCCGATCGGCGACGAGGAGGACAGCCATCTCGGCGACTTCATCGAGGACAAGAACGCCGTGATCCCGCTCGAGGCGGCGATCCAGGGCAACCTGCGTGAGAGCACGACGCGGGTCCTGGCGACCCTGACGCCGCGCGAGGAGCGGGTGCTGCGCATGCGTTTCGGCATCGGCATGAACACCGACCATACGCTCGAGGAGGTCGGCCAGCAGTTCTCGGTGACGCGCGAGCGGATTCGGCAGATCGAGGCCAAGGCACTGCGCAAGCTGAAGCATCCGAGCCGGTCACGGATGCTTCGCAGTTTCCTCGACCAGGGGTGAGCCTCGGCCCGTTGACAGCGATACGATAAGGCCAGGAGAGTGACCCTGGCCTTTTTTCTGGCCGCTGCCGATTCGCAGCGCTGCTGAATTGCAGTGGTCAAAACGGCCGCAGCCCGGCAACCATCCTCTGCTGGCGGCCGTTTAGGCGTTCGGGACGGGGCTGTGTCGCGATCCAGCCGCGAGGCGATGCACGAACCTGGATTTCGACACGTATGGAAGAACGGTATGACGACCAGAGCGATCCTGACGTTTGCCATGGGCGTCGCGCTGTCGGTTTCGGCGGGTTGTCAGACGGTCCGTACAATGGGGGATGATTATTCCCGTGCCCTGTCCTCGCAGCCCACCTCCCAGAACCGAAGCTACGCCGCGGCCAGGCCCGCGCAGGCGCCGAGCACCCGGCCGCCGGCGGTTTCCGCCGCGAAACCCAAACCGGGTGTATCGTCTTCGACACCCGCATCGCCTGATTCTTCTGCGGCAACCGACGCAACCGACAATCTGCCGGCCCCGCCCCCCGCACCGGGACCTGCAGTGCAGCTCGCCGGAAAGAGCGAGAACGAGCTCCGGGCTTTGCTCGGCTCCCCCACCAACGAGGAGGATAGGCCGCCAGGCAAGCGCTGGCGGTATCGAGACGGGCAATGCACCCTGGATGTCCAGCTCTATCCGGACGTCCGGACCAAGCAGTTCGGAACTCTTGCGTACGAGGTAAAGAGCGATGACAACACCGATGAAGGAAGACGTCACTGCCTGGCCCAGCTCCAGTCCCGGGTTCAGGCCAGACGCTGAGGGCGAGGCGCAACGAAAGATCCGTGTCGCCTTCGTCGAGGACGACGACGACTACCGCGAGGCTGTCAGCGGCGAGCTGGGCGATTACGGCTTCGAGGTGACCTCGTTCTGCGACGGGTCTGCGCTCCTGGCGGCCTTCGACGATGGCGCGGAAACCGATCTCGTCCTGCTCGACTGGAGCCTGCCCAGCGTCTCGGGCATCGACCTGCTGCCGCGCCTGCGGCGCACCGGCATCACGGTTCCCGTGGTGTTCCTGACCGGCCGCACGCTGCCGGCCTACGAGAAGCTCGCGTTCGACCGCGGCGCGCTGGACTTCGTCGACAAGGCGCGCGGCGTGCCGATCCTGGCACATCGCTTGCGGCTGATCGCCGATTCGGTCAAGACGCCGGCGAGAAAGCCCAGCGAGCCGGAGCAGGACGACAACTTCCATTGCGGCCGCCTGCTGCTAAAGCCGCGGGTCAGCCGCGCCTTCTGGGACGACGTGGACGTCGGTCTCACGCTCACCGAGTTCAAGATCGTGCATCTGCTGGCGTCGAACGTCGGCAGCTACGTCACCTACCGCGCTGTGTACGACTGCATGCACTATGTCGGCTTCATCGCGGGGAGCGGAGAAAATGGCTACCGAACGAACGTCCGCTCTTGCATCAAGCGGATTAGAAACAAGTTCCGAGCAATCGACGCTTCCTTCGCCGAAATCGACAACTATCAGTCCTTCGGCTACCGCTGGGGAAAGACCTAGCCGACCTTCGCACGCGGCAATCGGCTGGCGAACGCGGGTTCGCCGTCTTGCCGCGTCGCTCACTCTCAAGCTCATCATCCTGGTCGGCATCTTCGTTGCCCTGCCGATCGTGCTCTACGGACAGTTCGAAAGCGCCGACCGCCAGATGCGCCAGCTGGTCTCCCGGGCAATCGAGGACCGCAGCCAGCTGATCGCCGATGCCCTGAAGCCCGCCCTGCAGGACGTCGATCCCACGCGCCAGGTCGGCCTCGCGGCCGACCTCGGCCGCCATGCCAGCGACGGCACCGTGCTGAAGCTCATGTTCCACCCGTCGGGCGAGCCCGATCCCGACCGCTTCTACTTCGTGGCGTCCGGCCCGAGCTTGCAGTCGGCCGACGTGGCCGCCGAGATCGATCAGCTGCGCCATCGCGGGGTGCTGCAGCGGCTGTCGGAAGCGTGCATCTGGGATGTCAGCAACCAGATCCGCTATCGCCAACCCGACGGGAGCACCGAGCTCCTCACCTCGGTCATTCCGATCAAGACTCCCGCCGGATGCTGGGTTCTCACCTCGACTCACACCACGTCCGAGTTCCTCAACACCTCGATCGGCCGGCCCTATTGGGAGACGCGCGAAATCCGCTTCGCCGCCGCGATCTACGTGGTGTTGGCCCTCATGGCGCTGCTGGTGGCGATCAGCATCCGTCTCAGCCTGCAGCGCTTTCGCGACGTGGCCGCGGACATCAGCCAGGGCCGCATCGGCGACTACGCCTTCACCCAACGCAACGTCGTGCCGGAGCTGTCGAGCGTGGCCCGCGATTTCGACAAGCTCGTGCTCGAGCTGGCGCGCGTCTCGCAGCAGATCCGCCAGTCGGCCGAGGACAAGGCACATTCCTTCAAGACGCCGCTGGCGGCGATTCGGTCGGCGCTCGAACCCGTGCGTCGTGCCGTGCCGCTCGACAACATGCGCGCGCGGCGCGCGTTGGAAATCGTCGATTCCTCGGTCGGCCGCCTGCTCGATCTGGTGATCGCCGCGCAACGTCTCGACATCAGCACGGCCGAACTGATCGACGCGCCGCGCCTGCCGACCGACTTCACCCAGCTCGTCGCCGATGCCGCGCTGCACTTCCGCGAGATCCTGGCGGCGAAGGACGTCCGGCTGATCCGCCGGCTCGACGAGGACGCCATCGTGCGCGCCGGTCGCGGCATGCTCGAAGTGGTTCTGCAGAACATCCTGGAGAACGCCATCAGCTTCGCACCCAAGGGCAGCACGATCGTGGTCAGCCTGATGGCCGCGGGCGGTACCGTCGAGCTGCAGGTCGACGACGAGGGACCCGGCGTGCCGCCGGACAAGCTCGAGCACATGTTCGAGCGCTATTTCTCGTCGCGCCCGCGCGACGTCGCCGATACGAGCGCGCACGCCTCCGGCCATGCCGGCCTCGGCCTGTGGATCGTGAAGCGCAACGTCGAGGCATTGGGCGGAAAAGTTGCCGCGGCCAATCGCATCGGTGGTGGCCTCTGCGTGACCATCACGCTGCCGCGCAACCGTGCGTGAAGGCACGATTTCGGACCACAGCTTGATCACTGGGCCGGCTGTCAAGAGTTGCATAGCCTGCTGCGAGCGCATCATTGGCGCGCATCACAGGCGGCGGAGCGCACGCACCTCATGGACACACTCACCACCCTGTCGAAGCTGCAGCAAGCAGGCTCTTCGCAGATCCATCCCGTCATCCTGTCGGGTGGCGCCGGCACGCGCCTGTGGCCGCTGTCACGCGCCTCGTACCCCAAGCAGCTGCTGAAGCTCGCCTCGAACCGGACGATGCTGCAGGAGACGGCGGCGCGCGGACTGACCGACGTCGGGTTCGCACAGCCGCTCTTGGTGTGCAACGACGATCATCGCTTCCTGGTCGAGGAGCAGCTGCAGGAGATCGGGCTCAAGCCGCAGGCCATCCTGCTCGAGCCGATGGCGCGCAACACCGGCCCGGCGATCGCGGCGGCCGCCTTGTGGCTGCTGTCGCGCGACCCGGACGCCATGCTGCTCGTGCAGCCGTCCGATCACGTGATCGCCTCCCCGGACGCTTTCCACAATGCCGTCATGCGCGGCCTCGGCGCGGCCCAGGACGGTCGCCTCGTCACCTTCGGCATCAAGCCCAGTCGCGCCGACTCCGGTTACGGCTACATCCAGAGCGGCGATGCGCTCAAGGGCGTGGCCGGCGCCTTCGCCGTCGACCGGTTCGTCGAGAAGCCGGACCGTGCGACGGCCCAGCGCTTCGTCGACAGCGGCGCATTCTTCTGGAACAGCGGCATCTTCCTCTTGAGCGCCCGCGCCTTCCTCGGCGAACTCTCGCGCGTCAATCCGGCGATGCTCGCGGCCTGCGAGCGCGCCGTCCAGGAGGGCAAGGAGGACCTGACTTTCTTCCGCCTGTCTGCCGACGCATTCGCCGAGGCGCCCAGCCTGTCCATCGACCATGCGGTCATGGAGCACACGAGCGCCGCAGCCGTGGTCCCGGTCGACATGGAGTGGAGCGACGTCGGCTCGTGGCCGGCGCTGCGCGCCGTGGGCGCCCTCGATGCCAACGGCAACCTGCTGCACGGCGACGTGCTGGCCGACCGCGTGCGCAACTCCTACATCCGCAGCGAAAGCCAGCTGGTGGCCGCCGTCGGGCTCGACAACGTCGTGGTCGTCGCCACCGACGACGCCGTGCTGGTCGCCGATGCCGATTCGGCCGGCGAGGTCTCGCGCATCGTGGCCACGCTGCGCGAGAGCAATCGTCCGGAATCGCATCAGCACGTCACCTGCCACCGTCCATGGGGCAACTACCGCACGGTCGACGCCGGCGAACGCTTCCAAGTCAAGCGCATCACCGTCAAGCCGGGCGGCAAGCTCAGCCTGCAGAAGCACTATCATCGGGCCGAGCATTGGGTCGTCGTGCGCGGCACGGCGATCGTGCAGCGCGGCGACGAACGCACGATCGTGCGCGAGAACGAGTCGGTCTACATCCCGATCGGCACAGAGCATCGCCTGGAGAACCCGGGCAAGCTGCCGCTGCAGCTGATCGAGGTGCAGTCCGGCCCCTACCTCGGCGAAGACGACATCGTGCGCGTTTCAGACAACTACGGCCGGGTGTGACGCGAGCACGGTCACAACCATGTTTCATGACCTCGAGCGCCCCGGCGAACGTTATGCGGGAGCTCGACTTCTCTCACCCAGGGGTGGAACCATGTCAGCGCCAGAACCAATGTCCTTCCTGCGTCGTCGCGGCTTCTTCGTGGCGATGCTCGCCCTCGCCGCCTGCGACAGCGACGACACGCCGGTCGTCCAGGATACCGCGGCCGGGCAAAGCCTCAACCTTGCGCCGACCAACGGCCCTGGCGGGCGCTCCGGCGCGACGCGCGATCCCGGCTACAGGCTCGGACCGAACGACCGGGTGCGCATCATCGTGTTCGGGCAGCCCACGCTCACCGGCGAGTTCACGGTCGACGGCAACGGCGTGCTGTCCTATCCGCTGATCGGCAACATCCCGGCCGGCGGCATGACGACGGCCGAGCTGCAGCAGACCATCACGAAGAAGCTCGAGCCCGACTACCTGGTCAATCCCAGCGTCAGCGCCGAGGTCGTCACGCGCCGGCCGTTCTACGTCATCGGCGAGGTCCAGAAGCCCGGCAACTATCCGTACGTCACCGACATGACCGTGCTGAACGCCGTGGCCATGGCCGGCGGCTTCACCTACCGCGCCCGCAAGAACGACTACTACATCAAGCGGCTCGACAGGAGCGGCAAGATGGTCCGCGTCATGGCCAGCTCGGGCACGGTGCTGCAGCCGGGCGACACGCTCGAAGTTCGCGAACGGTACTTCTGATGACTTATGCATCGGACCATTTCTCTCCCCTGGTACGACGTCGCACCGCCCTCCGGGCGGTGCCCCCGCCATCCAGCTACCTCTCGGCCGAAGCGGTGCCGCGATACGCGGCGCCGGCGGACGAGGAGAGCTTCGTCGAGACGCTGCGCAAGCTGTGGCGCCAGCGCGGGCTCATCGTGCTCTGCACGGTGGTGCTGGGCGGAGCGGCGGTCGGCACAGCTTGGCTGCTGCCTTCCTACTACGTGTCGGAGGCCCGGGTCCTGGTCGGCGTGCCCAACCCGCGACTGCCCAATGTCGATTCGATTCTCGCCGAGGTGAGCCCCGACGCCGAGCGCGTGCAGAACGAGGGCTTCATCCTCCAGTCGCGCAGCATCGCCAAGCAGGTGATCGACTCGCTGAACCTGCGCGACGATCCGGAGTTCAACTGGGAGCTGCGCAAGCCCTCCTTCTGGTCGCGTCTCGAGCTGCGCCGCCTGATCCCCGCTGGCGTCGAATCGTGGCTGGCGCAGTGGTTCCCGGCGAAATCAGGCCCACCGGCCAGCCCGGCAGCCGGCCCCTCGCTCGACGATCGGCTGATCGACACCCTGCTGTCGCGTGTCGACGTCTCGACGCTCGGCCGCTCGCACGTGCTGAGCGTGAAGGCCTCGTCGCAGAACCCGCAGACCGCATCCGCCATCGCCAACACCCTGGCCGACCGCTATCTCGACTACCAGCGGCGCGACAAGGTCGAATCGATGGATCGGGTCGACAAGTTCATGCTCGGCCGCATCGCCGAGCTGCGCCAGCAGGTCGCCAAGTCGGACCAGGCGGTCGAGGACTACCGGCGCAAGCACGGTCTCTACAAGAGCGGCACCACCAGCGTCACGACGCAGCAGCTCAGCGAGCTCAATTCGCAGCTCCTGGCCGCCCAGACCGCCAAAGCCGAGGCGGATTCGAAGCTGAAGGAGGCGCAGGCCCTGGGCGGCGGCGCAGTCAGCAGCGAAAGCGTCCCGGACGTCCTGAAGTCGCCGCTGGTGATGGGCCTGAAGCAGCAGCTGGCCGAATCCGAACGCAAGGCCGCCGAGATGAGCGCCTCGTACGGCGCACGGCATCCGCTGCTGCTGAATGCCCGCGCCGAGGCCGGTACCATCCGCGCCCGCGTCAACGCCGAGGTCGGCCGGATCGTCGAAGGCCTCGCGCGCGAGGCGCGCACCGCCAATGCCCACTACGACGCCCTGGCCGCCAACTTCGAAAGCCTGAAGCAGCAGATGGGCAAGGTGAACGACGACTCGATCCAGCTCGAGTCGCTGGAGCGCGACGCGACGGTCAACCGCAACCTGCTCGAGGCCATGCTGCTGCGCGCCAAGCAGAGCACCGGCGCCGAGGCAATCCTGCAGGCCAACGCCAAGCTCGTGTCGCCTGCGGCGCCGTCGAGCGCGCCGACCTACCCGCCCAAGGCGCTGATCGCCTTCCTGGGCGTTGCCGGCGGCTTGATGGTGGGCGCGGCCGTCGCGCTGCTGCGCGAAGGCGGTGACCATACCTTCCGCCGCGCCGAGCAGATCGAATCGGCCACCGGATTGCCGGTCATGGCGATGGTCCCGCAAGTGGCCGGCCGCACGCCGCCTGCCATGCAGGTCCTGCGTCAGCCGACCTCTTCCTACAGCGAGGCGCTGCGGCGCCTGCACATCGGCGTCGAGCTCTCCGAGGCCTCAGCGTCGCCCAAGACGGTGCTGCTGAGCTCGGCCACGCCGTCGGAGGGCAAGTCAGTGATGGTGGCGTCGCTCGGTCGCCTGCTGGCGAGCAACGGCAAGCGCGTCCTGTTGGTCGACTGCGACTGGCGCAGCCCGCGGCTGCACCAGATCTTCCGCATCAGCAACAAGGATGGGCTGGCCAACGTGTTGATGGACAAGGAGGTCCGCCTCGAGGACGTGGTTCATCACGATGCGCTGTCCGGCGTCGACGTGATGCCGTCCGGACCGTGGAGCCCGCGCTCGGCTCATCTGCTCGGCTCCGATCGCATGCGTCACCTCTTGGAAGCGCTGGAGCCGCACTACGAGTTCATCATCCTCGACACGGCGCCTGCCCTGGTCAGCGCCGACGTGCTGGCTCTGTCGCGCATGGTCGAGAAAGTGGTGTTCGTGGTTCGCTGGGGCCACACCCGGCAGGAGGCCGTGCTCGAGGCGCTGAAACAGATCATCGACGCCCAAGGCGACGTCGCCGGCGTGGTGATGTCGCGCGTCCTGTCCAAGCAGTACCGCCAGTACTCGTACGGCGATCCGTTCTTCGAGAGCAGCCGTGCGGCAGCCACCGCGCGTCATCTCTCCTGAGCGGCCGATGCGCGATCCGTCCCGCGTCCTGTTCGTCACGCGCTACTACTGGCCGGAGCTGATCGGATCGGCGCCGTTCAGCACCGACATCGCCGAATGGCTCGCCGCCCATGGCCGCCGGACGACGGTCGTGAGCGGCTTGCCGCACTATCCCGGCACCACGGTCTTTCCCGCCTATCTCCACGGCAGGCGATGCGAGACCGTGTGCGGGGTGGAGTTGGAGCGCCTGGAATGCGGTCCGCCGCGCAGCCCCTCGACGCTGTCCCGCATCCTGAACGAGGCGGAGTTCCTGATGCGCGGGCTGGGCGCCCTGGCCACCGGGCGCCTGCGCCGCCACGAGGTGGTGCTGGCCCTCTGCCCTTCCATTCTCTGCGTGGCGCTCGCCGTGGCGGCGCGGCGACGACGCGGCGTGTGCATCGCCATCGTGCACGACATCCAGTCGGGCCTGGCCGAGAAGCTCGGCATGGTGGCCGGCGGGCGCCTGTCGGCGGTGATGCGCTTCTGCGAGCGCCTGGTGTTGAACCGGACGGACCTCGTGGTCGTCCTGTCGGCCGAGATGAAGCATCAGCTGCGCCGCATCGGGGTCACCACGCCGATCGAGATCGTGCCGCTGTGGGTCGATACCGAGCACCTCCAGCCGGCGCCGGCGGTCGACGGGCCGCCCATCCGGGTGCTCTACAGCGGCAATCTCGGTCGCAAGCAGGGGCTGGAACAGGTCATCGAGCTGGCGCGCGAGCTCGCCACCCGGCGGTCCGACATCGAGGTCGTGGTGCGCGGCAACGGCAGCCGTGCGGCCGAGCTGTCGGCGGAGATCGCGCGGCTTGGCCTCACCAACATCCGCATGGTCGACCTGCAGCCGAGCGAGGCGCTCGGCACCGCACTGGCCGCAGGCGACATCCATCTGGTGCCGCAACGGCCCGACGCCGCCGATTTCGCCGTCCCGTCGAAGGTGTTCAACATCATGGCGGTCGGCCGCCCGTTCGTGGCCACGGCGCTGCCCGACAGCGTGCTGTGGCGTCTGCAGCGCCAGAGCGGCGCTTTCCTCTGCGTGCCGCCCGATGATCCGCCTACTTTCGCCGAGGCGGTGATCAAGCTGGCCGACGACAGCCGGCTGCGCCACGAGCTGGGGCGGCGCGGCCGCGAGTTCGTCGAGTTGCACTATGCCAAGCCGCTGATCCTCGGCCATCTCATGAGCCGCCTCGATGCCTTCGCGCTCGCCGCCTGAGCGTCGGCCTCGACGCATTCTGATCCTCGAACCCGATGCCGAAGGCCATTCCCTGGAATGGCTGCAGCATCTCGTTGCGTTCACGACCGCCGACAAGAGCGCCGCTTCACTGTGTATCGCCGCGCCGGCGGAGCTGTGCGACACTCTCGCACGGTCGACGCCGCCACAGCTCGATCACCGCATCGGCCTGCTGCGGCTGCTGCCGCGCGAACAAGAGCGCTGCACGCAGCGCTCGCTCGTGGTCGCGTCGTTTGCACGGTGGTCTGTAATGCGCCGCTACCTGCGGCTCAGCGGCGCCGATGCCGGCTTCTTCCTGTCGATCGACCTCTTGTCGTTGCCGCTCGCCCTGGGGTTGGGGCTCGACGGCCGCCCGGTCTCCGGCATCCTGTTCCGACCCTCCATCCACTACCGCACGCTGGGAAACTACCGGCCGAGCCTCAAGGAGAAGCTGCGCGACCTGCGCAAGGACCTGCTGTATCGCCTCATGCTGCGCAACCGTCACGTCCGTACGGTGCTGTCGCTCGATCCGTTCTTCCCGCGCCACGCCGCCTCCCATTATGCCGGCGGCGGCAAGGTCCTTGCCCTTCCCGATCCGGCATTCCCCTTGGCGGCGTCGCCGTGCAAGGGCGCCGGCATCGCCGATTTCCCGCCGGCGGGCCGCACAGGCATGCTGCTGTTCGGCTACCTCACCGAGCGCAAGGGGCCGCTCGTGGTGCTCGATGCACTGAGGCTGCTGCCTTCCAAGGTGGCCGAGCGCGTCGCCGTGCTGTTCGCCGGCCGCACGGATCCCGAGATCCGCGCCGCTCTCGAAGCGCGTCGGTCGAGCTTGCAGCGTGAGCAGCCGCAGCTGTGGTTCCAAATCGAAGACCGACGGCTCGAACGCGACGAGCTCGAGGCCCTGGTTGCGCAAAGCGACGTCGTGCTCGCCCCCTATCAGCGCTTCGTCGGATCGAGCGGCGTGCTGTTGTGGGCGGCGCGCGCGGGCCGGCCGGTCCTGGCCCAGGACTTCGGATTGGTTGGTCGGTTGATCCGCGACCATCGGCTCGGCGCCGTTGCCGACGCCAGCGACCCCGCGGCACTTGCACACGCCATCGAGCGGATGGTGGTCGAAGGACCGCAGAGCTTCATCGACACGTCTTCGGCAAAGCGCTTCGCCGCGGCACGCACCCCCGACCACTTCGCAGCTGCTGTGCTGTCGAGCCTCAGCAGCGCCATGGCCTCGTGAATGTCCTGCCGCAGATCGCCGATGCGGGAGCCGGTTGCGACCCCGACATGATCACAACATCAAGGGCTTGGGACGTGGAGAATCGCGCCATGTCGTCCATCGACGAATGCATCGCGGGGTCGTCCGCGAGGGAAGTCCGATGAAGCACAGCGTAATCGGATGGAGGTCGCTGCTGCAGCTGGAATCGGCTGCGGCAACCAGGCCCCGTCCGGGTGAGTCCCAATCGCAATCCGCCGCGTCGCGTCCTGGCCGCGTCGTTTCGCGCGAGATCGTGAGCGGCATCGTCACGGCGACCGATGCGCTTGCCGTCTTGGCCGCTGGCACCGCCGCGATGGCGTGGCAGCGCACGACAGCGGACTGGCATTTGCTCGATCGGCATCTGCCCGATTGGCATCTGCCCGATTGGCATCTGCAGGCACTCGTCGTCGTTCTCGGCGCCCTGCTCGCCACGAATTTTCTCCAGCTCGCGGGCGCCCATCGCTTCGCGCAGTTCGCCGACCTTGCGGCTTCCTTGGCGCGGACCTCGTTCGGCCTGCTGATGACCTTGGCCGCGGTCGTGCTGGCGGCGCTTCTGCTCGACCCGGTGACTGCCGCGGAAGGACCGTGGATCACCATCTGGCTTGCCGGAAGCGCGTTGCTGCTGTCGGCCAGCCGCGTCGCGCTCTATCGACTGATGCAGCGCTGGAGGGCGGCCGATCGAATCGCCGAGCGGGTGGCGGTCGTCGGCGCCGGCGCGATCGGCCAAAGGCTGTTGCGCCATCTCAACGGCTCGAGCGCAGACGTAGCCGTGCTCGGCGTCTATGACGACGACGCCGCGTCGCTGCCGGCGCGCTGCATGGGTCATCCGATCCGCGGAGGAGTCGACGACCTCGTTCGCGATATCCGAGGCCAGGGGCTCGACGCCGTCATCGTGGCGCTTTCCGGATCTGCCGACCATGTCCTCACTGAAACGCTGCGCAAGCTGAGCGTCGTGCCGGTGGACGTGCGGCTGTGCCCTTGTGAGTTCGCGCTTCGCTTGGGGCCGCTGCAGACGAGCCACGTCGGCGGGCTCACGCTGCTCAACGTCATCCAGCACCCGCTGCGGGACTGGGGTTGGGTCGTGAAGTCGGTCGAGGACCGGGCGCTCGGCCTGCTCATCCTGGCGCTGATCTCGCCGCTGATGCTGGGAATCGCCCTCCTGATCAGGCTCGATAGTCCGGGGCCGGTGCTGTTTCGGCAGAAGCGTTACGGCTTCAACAACGAGCTGATCGAGGTGCTGAAGTTTCGCACCATGTACCAGCAAATGAGCGATGCCAACGCCGAGCGGCTGACGCAGCGCAACGACCCCAGGATCACCCGCATCGGCGCCGTCCTGCGGCGCACCAGCCTCGACGAGCTGCCGCAGTTCCTGAACGTGCTGCGTGGCGAGATGTCGATCGTCGGCCCGCGCCCGCACGCCACGGCGGCCAAGGCCGGTGCCCTGCTCTACCCGGAAGCGGTCAAATACTACGACGCGCGGCATCGCATGAAGCCGGGCATCACCGGCTGGGCACAGGTCAACGGCTGGCGCGGCGAAACCGACACGGTGGAACAAATACGAAAGCGTGTGGAGCATGACCTCTACTACATCGAGAATTGGTCCCTCGCGTTCGACCTCAGGATCATTCTCCGTACCGTCCTGGGCGGCTTCACCGGTCGCAACGCGTTCTGAGCGTTCAGCGGGCGTGCGGGTCCTGTGGCTCACGCTCGCGGATCCCGAGCCACGCCATAACGGCCAGTTCATCTATTCGGGCGGGCTGATCGACTCGGTTGCCCAAGCCGGAGGCGCGATCGAGGTGCTGGGTCTCGGCCGATCCGATTCGGCTGGCGCCAACCAACGCGGCGGGAACGTGGTTTGGTGCCTGCCCGACGACCCGCCCTTTTCGCACTGGCGCAGCCTCGCCTCCTGGCTGCCGCACACCGCCAACCGCTGCCGCACCACCGGCATGCGCCGCTGCCTCGACGAGCTTCTGGCGCGGAACGCCTGGGACGGCATCGTGTTCGACGGCATCTCGACCGGTTGGGCCCTGTCGCGCGTTCTGGCGCACTATCCCGGCCCTCGTCGCAGGCCGAAGCTGGTCTACATCTCGCACAATCACGAGGAGAGCCTGCGCGCGCAGATTGCCGACAGCCAGCCGGTGTTCCTCAAGCGCCAGGCGGTGCGCCTCGACGCGTTCAAGGTCTCGCGCCTCGAGCGGGCCATGGTCGACGCCGTCGATTTCGTGACGGCGATCACCCAGGAAGACAGCGAGCTGTACCGTGCGCGCTGCCGCGACAAGCCCGTCGACGTGCTGACGCCGGGATACTGCGGAAGACGGCTCGCCGCTCGGCGCCTGTCCGACGACCTGCCGCGCCGCGCCGTCATCGTCGGCAGCTTCGACTGGATCGCCAAGCGCATGAACCTGGCCGAGTTCGTCGAGATCGCCGACCCGTTGTTCGCCGAAGCCGGTGCCGAGCTGCAGGCCGTCGGCAGCGCCGACGAGGCGTTTCTGCAGCAGCTGCGGCAGAAAACGACAGCGACGCACTTCACCGGCACGGTGCCCGACATCGAGCCCTACCTCGACCAGGCGCGCATCGCCATCGTTCCCGAGCGCAACGGCGGCGGCTTCAAGCTCAAGGTGCTGGAGTATGTCTTCAACCGCGTGCCGGTGTTCGCGCTGAACGGCTCGTTCGCCGGCGTGCCGCTGAGACACGCCGAGAGCGCCATGCTCTACCGCGACCATGCTGCCCTGGCGCGCGGCGTCCTCGAAGCGATCGACGATGTCGCGCGGCTGAACCGGCTGCAGGAACAGGCGCTCTCCGCCTGCAACGGGCAATTCGACTGGTCGAGCCGCGGCCGCCAGCTGGTGGCGGCCGTCGCGCCATGATCGGCGCGATGCAACCGAGCTACCCGGCGCGCAAGCTGGACGGACTCGACATCACGCTCGTCGCGGTCTTCCTGCTCGGCCTCTATCTTGGCGTATCGCTGCAGATCAGCGAAAAGGTGCCGCTCACTTGCGCGCCGTCCGGCTTCGCGGGGCTGATCATGCTGTGGCGCCGCCGCGACCAGGTCCAGCCGCGTCACCTGGCCGGCCTGCTCGGCGTGGTGTGCGTCTATCTCGGCTCGATCCTGGCGGCGTCCGATTATGAGTTCCTGGGCAAGCGTTTCACAGGATTGCTGCAGCTCACCTACTCGCTGGCCATCGGCTATGCGATGTTTCTCACGCTGGTGCACGGCGAACGTCGGCAGATCGCCAATCTCCTGCTCACCTTCTGCCTGGTCATCATCGTCGGTTGCCTGCTCGAGACCTATGCCGGCCTGAGGCCGCTGAGCGACGCGGTGCGCGAGCGCATCTACGCATCGAGCAACGTCTACGATGCGGATCTGCGCGACCAGCTGCTGTACGGCCGGATCCGGCCCAAGCTCTTCACCTCGGAGCCCTCGGCAGTCACCTTCGCCTATACGCACTACAGCTCCGTCTGGCTGGTCGTCAGCCCGTGGCGCTGGAAACTGCCGGTCTATTTCGGCCTGATGGCCCTCGCCCTGTTCGTGCTGCCGGGGCCGACCCTCATGCTCATGCTGCTGCTGACGGTGCCCTATCTGGTGTTTCTGGCAGGCGCGCGCGCCGGCGGACGGCCCTCCACGACGCGGCTCGTCGGATCGCTTGCACTGTCCCTCGTGCTGGTAGGGTTGGCGATCGTGCTTGGCCGCGTCTTCTTCGCCGAGCGGCTGAACGACCTCGCGACCGGCAAGGATGCCAGCTTCTTCTTCCGCTTCACCGGCCCCATGCTGGTCGCCTTCGACTTGCTGCGCGACCATCCCTGGGCGGGCGCCGGGCTGACCGGCGAGCCCTACATCGCCGATCGGGTGATCGACATCTTCATGAACTCGCCGTCCTTCGAGGCCGCCTGGCAGGTCGGCAAGGTCTCCGACACCCTCACCAACTTTTTCTGGCTGCACTGGATCTATCTCGGCCTGGTGTGGGGCGTCATCTGCCTGGTCGCGGTGTCGATCTGGCTGCGCATGCTGGGAACGCCGAGCGTGCTCTATTGCTGGGCCGTCTGGATCATCCTGGGCCAGGCCTCGGGCTCGTATGTCGGGCCGAAGACATGGGCGGTGCTGCTGATCGCGGCGGCCGTGGCGATTCTCACGGCTGGTGCCCGCCAGCCGCGCAGCAGTCCGCGGCCGCTGCCACGCGTACACCTGCAGCCCCACCTCCTCGACTCTTCGGGATATCTCCGATGAGCATTCCTGCCGGTGGCGGCCGGCGTAGCGTCCTCGCCGCAAGTGGCGCAGCCCTCGCCGCCGTACCGACGCTGGCCGCCGCTCAGCCAGCGACCCCGCGCAAGCCCGAGGCCGGCAGCATGCTGTCGGCGGCTGCGTTCGGCGCACGCGGCGACGGGACGGCCGACGACACCAACGCCCTGCAAGCCGCGCTCGCGGCCGCGGTCAGTCCGACCGGGCCTGGCTTCGTCCTCATTCCGCCGGGCACCTACAAGGTGACGCGGCCGCTGCGCCTGGTCACGGCGGACGGCGAAGCGGGCAATGTCACGCGGCCGCACGGCATCCTCGCCCATGGCGCGCGGCTCGTTTCGTCGATCGGAGACGGGAGCAACGTCCTGGAGTTCGCGAGCCGCTCCACCGTGCGCTTCCTGCTCATCGAAGGCCTCGACATCCTTGGCAGCGGGCACGAAGGCCACGGCCTCGCGCTTTCCTGCGAGTACGGCGACCGCTACCTGTACAATTTCTGCCTGCGCGACGTCACGGTGCAGGGCTGTGGCGGCGACGGCTGCCGCCTCATGGGCAACGTGTTCGAAGGCCAGATCGTCAACACGTACTTGCGCGACAACAAGAAGAACGGCCTGACATTGGGCCACGGCAGCAAGGCCGGCATCCTGTCGGCGATCCACGCCTTCGGCTGCGTGTTCGGCCAGAACGGCCAATACGGCGTCGAGATGGTGAATGGCTGCTACGACGCGGCGTTTCACGGCTGCTACTTCCTGCTGAACGGCAAGCACGGCCTCGCTGCGCTGAACGGCTGCACCCTGCTCAACAACTGCGGCTTCGAGAACAACCACGAGGCGGCCGGCAGCTTCGACAAAGGCGCCGGCGGCATTTTCCTGCAGAACTTCGCCACGCTGGTCGCCTGCACGGCCTACTCGATGTTCAACCAGAAGCGGCTGATCGACGCCTATGTCGTGAGCCAGCTCGTCATGATCGGCTGCACCGGCAGCGGCGACGCTCGCGCCAAGGATGCCGGATTGGCCCGCATCGACGGCGAGAAGCGCGGGCGCGCCACCATTGTCGGGTCGCAGGGTGCGATTGAATACGTCAAAGACTTCGAGGGGCTGGAGATCTCGGGCAAGGACGGCACTCTGCGGTTGGGCTCCGACTGGCAGAGCCGCAACCTGGTGCAGCTAGGGAACTATCGCCTGTGGATCGATGGCCGCGGCCGGCTGCGCCTCAAGAACGGCGTCCCCACGTCCGACGAGGACGGGACACCGGTCGGGGCGTAGCTTTTCGGGACCGCGGGCGTCCCGCCGGCCGCTCAGAGCGGCGCACTGCGGGCAATGAAGCGAGTGCTCACGAAGCGCGCGATCTGCGCGATGTCGCGCCGGACGTCGGACCAGGCGAGCGCCACGAGCAGCATGACGCCGCCCGCCGTCATGCCGACCGTCACTATCGCGGCTGGTGTCGGCTGGCTGGTCGGAACTGCGAAGCGGTGCAACAGGAACGCAGCGGCTGCGCCAGCTGCACCGGCCGAAATCGCCGGCGCGATCGCGCCGAGGACATTGCCGAGCGATACCGGTCCACGCCGGGTCGCGAGCCAGAAGCCGAGGGGAAGGCGGATCACCACTCCGACGGCGGCGATCGAGGCAGCGACTCCGACAACGCCCCACGGCAGCCCGGCCACGATGGCGCCAATCGTGAGCGTGCCGTCGATCAGGGTCGCGCGCACCATCTCGCCGGTTCGGCCCTGCGTCATGAAGAGCAGGCCGGCGGTCAGCAGGACCGGCAAGTAGGCGGCGGTGACGCTGAACAGCGCAACCAAGGGCGCCGCCTCCAGCCAGGCCGGCCCGAACAGGATGTAGACCACCCAGTCCGCCAACATGGCCGCCAGCGCGAACACCGGCATGGTCAAAAGCGCGAGCTTCTGCATGATCTGCCGAAACATCGAGCGGTAGCGCTCCGGCTGGTCGATGAGGCGGCTGAGCGCCGGCATGCCGGCGGCGTAAACCGGTGCGTTGATATTGTTGACGGGCAGCAGGACCAACCGCGTCGTGCGCTCGTAGAGTCCCAGGATTGCCGGCCCCCAGAGCCAGCCGATCAGCACTTGATCGACGCTGCGGGCAAGCGCTGCCATGAGCCCGCTCGCCGTGATCGAGCCGCCATAGCGCAGCAGCGCCGGAAGATCCGGTGCACCGGCCGGACGCGCCGGGCGCCAGCGGCAGATCGCCCAACTGCCGACCAGCAGGAAGCCCGGCATCACCAGCCGTTGCGCCACCAAGGCCCAGTAGCCGGCACCCCCCAGCGCGAGCCCGATGGCAACGGCGAAGGCGGCGAGATCGGCCGCCGTCTCGAGGCCGGCGATGGCGGCAAAGCGCATCTGCCGGCGCAGCAGCGCCCAGTGTTGCACCGTGAGCCCGCTCATCAGGAATCCCAGTGCCAGACAGCGCGCCACCGCCTCGAGATCGGGCTGGGCATAGAAAGCGGCCAGCGCCGGGGCGCCTGCGAACAGGCCGGCGGCCAGCAGCACGCCCACGCCGGCATTGATCCAGAACAGCGCCGAGACCTGGGCGTGCGAGATGTCCTGCCGCTGGATGGTCGCGGCCGACAGCCCGAACTCCTTGACGAGATCGAGCATCACGCCGAGCGAGCCGACCATGGCCAGCAGGCCGAAGGTGGACGGCGACAGCAGGCGCACCAGCACGACCATGGTCAGGAGCTGCGCCGCCACGCGCACGCCCTGGGAGACCAGCAGAATCGTGCCGCCGCGACGGGACCTTTGTCCGATGTCGGAGATCAGATGATCGGTCGCGAGCGCCGCCTCAGGCGACGGCGCGAGCCGTTTCACGGACGATATGGTCAACGTACCACCGGTAGGTCGTAGCGAGGCCCTCTTTCAACGGTGTCTGCGCCTTCCAGCCCAGCGATGCGGCGAACTCAATGTCGACCATCTTGCGCGGCGCGCCGTCGGGTCGACTGGTGTCGAACTGCACGCCGCCCCTGTAGCCCACCGCCTTGCAGACCAAGTCGACCAGCTCGGCGATGGTGACGTCCGACCCCGGCCCAAGGTTGACGAACTCCTCGCCGGAATAGTTCTTCATCAGGTAGACCATGCCGTCGGCGGCGTCGTCGACGTACAGAAACTCGCGACGCACCTTGCCGGTCCCCCACACCTCGATGCTGGGCGCACGCTCGACCATGGCGGCGTGCGCCTTGGCCAGCAGCGCCGGCACGACATGGCTTTGCATCAAGTCGAAATTGTCGCCCGGACCGTAAAGGTTCGTCGGCATGACCGAGATGAAGTCGCAGCCATATTGCCGCCGATAGGCCTGGCCGAGCTTGATGCCGGCGATCTTGGCCACCGCATACCACTGATTGGTGGGCTCGAGCGGGCCGGTCAGCAGCGCCGATTCGGGAATCGGCTGCGGCGCCAGCCGCGGATAGATGCACGACGACCCGAGCAGCATCAGCTTCTCGACGCCCAGCCGATACGAAGCTTCCACGACGTTGCTCTGAATCATGAGGTTGTCGTAGATGAACTCGGCCGGCCGCGTGTCGTTGGCGTAGATGCCGCCCACTTTCGCCGCAGCCAGGAAGATCGCCTGCGGCTTGGCGGTCGCCATCCACCGCTCGACATGGTCCGGACGGCGCAGGTCGACACCGTCGCGGGGAGCGGTCAGGATCTCGCAGCCTTCGCCCTGCAGGCGGCGCACCAAGGCGCCGCCGACGAGGCCGCGGTGTCCCGCCACCCAAACGCGCTTATTGCGCAGCGTATAGCCTGGGCTCGTAGACGGCATTGTTGGCTCCCATCCTCTGCATGATCAGGCGGTCGGCCTCGACCATTTCGGCGACCAGCTCCTTGAACGAGGTGCGGTGGCGCCATCCCAGCTTGCTCATCGCCTTCGCCGGATTGCCCAGCAACAGGTCGACCTCGGTCGGTCGCTTGTAGGAACTGTCGACGGCGACCAGCACGCGGCCCGAGCGCCGGCAGCAGCCCTGCTCGCTGTCGCCGCTGCCGCGCCACGCGATCGGCTGGCCGATATGGTGGAAGGCGGCCTCGACGAACTCGCGCACCGTGTGCGTCTCGCCGGTCGCCAGCACGTAGTCGTCCGGCTGGTCCTGCTGCAGGATGCGCCACATGCCTTCGACGTAGTCGCGCGCGTGACCCCAGTCGCGCTTGGCGTCGAGATTGCCGAGATAGAGGCAGTCCTGCACGCCCCGCTCGATCGCCGCCACGGCACGCGTGATCTTGCGCGTCACGAAGGTTTCGCCGCGGATCGGCGATTCGTGATTGAACAGGATGCCGTTGGACGCGTGCATGCCGTACGCCTCGCGGTAATTCACGGTGATCCAGTAGGCGTAGAGCTTGGCCACCGCGTAAGGGCTGCGCGGATAGAACGGGGTCAGCTCGCGTTGCGGCGTCTCCTGCACCTTGCCGAACAACTCCGACGTCGAGGCCTGGTAGAAGCGCACGTCGTCTTCCATGCTCAGGATGCGGATCGCCTCGAGCAGCCGGAGCGTGCCGAGCGCGTCGGTGTTGGCCGTGTATTCCGGCGTCTCGAAGCTCACCTGCACGTGGCTCTGGGCGGCGAGGTTGTAAACCTCGGTCGGCCTGATTTCACCCAGGAGGCGCAGCAGGTTGGTCGAGTCGGTCATGTCGCCGTAGTGCAGGAAGAGCCTGACGCCGGCGTCGTGACGATCGCGATAGAGATAGTCGATGCGCTCGGTGTTGATGAGAGACGACCGGCGCTTGACGCCGTGCACGATATAGCCCCGCGTCAGCAGGAAATCGGCGAGATACGCGCCGTCCTGCCCGGTGATCCCGGTTACCAGTGCAACCTTCTTCGACATTTGCCGACCTTTCTCTTGTCCAGCCGTCAGGAATAGACGATCCGTTCGGCGACCCTGTTCCAGGTGTAGTTCTCGAGAACGTGCCGCTGCGCGGCGCCCGCCATGCGCTGGAGCCGCTCCGGGTCGGAGAGCGCACTCAGGATCGCCTCCGCCAAGGGCGCCGGCTCTGCGCGGTCGACCAGGAATCCCTGGCGGCCGCCATCGACGATCTCCGGCAGCCCGTGTCGGGTCAGCCCGACGACGGGGGTGCGCGACACCATCGCCTCGAGATAGACCTGCCCCCAGGGATCGTTGAGCATCGGCTGAACGAGCAGCGTCGAATCGCGGTAGAGCTGCTGCAGCTCGGCCCACGGCAGATAGGCATGGAAGGTGATGCCCGGCCGCGCGCCGACGAAGGCGCGGCTGCGCTCGTCGCCGACGATCGTCAAGCTGAGATCAGGGCGCCGCTTGCGCGCGATTTCGAACGCATCCAGCAGCAGCATCCCGCCCTTGGCCCGGAACAGGTGCTTGGCCACGAACATCAGCTTGGGCTCGGTGTAGCTCTTCGGTCCGTCATAGGGCTCGATCGCGCCCATGCCCGAGCCGACCGCCGTGACCTTTTCCGCGGGCAGCCCGTAGTGGTGAATGAGGTTGTCGCGCACATAGGCGCCGAAGGTGAATACATGCGCGAGCCCCTGCAATGCTTCGCGCTCGGCCTGCTCGAAGGCGACCAGGGCTTTCTTTCCCAGGCGCGCAGCGTGCGGATGATGGACACGCGCCAACGCCCAGCTGTGGTCGCAGTAGAGGTAATGCCGTACGTCGCCGCCGGCGTCGGGCGCCGGCAGGTCGAAAGTCCCGGTATGGAGAATGTGTCGCGCGCCCAGGCGACAGGCCGCTTCGACGACTTGCGTGCCGAGCTTTCGCCGCGACCGCAGGCTGCGCAGCATCTGCTCGCCGCTCAGCGGCCGACCGAGCCCGTTCATCATGTCGCGCGCCACGATGGCGAGCTTGGCGAGCCGACCGATGCGCGGCCGGATGCCCTCCACGACCACGCCGAGCCTCTCGAGCGCGTTGGCGAGGTTGGCAGGTGCGCCGGACCACGAGCGCGGATCGCGCGGATGACCGAACACGCAGGTCATGGCCACCCGGTCGAACCGACGCCCCGCGCCGCCGATTGTAGAAGCCGCGTTCATCGCCAGCATGGAACCATCGCTCACGAGATCGCTTCCAGTGATCAAGGTGTGACTGCTTTTTGCGGCGCACAACGCCACAGATTGATCACGTTTGCTCGCCGCGGGCCTCGTCGATACTCCACCCCGGGAGACGAAACCGCATGCACGGGTCGATCAACGCACGCGTCGAAGATATCGCCGGCACCACTGTCGAGCCGAGTGCCGACATCGCGCCGACTCCTCGCGCGGTGAATGGCGCACTCATGTACTTCGGTCCGGACGTGACCGACGCCAGCACCATCAAGCGCGTGCAGCAGTTCATCGACCATGGCTATCGCGTCACCGTCTTCGCCTTCCGCCGCCGCCGCTACAGCAGCGACCACCAGCCGCCCTGGCCCAACGTGCCGCTGGGCTTCACGAGCGACGGGCGCTACCTGCACCGTCTGTGGGCAATGCTGCGTGCCATTCCCGCGCTCCTGGCGCACCGGCATGAGGCCTCGCGGGCGGCGGTGTTCTATGCCCGCAACATCGATCAGCTCATCCTCGCCCTGCTGGTCCGTCTGCTGGCCGGCTCGCGCGCGCCCGTCGCCTACGAGGTGCTCGACATTCCACCGATCCTGATGAGGCGCAGCGTGGCCGCCATGCTGGTGCGCGGCGTCGAGCGGCTGTGCCTGCGTCCCGTCGACGTCCTCGTGGTTTCCTCGCCGGCTTTTCACCGCAACTATTTCGCCGCGGTCCAGAACTACCGCGGCCGGTGGTTCCTGCTCGAGAATAAGCTCCATCCCTCGATCGCGACGATGCCGACACCGATGCCGATGCCGGCGCGGCGGCGGACGGCATCGGGACGGCCATGGATTGTCGGCTATTTCGGCATGATCCGCGGACAAGAGACCGTCGCGTTGATCGCCCGCCTGGCCGAGCGACTGCGCGGCACGGTGTCGTTCAAGTTCCGCGGTGTCCTGACGACCGTCGACCAGGCCACGTTCGAGGACATGGTGAGCCGCAGTCCCAACATCGTGTACGGCGGGCCCTATGCACCGCATCGCGACCTCGCCGAACTGTACGGCGGCGTCGATTTCGCCTGGGCGCTCGATCTCGAGCATGTCGATCACAACTCGCGCTGGCTGATGCCCTGTCGTTTCTACGAGGCGGGCTATTTCGGCGTTCCCTGCCTCGCGGTGCAGGATTTCGAGGTCGGCCGCGCAATCGAGACGCACCGCATCGGATGGACGTTCGACGAGCCGCTGGAGGACGCCCTCGTGCAGTTCTTCGAAAGGTTGACGTCGGCGGATTACGAGCGCGTCCGCTCGCGCCTGCAAGCCGCACCTCGCAGCATGTTCGTCGCCGGCGAGGACGTGCGCGGTCTCTGCCGCCTGTTCGAGACGAGGAGCGCTGCGGTCCGGTCCAATTCCTAGAGGGCAGGGTCGAGCGTCGCCGCGCGATTGATCATCACGCAGTCGAACTCGACCAGCCGCATCGTCCGGTCGCGGCTGACGGGGTAGATGCCAGTGATGTCGAAGCCCCGTTCGTCGAGGTACCTGATCGTCTCCATGTACTGCGGCATGCCCTTGTAGATGCCGATCACCGACGCCTCGGTCTGCAGCGCCTTCATTTGTGGCAGGCTGTGGCTCGCGCCGCGCAGCACCTCGATGTCGAAGCCCTGTGTGTCGATCTTGAGGTAGGGCCGCTTGAAGCCGATACGCTGCTGCAGGGTCGGCAGGATCGCATCGAGCGTGCGCACGCTCACGGTCTCGCTGTGACAGGGCGTGTTGAGCTGAGCGAAGTCGCTGACAGCGGCGGGCTCGGGCTCGAGGAACGAGCTGAACTGGTCGGACACCATGACGTTGATCGGCTGCGCGCCTTCACGGCTGCCGAGCGCATAGCCCTCGACATGCCAGTCGCGATCCCAGCGGCTGCGCGCGCGCAGGGTCTCGACATGGCGCGAGACCGGCTCGAAAGAGACGATGACGCCGTCGTAAAATACCTTGTTGCGCAGGAAGTCCCGGTACTGGCCGACGTTGGCGCCGACATCGAGCACACAGTCGACCTCGAGGCGACGCAGGAGCTCGCTGAGATGCAGCGCCAAGTCGCGCTCCTTCATGTCGCGCAAAGGCACGATATCGTATCCCAGAGAGCGACTGACTCTCAGCACCGACTGCTTGACAATCTTGAGCATCCGCCTCTCCCAACGCCCGTGGTGGCCATATGGTGCAGAGATGCTCGAACGGCGTGGTGACCAGTTGGTGATCAGCCTCGTGGTCGCTTGAGCACTGCCGGCGTAACGCTACCTAACGCCGCGGAGCGTGCGCAGCGGGGCAGGGAGGTATTCTTCACATGGTGTTTGCTATTCCGAAGCCGGTGCTGGTGACCGGCGGAGCGGGCTATATCGGCAGTCACGTCTGCAAGGCCCTGGCCGAGGCCGGTGCCCAACCCGTGTGCCTCGATACGCTGGAGAAGGGCCACGACTGGGCCGTCCGCTGGGGCGCGCTCGAGCGCGGCGACGTCGGCGATGCGGCGTTCATCGACGAGGTCTTCCGCCGCCACAGGCCGCGCGTCGTGATCCACCTCGCGGGCTACATCGAAGTGGGCGAATCGGTCGCGCAGCCGGAGCGTTACCTGCACAACAACGCCGCCAAGAGCCGCATCCTGATCGAGGCTGCCGTCCGCAATCGAGTCGAAGCGTTCGTGTTCTCCAGCACCTGCGCCGTCTACGGCTTGCCGCAGTCCGAGCGGTTGAGCGAGGAGCACGACATTGCGCCCATCAACCCCTATGCCGCGTCCAAAGCCAGCGTCGAGCGCGCCCTCGATGCCGCTGCGACCCGCGGCCTGCGCTCGGCCTCGCTGCGCTACTTCAATGCCACGGGCGCCGACGCAGAGGGCGAGATCGGCGAGGCGCACGATCCCGAGACGCATCTGCTGCCGCTCGCGGTCGACGCTGCCTTGGGCCTGCGCGAACCTCTGGTGGTGCACGGCTGCGACTATCCGACGCCGGACGGGTCCTGCGTGCGCGACTTCGTGCACGTCACCGACCTGGCCGATGCCCATCTGCGCGCGGTACGCTGGCTGCTGCACCGGAACAGCCTGGTCGGCTGCCACCAGGCGTTCAACCTGGGATCGGGAACAGGCTACAGCGTGCGCGAGGTGATCGCCGCGATCGGCCGTATCGCCGGTCAGCCCGTGCCCCACAACAGCGGTCCGCGCCGACCCGGCGATTCGCCGCAGCTGGTGGGCTGCATCACCAAGGCGCAGCGCGAGCTCGACTGGCTGCCGTCGCGCGGCCTGGAGACGCAGATCGAGGACACACTGCGCTGGCGCCGCAGCATGCAGCGCTGACGGGGGCAGCGCGGACGGGGGCAGCGCGGACGGGGGCAGCGCCGATGACGTTTCAGGCGGCATCGCGCTTGTCCGACCGACCCGACAGCCTGCGAAAGTCGATCAGCTCGGCGCGCTGCTTGGGCAGTGCCGCCGGGTACTCGGACTGCAGGAAGACGATCAGTTTCTCGCGTACCTCGCAGCGCAGGTCCCAGGCATCGTCGGACGTGCGGGCGCTGACCAACGCACGCAGCTGCACCGCCCGCTCGCTGCTGTCGACCACCTGCAGGTTGACGACGCCGGCGTCCCACAGCCTGCTCTCGCGCACGATCTCCTCCAGGCGCGCGCGCACTCGCGCCACCGGCACGCTGTAGTCGACCCACAGCAGCACGGTGCCGATCAGGTCGGTCGATTGCCGGGTCCAGTTCTGGAACGGCTTTTCGAGGAAGTAGGATAAGGGGACCACCATGCGCCGCCGGTCCCACAGCTTCACGACGACGTAGGTGCCGGTGATCTCCTCGACCACGCCGTATTCGCCTTCCAGGACCACCACGTCGTCGATGCGGATCGGCTGGCTGACCGCGATCTGGATGCCGGCGAACAGGTTGGCGAGCAGCGGACGGGCCGCCAGGCCCACCACCAGGCCGGCTGCACCCGCCGAGGCGATCAGGCTGACGCCGTACTGGCGCACCGAATCGAACGTCATCAGCGCCGCCGCCGCCGTGACGATGACGACGAGGGTGCCCGCCACGCGACGCAGCACGCGGACTTGCGTCACGTGCTTGCGCGCCAGCACGTCGTAGCCCTGCACGACGCTGGAGCGGCGCAAGTAGAAGTCCGACGCCATCCCGATCGTGGCTGTCGCGCTCCAGCCCAGCAGCAGGATGAAGGCGACCACGAGGCCGTGTGCAACCGCCATTCGTGCGGCGGCAGGCATTGGCGTCACCGGAAGCACAACGGCCACCGCCACGATCACGAGCCCGAGGCGAATCAGCCCGTCCGCCGCCGCGATCAGCGACTGCAGGAATTCGCGGTGCGGCGGGACCAGCTGTCGCACCCAGCGGACAGCCGTTCGGTGGACGAGCAGAGCGGCCACCGCCGGCGCGATCAGTATCGCCGCCGAAATGAGCCAGTCGGGAAGCCAGCCGAGATCGGCCTGCAAGAGATCGAGCGCGTCACGAACGGACATGGCGAGCCAACGGTAGTCGCGGATCGCACGTTGCGGCTTTCATGGACGTGTCATGAAAGTCGGGCGCAGGTAGGATGCGCGCATGCCTTCGGAGAGTGCCGGCGTTCTCATGTTCCGGCGCATGGGCGGCCAGTTGCAGGTGCTGCTGGTCCACCCAGGCGGCCCGTTCTGGCGGCGCAAGGATCTCGGCGCATGGACCATCCCCAAAGGCGAGCGCATGGCAGGTGAAGATCCCGAAGCGACGGCACGTCGCGAGTTCGCCGAAGAGACGGGCCGCACGCTCGATGGAGCGTTGCTGGGACTTGGCCGGATCAAGCAACGAGGCGGCAAGCAGGTCGAGGCCTTCGCAATCGAAGGCGACTTCGATCCCGCACGCCTCGTCTGCAACAGCTTCGAGATCGAGTGGCCACCGCGCAGTGGCAAGCGGCAGTCGTTTGCCGAGGTCGACAAGGCCGCGTGGTTCACGCTCGAGGAGGCCCGCGCGAAGATAAATGGTGCCCAGATCGAACTGCTCGAGCGACTTGAAGCACTGATCCTCTCGCCGGACCGCGGGCCTCCAGGCCCGCATTCACGATCATGAGCGGGCCTGGAGGCCCGCGGTCCGGCAGGATCAAGGTCAGCTGAACTTGGGCATCACCTTGGTGGCCATGAGATCGAGCGACGTCAGGATCTGGCTACGCTCGTGCAGGCCCTGCGGGATCAGCAGGATCACCTCGTCCTGGTCTGGGATCACGTGCCGCACCTGCTCGAGCCGGCGGCAGATCGTATCGGGAGAGCCGACCAGCAGCTCGGGCACACCCTGGCCGAACGGTGTCGCCCAGCTGTGCCAGAACCACATCATGTCCTTCAGCCATTCGTGCGCCTGGGCGTCGGTCGGTGCGCAGACGAATACGCCTCCCCAGCCGGCCTGCTCGCCGTGCTCGACCTTGCGACCGTGCTTCGCCGCCTCTGCCGTATAAGCGTGGCAGAGCTGGTCGAAGAAGCTGAGGTTGTCGGTGAGGACGATCGGCTTGCCGCCGTAGCGTGCCCAGAACAGCGCGGTGCGCATCGAGGCGGCGAAGCCGCCGTAGAGCGGCGGATGCGGCGTCTGCAAGGGTCGCGGCGCGATGCCGATCTCCTCGACCTGCATGGCGGCCGAGACGCCGTGGCCGTATCTCACGTAGACCGGATGCTCGTGCGGATTGACCATGCCGGTTGGCGGGAAGTTCCAATACTTGCCGTGGTGGCTGAAGGTCTCGTGGGAGAGCGCCTTGACCACGACGTCGACGAACTCGGCAAAGTACTCGCGGTTGGCGGCATCGGCCGGCGAATCCTTGTTCCACGGGCCGACCGCATTCAGCTCGTCGCGCACCTTGAAGTTCTCGACCCAACGCGCCTGGTAGCCGCGCACCAGGCCCACCCCGAACCGGCCGCCCAGCATGTGATCCATCGTGGCGATGTCCTCGGCGACGCGCAGCGGGTTGTGCGTCGTCGACACGAAGCCGCAGGTGATGACGCGCAGCCGCTTGGAGTGCTTGCCCAGCCACATCGACATCAGCCGCGGATCGTTGGAGATCTCGAAACCTTCGATCTGTAGATGGTGCTCGGGATGGCCGAACCCGAAATAGCCCGCGTCGTCGGCGAAGCGCACATATTCGGCGATCTCGTCCAGCATGCGCTGGTAGAGCTCGGGCTTGCGGCCCGCCATGCCGGCCTCGAGCTCGGCGCGCCGGCCCACGGTGCAGTACATGAACAGGCTGAAGCGCATGGTTCCTCTCAGTTGCCTCCCCATCGTGCAACGATGGGGAGGTGGCCCGAATGGCCGGAGGGGTCAAGCGCTCTTCGTTGCTGCCCCTTGACCCCTCCGTCCGCTGCGCGGACACCTCCCCGAGCTTCGCTCAGGGAGGACAACTTCAAGCCGCGAGCTTGTACAGCTCGGCGACGTTATCGTGCAGGATGCGCTTCCTGAGCTCGGGCGACAGATGCGCCGTCTGCTCGGCGATCACCTGCTGGCTCGACGGCCAGGTCGAATCGCTGTGCGGGAAGTCGGACGCCCACATGAGCTGATGCGGTCCCATCTGCTCGGCGAACTGGAAGGCTGTCCAGTCGTCCTGGAAGGTGAGCGCGATGTTCTCGCGGAAATACTCCGAGGGCAGGCGGGCGAGTTCCTGGCCCTTCATCCAGTAGCGATGGCGCTTGTAGGCGTGGTCCATGCGATACATGAAGTGCGGCGCCCAGCCGGCGTCGGCTTCGACGCAGACGACGCGCAGCTTGGGATGGCGCTCGAAGACGCCGGAGTAGACCAGCAGGCCCATGATGTCCTGGCAGCCGCGGATGATCGACAGGAACGAGTTGATCTTGGGTCCGCGCGGCTTGACCATGGTGTTGTCGCCGCTCGATGTCAGGATGTGGAAGGCGAGCGGCAGCTCGAGCGCCACGGCGGTCTCCCAGAACGGATCGTAGATCGGGTCGTCGTAGTCCTTCTCGGCGGGGTTGCCCGGCATCATGACGCCGCGAAAGCCCATCGCCTTGATGCGCTCGAGATCGGCGATGCCTTCCTCGACCGTGCGCATGGCCGTCTGGCCCATCCCGATCAGCCGGTCGGGCGCATGCGCACAATAGGACTCGAGCCAGCGATTGTAGGCATCGAAGCAGGCCTTCTTGTAGTCGAAGTCGGGGTGGTTGCAGAGCAGCATGCCGACCGTCGGGTAGATGATCTCGGCGCCGACGCCGTCTTTGTCCTGGTCGGCGAGCCGCACCGTGGGGTCCCAGCCGCCCCGGTGGAGGTCCTCGAACTTGGCGCCGCCGATCCGGATGTCCTGGGGCGCGACGCCGGCCGCGGCGATCAGGCCCATGGGCACCGGTGTCTTCATGCCCTCGACCACGTAGATGTCGCCCATGCCCTCCTTGTGGACGACGTGCGGCGCCTTCTCTCGCCAAGCCGGCTCAATGTTCTCGACATAGCAGAGCGGCGGCTCGGTGATGTGCGAATCGGCGGAAATCGGGCGCCAGTCCATTCTCGTTCCTCCGGAGGGGATTTATGGGCAAAATGGTAGGCAGAGCCCCTGCGGCGCGGCAAGCTGCCGGGCGGCCCCCGTTTCGGCGAGCGGCAGCGGTTGAACGCCCCCTTCCCCTGTGGCATACCCGCGCCCGCCCGCGTCCGGCGCTGCCGTAGCTCAGTGGTAGAGCACTCCCTTGGTAAGGGAGAGGTCGACAGTTCAATCCTGTCCGGCAGCACCAGCCGGCCGCTGCCATTAAATGCAAGCGGGCCAACGTTTTATCGACGTTGACTCGCTTGCTTTTCCCTGTGGATGGCGGCCAGTCTTGCCCAGCAAATAACCGCAACGGACCGCGAACAGCCGAAAAAAACACTGGGCAACTCACTGGGCAAACGTTCTCTGCCTGTTCAAGCTCTGATGATGACGCACCTACGGTCGCCGCCTACCTTCTCGAGCCATGATCGAGGTCGGCTTGAGCGCGAGCGACGCGCCTTTCGCGGGCTCGATCGGCACCGACGAACCGTCGAGTTGATCGTTGACGGAGGCCATGGCCTTCACCATTGCCTCCTGCGCCGAGGGGCCTTCGATGTCTGAGGCTGCGAGGTGGCTATCCTTGTCATAGACGACGGCGTCACCAGGTGTGGCCAAGCTTCAGCACAACGAAGAGAGCCTGGTAGAGCATTAGCTTCGGAAGCTAGGGGCCGGAGGTTCGAATCCTCTCACTCCGACCAATCGGTGAAGGGTTTTGGGGGCTTTCCGGAAGGAGGGCCCCCAAGCTTTCAGGGACATTTTTCAAAGACTCCGTTCTCTTCTCTTTCTCGCGGCAGGGCAATCCATTCCGCGTCGGGTTTGTGGTGACGTTGGTCCACACCCGGCATCGCCGGTCCAGCCGCATAATCACGATGCCGATGGCCAGGGCGGCCACCCGGATCGCCGCATGCCGTGGAGAAGTCATGAACGCACCCGTCAATCGCAAGTCACTACACTTGCTTCGTCTTGAAATGGCACCGGCTTGATCTGCGCCGCCCGGCGCTACCGGGCGCAATGCTTGTAGAGCGCGACCAAGCGACCAAGCCCATCTAAACCACAAGTTCTTTCAGGGTGGACGGCCACATCATCGAGATTGACGTGCGCGGCCGTGTCGCCGTCTCCGAGGCTGAGGCCCCATGCAGGACATCGGCATCGTGCGTCTGATGAACTGACGCTCGCCTAGGCGGTTCGCGACGGCGCCCTGGCCCTGCTCCGGCGCCTTCGCGTCCGACGAGCTGCCACCACGGCCGAGCGCGGCCGCACCGCCTTAGAGTTCGGTCACTTTGCCCTGTAATGTAAGTCGCGGCCAGCATGCCGTCAGGTTGCGTCACGTCCTTGAAGGGCGCGGCGTGATCGAGCCAGCTCGCCATCAGGTTGCCGAGCATGGCACGAGGATCGGCAATTCAGGCCGCGTACGGATCGAAAACGAAGGGAAGCACCAGTTCTCGCCATGCCTGACATCGAACGAGGCGTTTTTCGAGCAGAACGCGCGAACCGTAGCCTATGCCCGGCCCTACACGCTGAAGACGATGGCCGAGTCAGTCCCGGCGCAACTGTTCATCGCACTCTGGACCGTTTGAAGGGATGACCGGATCTAGATCAGCGCCCGATACCTGCACTGCCGGTACTTGACGCCACCGGATGGCCGCTTCTTTTCAACGTCCACAGATTTTCACGACCCGACCATCAGGTCTGTCTTCCATCAACGTGCTGGCTCCTGTGCGAGCGTCTGCCTAGCCAGCTGGCCTGTTGTCGCGCTGCAGCGCTTGCACCTTCTTCCCCCAGACTTGATACAAGGTCGGCATGATCCACAGCAGCAAGCCACCGAACGCAATGCCCACTGCGCTGAAAGCTAGATCTGCGACGGAGGCATGACGACCAGGAGAATAGATCTGCCCAACTTCCAGGATCGCTGCATACGACGCCAGAAGGATGCACTGAACGCCCAGACGAACACGCCCCCGAAGAGCCAGTCCCATCACTATTGTTGTACCAAGGTAGGCCAGAACGTGTTCCGCGTGACCCACCAAGTGAGATAGGGACGACCGGCCCATTCCAAGGGGCGTCCGCATCAGCTCGTCGCCGGGAAGCCATGCAAGGACGCAAAGAGCAACGATGCAGAAAATGAATGCGACGCGAAGGAACGGAACCAGCGACATCAGATCTGAAGCCTATCACAGCGTATGCCTATGGCGCTGGACAAAAGCTGTGCGAAAACTGGATGCGAGAGCCACCAGATCAAGTGGCGGCGATGCCGCACTCGGGCGAGATCGGCATGTGGGCGGTGCAGCCGGATGTCCGCAACTGCCCGGAGCTGACGGAGAAAAATCGAGCCGATGCCTGTCAGCTAGCGCAGGCAATGCCAGCACCAATTCGCGCTCGACGCTCGGGGCGGAACGGCTGTCCGCCTCGTGGGCAGTCGGCGGCCCCTATGATCGGGTTGCCGGTAAACCTCGAGGTCATAGTGCGCGGGCCGCGAGCGCGCCGACACCTGCAGAGAAGGGCGCCCCTCGATCAAACGGGTGGTTTATTCGCGTTCAATGAAGGTGCTATAGTTTGATATCGCAAGAGCGACATGCATGCCCCAACCGAAAGAAGAGCGAATCTCGAGGCAACGGCGACTTCTGATCGTCGAAGATGAGGTCGTTGTCGCGTGGGAGCATGTCCTGACCGTGCACGAGCTGGGCTGGGAAGTGTGCGCAACGGTCGCGACGGAGCAAGCCGCGGTCGAAGCGGCATTGCATTTAAAGCCGGACGCCATCTTGATGGACTACCGACTTGCCCAGGGAGGCGATGGCTTTCTCGCCGCCCGTCTTATTCGCGAAACGAGCGATGCGCCGATCATCTTCTGCACGGCCTACGGGGCCTCTCTGAGGAATCAGCTCCTGTCGCTACGGCGTACCCAAATTATGAGGAAACCGGTGCTGCCGTCCTCCTTGCAGAAGGCACTGCAAGCGGCCCTGGAGGTCGAAACTCGGGTAGATGGACAATGAACGCCCTCCTTGCGCTCGTTGCGCTTGTTGCCGCTGCTCAAACCTCCCGATCGTTCGACAGTACCATTCGCACCAGATGCGATAGATTTTCCGCCTGCATCTTGTCCATCATGCTGGCGCGATAGCCTTCGACCATTCGGAAGCTGAGACTGAGATCATAAGCGATGATCTTGTTCGACTTGCCGGCAACAAGGCCCGCCAGTACCTGTCGTTCCCGCTCTGACAGCAGCTGCATTCGCCTACGGCATTCGGCCGATCGGAACGCGCGCTCACGCTCATTGCGCTGAGTAGCCAACGCGGCCTTCACCGCCCTCACCAGCACCCGGTTGTCGAATGGCTTCTCCAACAAGTCGAACGCACCGGCCTTCATTGCCTCGACGGCGAGTGCCACATCGGCATCCCCTGTCATCATAATCACCGGCACGCGGACTTGCTGCGCGACGAGGCGGCGTTGCAGTTCCAGCCCGTCAATGCCTGGTATTCGGATGTCGGCGACGACGCATCCAGCTGTGTGGCGTAAACCTCCTTGCAGAAAGGAAGTCGCTGATTCGTGCACTTGGACCGAGAATCCCGAGGTTTCGAGCAGGAATGCCAATGCCTCCAGAACATCGTTATCGTCGTCTATTACGTGTACGATCTGGCGCGCCAAATTTCGTTCCCCATGCTTGTTCCAGGAGCAATGGGTCGCCAACCACATTGACCATGATGATGAAGCGTCTCACGACCGCTCGAACGACGATCCAACACGAATCACCTTCGCGCCGACGCGCGGCGCTCCACTCACTCTGGTACCGCCCTGAGCCTGATCCCGCCTCATAGCCGTACCCTCGTGCTCGAAATCCTACTTCGCCGCCAATGTCGACGAAATCAACGTGCATGCATATTTGACTGCCCATGCGCGCACCTGAACCGCAATCAGGGTTCATAAGCTGATTAGCGAGAATCGGCACATTTGCAAGCTTGACGCTCGCACCGACGAGCGAGCGGTTGCGGTGACGCGGTGAGACGGACAAACAAGCCGACTCGAGCCTCGAGGGGATGCTACTGTGCCGCCGGAATACTCATCGGCATTGCCTGTGCCGCATCGGCCGTGCACCGCCTTTCCAGCGGTATCGTTCCCGTCATGACGACAGACGCTCCGACCCTGCTGGTGCGAATAGCGCCTCATGTGCACCACCCTGGCGAAGCAGCGACCGCGCAAGCAGCAAGAGCGCAATGATCGTCTCCTTAGAGCTCAGCGAACGCGCAAAGCACCCCAGCCCCCGCGCCCGCGTTGATCCCATAGGCTTGTGCTTCGAGCCAACGCCTAATGATCTCGGGAGTTCGGCCAGACCATGAGCAATGCCGCGCAGACCCCGACCGTGCCCGGTCCCAGTCGTCCGGCCTAATCATCAACTGCGCGATACGCCCATCCAATGGAACGGAAGGCGGCGGTCTGACATTGGGTGGCGCCGCCGGTTTGCGCAGTTCGGCGTCGTGTGATCCATGTCACGCGGGGCTCTGCTCACCCGATGGTTCGACTTGCAGGGTTCACTTTCGCAACTGCCATTGCGAAGGAGCGGCGGACAAGTCGAGCCCCTCACTCGAAAAGCTAGCGCGAGCCGCCACGATCTGTCCTTGCAATACCGCTTGCAAAGACGATCCAGCAAAAGAAGGCAGAAAAGTGATGTGAAAGAAGCACGCGCCATCCGCCGGCGCCTAGCAGTTACGTTCTCTGGCGCGCAAGATCTCGAAGCTTTCGCGTTTTCTGCAGAGACGGTCTCAGTCACCCTTACAACGGCGGATTGATCAGCAAGTCGATTCTCGCAGGCCAGGGCCAGTGCTTCGCGTTCCGCACATGCGATCCACTTGCAGTGAGTTGGCCTATCAGGTGCACGCATAGAATGTTGATCGGATCTGGCCTTTTTCACATTTCTGTAGTAGAGATGAAAAGACTGGAGGTGGGCTATGGCTCGCAAACGCCCGTCTCAACATAGCGCAGACCAGTTTGCTCTCTTTGTCGCGAAAATCAGGGATACCTTGGACGGAGAGGCAGGCGCAAAATTCGACGAAGCGGTGAGCAAGCTCGTCCGCAGTAACACTGATCGTCAATGGGCACTTGGTAAATCCCCGGTCGGCGCCGGACGTTTTCAACCGGCCCTCCCGGAAAAGCCAGAGTTCGACCAGATCGAACGCGAGGCGCGAGAGACCGCCGACAGTAGAAATACCTTGCTCCTGTGGATCGGCCGATTGGTCTTCAACTGGTCGAACAACGAGAGCTTGCTTGTCTATGTCCTGATGCTTTTACTCGGCACTGATGAACGATCTGCGGCGGTCGTATTCGCGACACTCAATACGACCCGCGCTCGACTCGGGTTGGTGCACCGCCTCATGCTCCTCAAGGTCCGAGACCCTGCAGTTCAACGCGCACTCGCGGCCGTCATCGATCGCTTCAACGAGGCCGGTCGAGTACGAAACGACTTGTTGCATGCTATGTACTCCGTGAACGAGCGCGGAGAGATCACGCACACCCAGGCGATGCGCTTCGCGGAAAAGCGGGGCCACTTCTCATTTGGCGATCGTCAGCCAGTCGACGAAGAGCGTTTGGCCGAGCTCAAGCGCGTGGCGGATGAATTGATATCCTTAAATCGCGACCTCTGGGATCTGTTGCCCCGTCTGCGCACTGCCGTCGAACAAGCGACTGCCTCGGACGGCTGACGCATTCTTCAGCAGCAATATGAATAAGACTCCCTAATCCAAGCCGAGCTGCCATCACCATCGCCCAGAAAGCTGTCGCCTTTGTCGTTGCCTGCGGCGGACAATATTGCGCTCTCCTCGGCCCTCGCCGCCTCGTGCAGCTTGCGCAACATTACCAATGCGGTCCTGAAGGAGACGTTCAAGATCCGCTGAAGGTGGTGGGGCCGTATCGATTTCGTTCCCCCGTCCGTCAAGTAGATCGCCTGAAGCCATTTATGCAGGGGCACATGGCTGGCGCTGAAGATAGTGCCGTAGGTGACCGAAAATGTTCGTCGACACGCATAGCACTTGTACGTACCAAGTCGCGTCGAGTTCCCGTTGAGCTTGCCGACCCTGCCTTGGACCCCGCAGCGTGGGCAAACTGGGCCGTTAGGCCACAGTATGCGCTCGAAGTACTCGTGTGCGCTCATCTCATCCGCGAAGCGCGCGAGGCTTGCTCGCGATATCGCGCAGTCAGAGTGGTTCATAGCCTGCCCCAACAGCTAGCCTGCATCCGCTTCCCACGGCGAGATGCAGTAGCGCCTTTAACTGTGCCTACTTGGTCGAGTTCGTGCAACTTAATATTTTCAGGGTCACTCATCTCCAATTTGTGATTGGCGTCACTAACAAAATTTCGCGCCGACTCTTTGATGCAGAAAGACTAGGCACGGCCGACGACGCCCTCGGCCGACTCTGTGGGTACGAACCTGCGGCGTGGGCCTAAAAAAGATGGCGGGCCTCAGGACGCGTCTCCAGCTCTGGCAATCCATTCCTTCAAATGCGTGCTCGCAACTGTGGGACTTTGGCGACTTCAAGTTGGCGTTGCCAAGTCGCAGTTCGCCGATTGAGCGCCCTTTGCGGATCGGGAAGATGGGCCCGGTCGGAGAGAAGGTCGAGTCATCAATCTGATCTCGGATCGTGCGGTCACGAAGCCGCACCCAGTGGAGCCGTGGTTGCGGGCTCAAACTGAGGGAGGCCGCCATGTAACAGCTTGCTCAGATCGTCGGCCTGATGGGCCCGCGATCTCCACCACGCGGCGCATCGAACTGGCCCTGCCTCGCACACAGATGGATAGCGGACATGGCTTGGTCGAGCGCCAAATTGCAAAGAGTTTATGTCAGGAGACTAAGTCATGTCTAAGCAGAACCAGGGACAAGGCCAGGGCCAACTTCAGGGTCAAGCGAACCTCCAGGGCCAAGGCCAGCTTCAGGGCCAAGCGAACCTCCAGGGCCAGGGCCAGGGCCAGGGTCAGGGCCAAAGCCAGTCTGAAGCTCAGCTGGCAGCCCAGGGTGTGGCGCAGTTCGCCGATTCCAACAACGAGAACGGCAATCTGAACGGCAACGGCAACCTGAACGGCAACGGAAACGGCAACGCCAATTTCGATGCCAATGGGAACCTGAACGGCAATGGCAATCTGAACGGCAATGAGAACTCCAACGAGAGCGCGAACTCGTTGCAGAACGATCTGACGAACACTGCCAAGAACGAAGTCACAAATGAGGTCGACAACCAGGTCAAGACGAGCGTCGACGTCAAGGTGAACATCGACTTGAGCGGCCTCGACCTGAAGCCCCAACTCGACGCCTCTATTCACGTCGATCACAACGACGGCATCGCCTTCTCGATGCCGGACTCGGTGACTCAGACTCTCTCCGGCGGCGGTACGAATACCGCCTTCAACCTCGACCAGATCAACAACCTGGTCAGCAACGGCCATCTGGGGAGTCCGGAGGTCAGCTTCGCCGCTGGCGCCGGAGTCCTCGACTCGGAAGGCCACTTGTCTCCAGCGGTCTTCACCCAGACGGCAACCGCAACGGGCGGCGAATCCTCGGCCGATCACGCGCAGTCGATCGGGCACGACACCAGCCCGGCGTCGATCGCCTCGAATGCCGAGGCGGCGATCACCCAGACCGCATTCACCCAGAGCATCGTGATGGGGGCGAACATCCAGTTCAACTCCGCTACCTTCAACGTGGTCGGTCATGACACGATCACCGCGGACGGCAGTGCCGCGATGGGCCACCACTAAACGAAGCGCTGTGCTTAGGCGTAAAGGCTCCGCCCGGCTTTGGACGGGCGGAGCCCTCTCTCAGGCTGCCGAGTAGCTAGCCAGCTGGCCTAGGTGTGGGAACTGGGGTGGAGACCATCATGCAGCTTGACGGCAAGGGCTTCATTTCGCGTTTCATCGGCGCGCTGCATATTCCCTTCGATATCGCCGGCCGCACAGTCGACTATGACCCCGATGAGGGCACCCGGCGACCGGAGGCGGTCGATCCGGCCAAGCCCCTGCATCCCCAGAAAGGTCCCGAGTTCGACGACCTCGAAACGCATCGATCGCCGACGCCCCCTTCTGTCCCTCAGGATCCGTGGGAGATAGGCAGCATACGGCCAATCCACTGGCCTAGCGCGCCACCTGCACCTCACGTAGGCGGCCATCCTCCGCCCCCGCATCTCCCTGATCCCCCCTCGTCTTCCATTGGTGGCGGCGGAGGAGGCGGAGACGCCATCGGGACGAAGCAAGTGGTGGTCGTCAACATCGACTTGCAAATCGACGTCGACTACAAGCCGGGTGGCGATCAGATGGACCTGCGCCTGGTTCAGGTAAACGCGCTGACCAGCAACAGCATCGTTGGCGACCACGATCATGTAGTAGGCCCGAACGACCCTCACGCGTGGCCCGCACATGCAGTGCCAAGCATCGAGTCTCTCGAGAAGATCGCAGCCGCGCAAGTACCCGATCCGTATGCCCATACCGATGGCCTGTCCCCCAAGGACATCGTCCAGACCCTGGGCGAGCTTCCCGCAGCGCATGGCTCCGGCACGGCGTTGCCGACCCTGACGGGAGGTGAAACGGATGATGGACAGCACACGGGACCGAGCAGCCAGCCGCTGTGGGACCCTACGACGGCCATTCCGACGATGCCGACCGACAGCCATGCCAACATGGCCGTCATCGATGCGGGACACAACTATTCATACAATTTCGGTGTGCTGGCCAACGAACGCGGCGCGATCGGCACCCTGGTGGTGCTCGGCGACAGCTACAAGAGCGATGCGATCGTGCAAACCAACGTGCTGGTCGACCATTCGGCCGTCACCGGCACCTCCGAATGCGCCGTTGTCCAGACCGGCGGCGACGCCGCCAGCAACGTCGCTGATTTCATCCATACCGCCAACGACAATCCCTACGCGATGGGCTTTTTCGGCGGATTGCATTGGCACGTCGACATCCAGCAGGGCAATTTCTTCGACGTCAATCTGGTCAATCAGCTCAACGTCATGACCAACCGGGATTGGGTGCAGCAGACGGCGACGGACCATTACAAGTTCATCGAAACCGGCGCGAACCAACAGGGCAATCAGGTCAGCGAATACAACATCGATACGACGCACTACGATCTCGTGGTCGTCAACGGTAACTACTACAGCGCCAACTGGATCTTCCAGAGCAACGTCCTGCTCAACAGCGATTATGTATCGATCAATGCCGGCGCCGGTGGCGCAGGCCAAGAGACGGTATCCACCGGTGCGAACTGGCTGACGAATTCCGCGACCATTCTGGACCTAACGGGCGATAGCCACGCGATGACGCCCGAGATGCAAGGCATCGCGGCCGCGTTACAGAACGGACAAGGTTCGCTCGACCTCGGTGCCGGGTTCGCCGTGCCGGGCAACGGATCGCTCGACCTCAACGTGCTGTTCATCAACGGCAACTACTACGACCTGAACGTCCTGCACCAGACCAACGTCATGAGCGATCCCGACACGGTCGTACAAACCCTGTCGCACGGCGAGTCGGGTTATGTCGCTACCGGCGGCAACGTACTGTCCAATACCGCGGTGCTGGCAAACGTCGGCCCGATGGGTGGGCAGTATGTCGCCGGCCAACAGTATTCCGAGGCGATTCTCGTTCAAACCAACATCGTCATGCAATCCGCCAGCGTCACGCCCAGCCAGCCCGGCATCGTCACGAACGATCCGGGCAAGCTCCCTCCCGAAGCGGCGGCCATCATCCAGCACGGGTCGACGACACCGCCGGCGGCGGACCATCAAGACACGGCGTCCGCGACGACCGATCACTGCTCGCACTCGACTCCCGACCCGCTGAGCAGCGTTCTCTCGTGAATCTCGATACTTCTCGGCATCATCATGAACGCTCCCACTCGTCCGCCCAAAGTTACCAACGACAGCGTAAAGTCGACGGGAACGGCGCCACCGCCACGGCCGCCTCAATCGCCGCTTCATCGCCGCTGGTCGGACCGCGAGTTCCGCGACGTGCTCAGCCGCGGCCTGGCCGCGGTCCGGAGAAGCTTGTTCACGATCGCGTTGTTCTCCTTTGCCGTGAATACTTTCGTCCTCGCGGTTCCGGTCTATCTCTTCCAGATCTCGGACCGCGTCCTCACCAGCCGCAGCATGGATACGCTGGTCATGCTCACCGTAATCGTCATCGCCGCGCTGGTGATGCATGTGCTGATCGACATCGTACGTCGCTTCATGCTGATGAGAACGGCGGTGGAGGTAGAGAGCAAGCTCGGCCCGGCCCTCCTCAGCGCTGCTGCAAAGTCGGCCCAAAACGGCTCTAGCCGTGAATTCCAGGTCCTGGGCGACCTCCAGCAACTACGCAATTTCATAACTGGACCTGTTCTGTTGACAATGCTCGACGCCCCCGTTGCGCCGCTGTACCTGCTCGCGGTCTTCCTGGTGCACCCCTACCTCGGCTCCATCGTCACCGGTACGGGCGTCATCCTGCTTGCGATTGCCTTCGCGAACCAGCGGGCTACTGCGGTGCCGTTCGGCAACGCCAGCAACTTCATGATGCGTGCCAACCTTCAGGCTGACGCCATGGCGCGTAATGCCGGCGCGCTGAACGCAATGGGCATGATTCCCGAGGCGGTGCAAATCTGGAACCGCGAGACGCGCGAGTCGCTGAAGTCCCAGGTGCTGGCGCAAGATCGCAACATTGTTCTTGCGGGCCTTTCCCGACTGATCCGCTTGATGACTCAGGTCGCGCTATTGGGCGTCGGCGCATGGCTCACCCTGCGCAGCGAACTCACGGGCGGCATGATGATCGCCTCGTCGATCATCGCGAGCCGCGCGCTTGCGCCTGTCGAGGGCACCATAGAGGGTTGGCGCAGCTGTGTCGGTGCCCGCGGCGCCTACCATCGTATCAAGAATTTGCTGCAGAGCTCTCCGCTCAACTTTGAGCGGCTGCGGCTGCCCAAGCCGCATGGCCTGTTGACTGTCGAGCGCTTGTTGTACGTCCCGCCACCCGACAAGCGCGTGATTCTGAACGGTGTGACGTTCCAGCTCAACCCAGGTGAGGCGCTTGCCATTGTCGGGGCGTCCGGCACGGGTAAGTCGACCTTGGCGAAGATGTTGGTCGGCTCGATCTATCCGACCGCCGGAACGATCCGTCTCGACATGATGGACCTTCGCAACTGGGATCCGCGGCAGTTCGGCGAGAGTGTAGGATATCTGCCGCAGGATGTGCAGCTCTTCCCCGCGAGCATCAAGGCCAACATCGGGCGGATGCGCGAGGATGCCACCGACGAAGCCGTCTTCGCCGCGGCCGAACTGGCCGATATCCATGAAATGGTGTCGCAGTTTCCCCACGGCTACGAAACGCAGATCGCCATGGACGGCTCGCCCCTGTCGGGTGGTCAGAAGCAGCGGGTCGGCCTGGCGCGCGCCTTCTTCGGCGAACCGCGTTTGGTAGTCTTGGACGAGCCGAACTCCAATCTTGACGTCAACGGGGAGCTGGCGCTGGGCCGCGCGCTCATCCGCGCCAGGAAGAAGGGGATTACCGTGATTGCGATCACCCAGCGGCCGACCCTGCTGCGCAGCGTCGATAAAATCATGGTGCTGACAAATGGGACCGTGCAGGCAATGGGCAAACGCGACGAGATCCTGCCTCTGATCTCCGGGCAAGCCGACAAACGCCCTGCGGCGCCGCTCCTCGATACGCTTCAAGGCTAGGAAACGGAATTCCCGTGATGAAGACACCAGCCCACGAGGAAGAATGGTATGACCGGATCTCGCGCTCGGGGCGCAGAGCGGCGTTTTTGGGCTACGCGCTCATCGGTTCGTTTTTGCTCGGCTTCGGTTCCTGGGCCGGCATGGCGCTCATTGCCGGTGCGATCGTGACGCCCGGACTGTTCGTTGCCACCGGAGAGAACAAGATCGTCCAGCACCTCGATGGCGGAGTGATCAAGGACATCCGCGTCCGCGAAGGCGACAGTGTCGAAGCAGGCCAGGTCCTCATCGTGCTGGACGACACGCAGGCGAAGGCGGAGCTTCGGAGGCTATATCTGCGCGAAGCACGAGGCGAAGCCATGCGTATTAGATTGCTGGCGGAAGCCGATTTGACAACGATGCTGGCATGGCCGCCGGAGTTCGCGAAGTACGAAGGCGACCCCGAGGTAAGAGCCATTCTGGACGCCCAGATGAGCACTTTTACGGCTCGGCGTCGCAACATGGAAACCGACGTCGCCACGCTGCAAGAGAGCATTAATGCGCTGGTCGAGCGGATTGAGGCCAACAAGATCCAGATTGCCCATACCCAGAAGCAAGCTGCGTTGTACGAAGAAGAAATCGGTGCCAAGGCACAGCTGGCGACCAGCGGTCTAGTCCGCAAGTCGGAGGTCCTGCAGCTACAACGCGGGCAGGCCGCCTCAAGCGGCGAAATCGGGCGTCTATTGGGGGAGATGGGCGATGCCCGCGAGCGAATCTCCCGCGCCAAGGAACAGATCAACGGCGTCTACCATCAAGCGGTGAAAACTGCGATGGAGCAACTGCAAGAAGCCCTCGCCGACTTGCAGGACGTGCGGGAGCGCATGCGGACCGCCAACGCCACCCTGGGGCGCATACAGATCACGGCGCCAGTGCGGGGCGTCGTGGTCAAGATGCGCTATCACACGCCTGGCGGCGTCATCGAGCCTGGCCGTAGCATCATGGAAATCTTGCCGGTCGACGACACCCTGCTCATAGAGGCGCGGGTCCGGCCGCAGGATATCGACCACGTCAAGATTGGCCAGGACGCCAACATACGCATTGTCGGGATGAACGCGAGGTCGACCCCGAGCATCACGGGGTCGGTGATCTACGTCTCTGCCGACGCCGTCCCCGATAGAGCAGGCTTCAATGCCAGCCTCGACGGCAACAGCCGAGACGTCTTCATCGCTCGTATCAAGGTCGAGCAAGGCGAAATGAGCCGCATTCCAGGTTTCCATCCGATCGCCGGAATGCCCGTCGAAGTCTTCATCCGCACCGGCGACCGCACCTTTTTCGAGTATTTGACTAAGCCGGTCATGGACAGCTTTAGTAGGGCATTCCGAGAACTGTAAGTCGCCCACCGAGACTGGTAGCACGTCGGCACGCGCAATTGACGTCAACAGCGAATTCGGCGTTGCCGCTGCGAAGGCGCTCATTCACCACGGCCGCTTTGCACGAAAGTGCCCGACGCTCAACCATAATCCACGACAGCACGCCTGAAGCATCCCGGTGGCCCCTCGAGGCAAGACCAACGGATTTAGGTCGCATCCATTCCATTAAAAGCTCCCGCGCGAAATCGCGGGCTTTCTGAGCGCCTTTGCCGAGCCCTCCATGCACCGCGCTAACGCCTCAGCCCGGTCACAACAGTATAGCGCAAATAGAACGGGCCGAAATTAGCAGCGAAGCTACAATCGTCGTTACCGTGAGAAGGGTGAGGTCCGCAATGAGCGATCAGGGGTGCCCGATATCGCAACAAACACTGGCACGATTCGCCGACGAAGCCAGCGCGCAAAAGTATTTGGAAGGACTTCTCTGGCCGAATGGCCCGGTATGCCATCGTTGCGGAGGAAATGATAGGGTTGGCAAGCTGGACGGCGCCTCGACCCGGCTCGGCACATACAAATGCTATGCGTGTCGACGAGCATTTTCGGTCACCTGCGGCACTATTTTCAGCGCCAGCCATGTGCCGCTCCACAAATGGCTTCAGGCGATATATCTCACGGACGGCGGGACGATCCCAATACGACCGCACCACCTGCAGCGCATTCTGAACGTCTCCTTCAAAACCGCCTCGTCCATCCTTCGCAAGTTGAGGGATGCGGCGAGCAATGCGGACACCTTGGTTTTGTCCGCCATGAATGGCGATACCTACCGAAGCACGATCAAGAATGAGGGCAGGAGGCACTCTGTGCCAACTACGAACCCGTCGGCTTCTTGGCCTTTACGTCCTCAGACGGGTCGCGAGGCACACGCCTCCCACGTGGCTACGGAACCGTATCAGGATGCATAAAGGCGCTCGTCACCGAAATGGTCGACCGCCGCAGCATTGGAATATCAATAGACTGCGACAGAGATCCCGTCTGCGACCCGACGTGGCCGACCAAACATCACCAAGCCTATCCGAAATTGGCTTCACTTCGTGCCTTACAAATGGCAACTGAAGCCAGCACATTTAATGTCCCTGCGGTCATCTTTTTTTGTGCTGGATACGCAAACCGCTTGCTGTGTTAATATGGACGCTTTTCCCGGCTGTAACCTTGCGCCTGACGGAGCAAATATGGGTACGCGACTTGACGGCCGACGCCGCCGATCCGTCCGCACGGCGGATGCGCTGATTGAAACATATGTCTCGCTCGTGCAGCTTAAGCATCAACGCCCTTCTACATCCGAGTTGGCGGGGCGTGCTGGCTGTTCGGTGCGATCGGTCTTCGAGCGGTTCAAGCATCTGCAGGCATTGGAACAGGCGGTCTTCGACCGGATGTTGCAGGAGTTGGCAGACTTATATAAGCCAATGCCGGACAGCGACCTACGAACGCGCATTCGCCTCCACGTCGGCAAGGCTGCGCTTAGCCGTGAAGCATGGTTGGCCCATTGGCAGGTCTTGCGATCGCGAAGTGCCTTGAGTCCCGAGTGGATCGAACGATTGGAGAAATTTCACAAACTTGACCGCGGCCATCTCGCCTCCATCTACGCACCCGAGCTCGAAGCCGTTGGCCCACGTACCCGGATGACGATCCTCATATCACTGCAAGCGCTGACGGGCTTCGACGCTTGGGCCCTCATGCGCGAAAGCTACTCGATGTCGTTCGCGGAGTCCCGCGCCGCCTGGGAAGACGCGATCCAGGTATTGCTCGCCGCGAAGGTAGAGACGACGTAGGACACCGCGTGCGCACCCGCCCCGTCGCGCAACGTCGTCATCCACTGCGCCGAGATCGAGGGCAGGGACTCGCCGCTGCGATCCAGGCGATCACCGCGCTCGAAATTCCGCTTCGCCAACGGTTTCTTCGGCCATCGGAGCACCCTACCCGCCTGAATCCCGCGAGCAGGCAGACGGTTATCCGAGGGGAAGGCGCACGACGACCGACAAGCCTCCGGCCACCCGGTTCACGATTGTTAAGTATCCGCCCAATAAATCTGTATTGCGTTTAGCGATGAAGTACCTGCGCCGGACCGCATTTTCGGGCGTGCGAGTGCGGCTTTCGCCATTCCGTACATACTCCCGCTCGAAGGTGAACTCCAAAGCATCAGCTGCTATCCACGGCCCTTCATCTTCAACGCGCAACACGGCCCAGTGGTCGTCCCTTTCCACGAAGATGGAGAGAATGCTTTCATCAGGAGCAGCCGCGACGGCATTCCGCAGCAAGTCCCAGACCAACATCTCCAGCATGCCCTCGCCGGCATAGACAGGAACTTCGCCTCTTAGCTCATGCGTTACCTCCAGCCTTTTGGCAGCAAGCAGTGGATGCTGCTGATGCAGTACATCCACCACTGCGGCCGTCACGCTCAGCCTGCATCGAGGGGCCGCAATCAGTGCAGCTGTTTCCTCGTCCAGTATTTGCGCCGCCTCGATGACGTCCGACATCCGCTCGATGCTTTCTTCCGCGGCGTCCAGGGCGGCGTTGATCGTGAGGGTAGAGGACGGAGTTTGGCTCCGTATCCGTCGAATGGCGATCTTCGCGACGGCCAACGGCGACTTCAAAGCATGAGCGTTGTCGCCAGCGGCCCGATTGATTTGCAGGCCGATGTTGTTCCGTTCGACAATCATCTGATTGCCTTGGGCAATTTGACCTTGAAGCTCCCAGAGAGGAGCGTTCCTAGAGCCCGTTGGGAACGGCTCGCGACGCCGATTTATCTCCTCGGTCAGTGCTGAGTGTACTCGCAGGCGTCGCTGCAAACTCGCGGCAAGCAGGACAGAGGCGAGCACGGGGAAAACGCCCAGCAAGACCAGCCAATCAGCAGTTCCGAGCCCGTACTTGGGCGTCACTGGTATCGAGGAGGTCGGCAGCGAAGCCCAGAATACGTCGGGCGAATTCCGACCACCGGCGCCAGACACCGTCGGCTGCGCCCCCATCCACATGGATAGAGCCGCAGCACTGCGGTCCCGGTCAAGGATTTCTGCGATGAGCACGACATTGCAAGCGCCAACGGCCGCGACGAAGCACCAAGCGCGCACCTGGACTGACGCGGCCGCGAAGCGCAAAAAACGTGTCCAGCGCCTAGGCCCCTGTGCTGGGCGATCGCCAGCAATATCCGAATGATGTGTAAGTCTGTATTTCGTCGAATTCAGTACACTGCGCCTTGAACTTTTCACGAATCCGGCGAACGGCGGACCGGACATTGGTTCTGTAGCCATGCTCCCCACTCCCCGCCACGAACCCGACCCGGTGCATGCAGTCATAGATCTGGCGATAGGTGATGAACGACCCCGCGTTGGACACGAGCAAGTGCACAATCCTGAACTCCGCCACGGTCAAGCCCACGTCGACCCGGTCCCAGTGGGCTCGACTTGTGCGCATCCGCAGCGTTACCCGCCCGCAATGCAAGATTTCTTCGGACGCACCAGCGGCCAGGTCACGGCGGCTGGCGACGGCAAGCCGCAACCGTGCCGCCAAGACCGACGTCCCCCGCAACTTGTCGACGAAGTCGCTGGCCCCCCGTTGGAGGGCCAGCCTTTCGTGTACCGGACTATTGCGGCCGGTCAAAAAGACGATAGGCCACTGCAAGCCGCGCTCTCTGAGCTGCGCCAGCAGGTCGATGCCCAGCGTCCGTTCCAGTCCCCAGTCGAGAAGGACGACGTCGGCCACGAGACCGCTGCCAATGGCTGCCAGCATCGGCTCGCCATCCTTGAATGACCGCACGACGAAGCCTTCCTCAGTCAACTCCGTTTCTATGGCTTGTCGGTAAAGATCGTCGTCTTCGACAAAGACAACCTGTGTTCTCTGCGAAACGCCCGAAGTTGGTTGCAGATCATATCTGCTCGCCGCCGTGCGACCGGCCCTAACTGCTTCAATCATCGTCCCCTCCTTCCCAGAAAGCGCGCACCTTCACCCGATGCAGCCGCCGCACTGCGGCCGACTTCCCCAAGCCGCCGCGACTGCATGCGTCGTTTTCCTTTCCCAGCCCCGCAATATCTTATCAACAAGACGGGCAAAAAACAAAACAAAGCGCTGCTGCAAAAAACAAAAAGTGAAGAAGGACCTGCGGCTTGACCGGCGCTGTGCACGATTCCCACGCGCGATGGGTCCGGCGGTGAGGCCGCAAGGGGCAGACAGAAACAAAGAATTGTGCTGCAGGTGGCAGTCGGCATGCAGTATCCTGTGGCATCTTCCCGGGCGACTACCCTGGGCGGGTTGGCCGGGACGAAGGCATGGTGCATAGCGGCGACAGTTCACCACAGCTGAAGCTTCTCATTGTCGAGGACAATGATTTCCTCGCAGTCGATCTCGAACTTACGCTGTCCGAATGCAACTATGTCCCGGTCATTGCCTCGTCCGTGCCGGCCGCCCTCGCGCGCATCGCCGGGGAGCAAGTTGACGCTGCCATCCTTGATGTCAGCCTGCGCGGTGGCGAGTCGGCATACGCGGTTGCCGATGTGCTCCTGGAGCGGAGGATACCGTTCGTCTTCCTGACCGGACGCACCAGGCACTACCTTCCGCCGCGTTTCCAATCGATCGCTCTCTTATCGAAGCCTTACAAATTGTCTGAACTTCTGGCGTCTCTCGACAGGGCAAAGGAAGCTACTTCACACCGTCAGGAAGGCCGGAACAGGTAAGATGCACGGAAAGCCCGCAAGGTTCGGTCTTCGACAGCTCCAGAGTGGCTCCCAGGCGTGCGGCCAAGTTTCGAATGATGCGGGTCCCTGTCCCGGGTACACCCGGCGCCGAGCCTGGATCGATGCCGACGCCGTTGTCGATTACGGAGAGCCTCCAGCCAGTTCCGTGGGGCGCAAAAATCACTCGGATCAGGCCCGGGCCGGGCCGCGGGAATGCGTGCTTCAGAGCGTTGATCACGAGTTCCATAACGACGAGGCCTAGCGCAACGCATTTCTCGGGTGAGAGTGGCAGGTCGACCGCCTCTACCCGAAGCTGGATGCCGCTGTCCGGGTCGACGAGCGAGCGTTCCAGGCGCGTGCACACGCTCGTGAGATAGGTAGTGACAGATCGAACCGTGCCTTCTCTCGCCTCCTCCACTTCCTCCTGAAGATCGGCAATTGCGGCGACCCGTTGATGCATGTCCTCGAGATGGCGCCGAGCGTCATCGGATTGGACGAGATGCGCCTTGATGCGCAGCAGGCTCGCCACGATTTGCAAGGTGTTGGCAAGCCGGTGGTGCATCTCCTCGATCATCAATTCGCTGTGCTCGAGGCGCTCCGCCAGATGCTGGGCCAACAAGCCACGATCGGCTACTTCTTCCATGATCAACATCGTCCTTTCCGTCCCTCCCCACCATCCCGCAGCCGGGATCAGAACCAGCGAGCGCACCCTCCCGGCGCTATCTTGCCATTGTATGGATTGAGCATCGGCAGACCCTGACAGCATCGCTCCGGCGCGACCGCGCAATCCGTCTGGCCCGCCCGGCAAGGCCTGCAGTATCGAGCGCACTGTCGACGGCAGCGTGCCGGGCGTCGTCGCAAATGAGGCGAGGAACTCCCCGGTCGCGAAGATGGGGTGCAGATCGACATCGAGGCCAACGAGCGCTCGTGCCAATGGGATGGCGGTGCCACCGCCCTTTCCGGTGCCCTCCGGTCGTCCGCCTGAGTTGGTTCTTTCAACGATTGTCTTCCTCCCGCCTGTCGCCAAAAGACAGCCGGTCGTTACACCCTTTCTTTCTTATATTGGGTTTGCTGTGGCCCAGTGATGATCATTGTGCGACCCAAAGGAACACGGTTCGGACAAAATCGACCCTGCGCCGACGCCGTTGAATGGTAGCCAGTGCAACGATCAACTCTACTGGGCCGGCAGGGTCAGTCTGGCCGATAAGAAAAGGAAATGAAAAAGAACTAAACGGCCGCACAGGCCGTTGCTTTTCTGCGATGGCGCAGTCACACTCCCATCACCACGTGAATAGCGACAAGACCCCAGAGAGACCGTAATGCATTCAACGCAGGTGAGAACCCGGGGCAAGATCCAACGCGAAGAATGGCCGAAAATTAGCGCGCGTTTCCAAAATGGCGAAACACTTACGCAAATCGCACGCACTTACGATTGCACTCCTCCGGCAATCCGCTACATCGTCGGCCGCACCCTTGGCTCCGGCTCCACTAAGAGCAAGCGCCGACGTGCCTCGCCGGCCGAGAGTCCGACAAACGGACGACTGACCGGCTCGGAGGGTAGCCAATCCGCTCAGCAGCGAGAGTTCCGGAATGCGGCACGCGATCCTAACCGTCGTCGATCCACCGGCAACGAAATTTGGCAACGCATCAACAACGATGTCGCAACGTTCCTGACCGCGATGGATGCTCTGTTTGTCCACGAAACCGATCAAAACTACGAAGAATTGCTTAGAGCAACCGATCGGCTGTTGTGGGCAAGTGCGAGAACGCGGCTGGACTTGGAACGGATTCTGGCAACCCGCAGATCCGGCAGCGAACGCCGCCGGGCATTGGCCTGAGAGCAACAGTGGGATGAGGACATCCCTTAGTAGGCGTTGGTCCCCCGTAAGACGGCAGGCACGGTAATGACCAGTATTTTCAAGTCAAAATACAGGGACCAGTTTGCGATGTACGCCAAATCGTATTCCAGTCGACGAGCCATCTGCTGAGGACTTTCCGTCTCGCCGCGCGAACCGTTGACCTGCGCCCAGCCTGTGATGCCTGGCTTCATGCGATGTCGGGCAAGGTAGCCGTCGACAAGAAGGGCGTATTTTTCGTTATGCGTGGCGGCGTGCGGCCGCGGTCCGACAAGCGACATCTCTCCACGCAGCACGTTGAACAGTTGCGGAAGTTCGTCCACGCTCCATCGGCGCAGAAGTGCACCTACGCGCGTAACGCGCGGATCGTTCCGCCGGGCCTGTTGGACCAACGGATCCGGCACTGTGTAATGCCGCATTGTGCGGAACTTGAAGACCAGAAACCGATTGTTGTTGAAGCCGAAGCGCTCTTGGCGAAATAGGACAGGTCCCGGCGTGTCCAACTTGATGGCGATCGCAACCAGCGCCAAGAACGGCGCCAGCAGTGCTATGGCGAGCAGACTGATGATGACATCCTCGGCACGCTTTGCTGCCGCCGGCCAACCGGACAGCGGCGGACGCTGCAGGGTGAGAATCGGTACCCCGGCAAGGAACCCGAACGCGACCGGCGCCGGCTTCTGCATCGGAAGACCGGGATCAATCTTCACCACAGTCTGAAGCGCCGCGAACTTCGCCACTGCCAGCTCGAGCGGGCGAGACGACCTCCATGGAGATGCAAATACGATTTCGTCGACCGCTCCCGCGGCCGCCAGCGACACCACTGCGTCGATCGTTCCAGACACGCCTTCAGGCAAAGACGAGGCCTCTTCCTCGGCAAACACGCCCACCACCCTTGCATCCGGACTTTGCCGGAGGCGTCGTGCCAGATCGACAGCCGCCTGCACACTTCCAACGACTGCGACCTTCGGCAGTAACAATCCGCGCCGGCGCCATTGCTCCAACCGCCAGCCAACGAAGCAGCGCATCAGCGCAAGGTAAAGGAAGCCGGCCACATACCAAAGTTTCGTTGCAGTGGAGAACGCTTCCTCGCTGCGTCCCACGAGAGCAAGAAGGGCCGAGAGCGAGATGATCGAGGCCGCCCAGGCCGTTGCCGCCTTTGCCTGCTGGATGCCGAACTTAAGGCAACTGCGGGGCTGGTAACCTCCCAGCAGGTACAAATAGTCCACTGTCAGAGTCGCTGCAAAGATGATCGTGAGCGGATTTATTGCGATCGATCCGCCTGCACTTCCCTCGAGCTCTCCACAGACAGCACCAGCCAGAGCGACCCCCAGCCAGTCGCTCACGGCCAGGAGGCCTGGCAAAAATTCCAGGTTCTTCAGGCCGCTGCTGGGCCCTCTGTAAGAGGCGGTAGAAGCGCTGCTTTCACCGCTTATATGCCGTTCAAACAGGTAATCGTCGGTTGGCATCCCCATCCTCCTATGCCAAGCCCTCTCTTGCCCTTCTCCTGCTTCCAATTTTCGTTATCGCAACAGCGCGTACTCGAGGGCGATGGCCAACGCTTACATGCCACTGCAACCAAGCACCGTGCCGGGCGATAGATAGAACGACGTTTGCGTCAGTTTTTCTCGTCGAACGAGACATAGTGCGAGACGCCGAACCGCACACCTTTTCCAACCATTGCGTTCCGTTTTGGAGAATGCCGATTAAATGGAATCGACCAGATGTTCGCGTTCGCTGAAAAGGCACTCCCCATTCATAACCGACAGCGCCCCACCACATTATTCGGGCTCGCGGCAAAATCGATGTGCTGGAAAGCATTTTGTCTTCGGCCACGATAGGCTTGTTCTCAACTGGAGCGTGATTAAACGAGCAAGGAGCGCAGTCGGCCAGTGATCGTGTGGTGCGCTTGAACCTCACAATCCGGTCACTCCCATAGACCTACGGATCGCTTCGCGACTGCCGTTGCACCCATTGTAACGGTCCGGCCTCAGACTGGCTGGCACGTGTGGAAGTTGACCAAGAAGATGATGCGGCGGGCTCTCAACGCCATCGGTTTCGCTTGACGCTGCATAGCGCGCGTCGATCGGAGAGAAGGGCGGCTCGCGGCGGGATGGCGCGCCGCTGCCCCCTGCGACTCGTTCGCGGTTTGCTTGTGGATTCGGGCTCGGTGTCGATCCGTTCCGGTACCGTGATTGGCAGCTTGGGGGTCCGCTCCTGGAAACAATCTACCAGTCGCCCGCGCCGATGAGCGTCGGTCCGGGTAGCGGCGAAAGTCTCGGTAGCAGCACGGCAATAAAGATCGAGGTTCAAACGTTCCTTGTCGATGCAATCTTCTACCCCGGTGCTGCGGCCTGCTTCTCGCTTGCCTCGTGGCGGTTCGGAGCTACGCATGGCTCTCTTTCGAGAGTACTGTGCTTTCCCGGCACGAAGGAAAAGTAAGTTTTAAGCAGAATGGCGTGGACGATCCGCGCAACGGAAAGGTCTGGGGTGCGTCTCGTTCCGACAATGAGTGCAAGACTTCGCTGGCGGTTGCCGAGGATTTCTCCGACACTCGACATAGAATCAGCCGACGCCGAAACGGGCAGTGTCCGGCGATTGAGGTCGCACGATTGTCACAGTGTTTTATCAGACTCTGACAGAGATACCGAGATAGCTTTTATTGTCGACGAGTCGTTATAAATGCCTGCTCGTCCGGCACATGGACCTTATGGCGCTCGCCAGAGAGTGACCGCTTACCTGATGTATTTGCAATCAAATGGCAATGTTCCCAGATTGTGGAACATGACCTGCTTGCTATTGCCTGAACTTGTCGACTGCAATGGTGGCGGATATTGGCTAGATCAACAAGGCTTCCAGCCAAAGACGTTCTGATCGTAGAGGACGAGGTTCTCATTGCGGAGGACATAGCACATGAGGTCCGTAGCCGCGGCGGCAGAACGATGGGGCCGCTCGCAAGCACTGGGCAGGCCCTTGAATTCCTGAAGAGCAATCGCCCGGACTGCGTGGTCTTAAACGCGCTCCTTTTCGGCGAGCGCACAACCGCAGTCGGGTCTCTATTGCGCGAGCTCCGCGTGCCGTTTGTAGTGGTGACAGGCTATAGGCCAGAGCGGCTCCCGCCTCCTTTGCGTGCTGGTCCCTGCATCAGGAAGCCTTTTTCCTTGGACAATTTGATTGAGGCCGTCGGTACCGTGCTCCGCGCACCACCGCAGAACCCCTCCTAAGCCTAATAGCGCATCGGCATATTCATTCGAGACCGCCCTAAGATCCCCAAGGTTGATGCCGATCGGTGTCTATCGGTACCGCTTGGCGCTTGTCTACAGACGCTCCGCGCCGTGGCGTAGCTCGTCGCTGAGTCGACCTTGCAAGGAACGGTACACGGCGAGATACTTCGCAGCCATCGCCTCCGGTGTTGGCCAGGAAACGCCGGACTCGCTCGCGCCTTGTTGGAGGCGGACCAGCATATCCGGCCGCTCCGAGAGTTCCACCATGCGCGCGGCGAGCGCTCGCGCGTTTCCAGGCTCGAACAGTAGCCCATTGCTGCCGGGCTCAACGAACTCGGGAACGGCACCGATTCGGCTGCCAATGACGGGCAGCCCGAAGCAGAACGCTTCCGCAATCGACATCGGCGCGTTCTCCACCCAGATGGAAGGGAAAATGAGGACGTCAGCTTCGGCAAGCAGTTGCTCCTTGCGATGGCCTTCGACGAAGCCATGGAAGCGGACACGGTCATCTCTGCGGGCCAGGGCCTCGAGCTTTCCTTGGCCGTCTCCCCTGCCGGCGATGTCAACCGTCAGCGCAGCACCGGATGACAATCCGATCGCCTCGATGAGCGTATCGATGCCCTTGTGCGCCGCCAATTGCCCCATGTAGAGGTAGCGGATACGACCGTCTAGACGCCGACGAGGACTCCTCGGCGATGACGTCGGTCGGTTGACGCCATTGCGCACAAGAGCGACCCGCCTCAGCGGGACGCCTGCGTCTGCATGCGTACGGAGCAGGTACTGCGAAGGACTGCAGAATACGTCGATTGCGGCAGCCTTCGCCCGGTACCAGGCGCCGTGCACCCGGCACGTCGAGCATCGCGACTGGGAAGCGCAGCTATTGCCACTACCATCGAGAAGGGACCCATTGGCACAAATGAGCTCATAGCTGTGCGCGGTGTGGACGACCGGGATCCCGTTGCGCCGCGCGGCATGCCAGATGATGGGCGAGAAGCCTTTGATATTATGCGTGTGCACCACATCGGGTCGAACACGGCGCAGAACGTCTTGAAATTTCCGCCCGGCGTCGCGGTTCCAAGCATCCCTAAGTCGCCAGCGAACCAGATCGATCGTCGACCTCCGGTCGCCCGGCAAAAAGCGCTCATAAAGCCACCAGCGATTGTCGGGAAAAAAATGGTACAAATCCACGCCCCCCCTACGTTCAACTCGAACGCCGTCCTCGCGGGAGCAACTTGACACCACCGAAACGCGCTGGCCTTGCGCCGCCAGCATATTGGCAAGCATCTCCGCAACAACCTCTGCGCCGCCGACTACGAACGGGGCATAGAGGCTATTCACGATCAGCACCGAGAGTCGTTTGGCAGATGGAGCCATCTCGCCAACCGCCGCTTCCGTTTCACCGTCGAGGTACAAGCATCCCCCTAAGTGCTGCGGGTCCGCTCAAGGGGGCCCCTGTCATATGGTCGGAGGCGACGGCATCTGAAGTCCTTCCATCGCCACTGCCTTCGCCGCGAAAGCTCAATGGTTCAATCCGTTCGCGCAACCGGGCGGCATCTGCCTCGTCGATTTCCGCGTTCAAATTGGGCCAAGCCTTGTGACGCTACCATCTCGCCGGCCACAAGCACGAGAACCACTCTTGTGACAAAGCTGCTCTCAGCATCGTTTTGGGGAAGATCACGCCAACTGATTTCCACCTTGTCACGAAATGGGCACGCACGATGAGGGACAATCGCGCCGACGAGGTCAAGTGAGGCAACGAGGCTTATGGGTTCCCTTTCGAGCTCGAGTGCAAAGCGCGCGGACGGCTTCTATCCGGGATGCGTGATGGACAAGACGGCCGGGCGCGTCGCGCCTACCGAACGCACATGAGAGTCGGCCGGCGCAAGCTCGACGTGGTGGTGCCCGCGCTCTTTCAAAAAAGGCACTACACCGCAGCCCGTAACATGCTGAAGGTATATGCCCACCCTCTTGATGGATTTGTACGCTACATCCTCGGTTCGGGTCGTTATCCAGACGAGATCGAGATAAATCCGCCTGCGGGACCATCTCTCGTGCTGACGGTGTACAGCTATGACGATCTGTTGACGGTCAACGAAATATTTTGCCGCGTCGACTACCCTGCCACCCGAGATGACAAGGTGATTGTCGATTTCGGCTCGAACATCGGCATATCGGCGGCTTATTTCCTGGCTTCTGCACCCGAATCCTTTGCCTATTTGTACGAGCCGCTGCCGTCGAACGTCGATCGCCTTCGCCGGAATCTTGGAGGATTTGCGGAGCGCTACGCGCTTCGTGAATGCGCCGTCGGGTTGAGCAACGACCAGGTTAGGTTCGGCTGGGAGCCCACCGGCCGCTATGGCGGCATTGGTCTCGAAACCGGCAACTATGTCTCCGTCCCCTGCCAGGACTCCAACGAGATCTTGGAAGAGATCATCGAGAAGCATGGCTGGATTGACATTCTCAAGATCGACATCGAGACATTGGAGAGCGAGGTGACGGAGCGAATCCCGACTCGCCTCGCAGGTAAGATTGATCGTATCTACGTCGAATACACGTTCGATTCCAACCCATTGGAGTCGACGCACACTTGCCGACAATATGGAAACGTTGCTCAATTCCTGAACAAGCGCAGACGGGATCGTTCGGGACGAGCGTGATGCCGGGCAAGGCAGTACGACTGGCCATCAACGGACGATTTCTCGCCCAGCCCATTTCGGGAGTGCAAAGGTACGGACGTGAGCTGATTCGAGCGCTCGACGCTGTGCTTTCGCGCGCGCCGCGCGGCCCGGTCGCATCCGTGGTGGTGTGGGTGCCAGCCAAAGTGAGCCAGGACGCCTTACCTGAGAGGCCGAAATTCCTGAAAATCCAACAGGCAGGTCGCTTCTCGGGTCACCTGTGGGAGCAGGTGGAACTGCCACGGCTGGCAGGCGATGCCCTACTCGTCAGCCTCACGAATTCGGCCCCGCTCTTGCACCCCCGTCAAATCGTGGCGATCCACGATGCCGCCATCGCCGAACACCCTGCTGATTTCAAGTGGAGATACAGGGCTTGGTACAATGGGCTTTATGCCGGGTTGCGCTGGACGCCGGCACATTTCATCTCGGTGTCAACATTCGCAGCAGCCGAACTCACCCGGCATTTCAACATTGCGGGTGAGCGGATCTCGATAGTTCCCAATGCCGCCGGGCACCTCCTCGATCTTGAGCCTGACTACACGGTGCTGAGGCGCATGGGACTGCGCAAACAGGGCTACATCCTGGCTGTCGGAGGCCGTTCCCGGCGCAAGAATCTCGCTATCCTCGAGAAGGCGGTCGCCGGATACGAGGAGTGCCCTCCCCTTGTGATCGCAGGCGGCGGCGAGTCGCGCGCCTTCGCAGCTTCGGGTCCATCGCGATCGTCGAGGTGCGTCCTGCTGGGTCATGTCTCTGATGGAGCAATGAAGGCCCTTTACCAAGGCGCTCTCTGCCTGGTTTTTCCGTCGCGATATGAAGGATTCGGACTGCCACCTCTCGAGGCGATGGCGTGTGGCTGCCCGGTGGTCACTTCGCGCGCCGCGTCGATGCCCGAGGTTTGCGGAGATGCTGCCCTCTACTGCGATCCCGACCGCCCTGAGACAGTCGAGGGCAACATCCGGCTCGTGGTGGCGGACGCGACTTTGCGAACAAAGCTCATTGCGAGCGGATTGGAGCGCGCCCGCCTCTTCTCCTGGGAAGCAAGTGCCCGCAAGCTCCTCGATCTCGCGTGCCAGGAAGCTCATCCGTCTGCCTGATTTCCGGCGTCGGAACTAAGCGAACTCCGTCCGTGGCGAGGATGCCAAGAATACCGCATCGACGGAGTGCGACCTCACTCCACTGAAGCGTCACGAGCTATGTGAGGGGGCCCGAGGTTTGATGCTGCGGGGTAACCTGTTGCGGATCCGTTCGATCCGCCGCAAAGCACGTACCAGCACCGGCTCCACGCCGACCAAGTGAAACTTGGCGTCGATTACCATGAAATCGTCAGCGAACGAGAGCGTGTGCACGCCCTTGCAGGAACGAGCGACCATCTCGGGCCGAATCTGGAAGATGACAGTTTCTTCGAAGCAGGTGACGGTCAGGCGGTCGATCCGGTTGATCGAAAGGCCGTATCCGTACGATTTTGAGCAGTCTTGGGCCGGCCGGAATAGCCTGCCGCCGTGGCGGATGATCGGGCCGGCCGAGCGGGACGACCGTATGTCGGTCTTGACCGGATTCAGGGGGTGGGGAATCCAGCCACCGCGCAGCTCCTTGGAAAAGAATAGATGCAAGTTGACTTGATCATTGTCATCGGCCAAGCCGCAAAACAGCCAGTAGAGGCCTTCGTGAAACAGGATCGTGCTGTCGGTCGTCGCTGCGCCGGGAATGAGATCCGCGACGGGCGACAATCGACCCTCATCGTAGCGGTACAGGACCGAGGCCCGGCTTTGATGGCACTCCGGAAGGCAGTACACGGCTCCATTCTCGCAGAACAGAGACGGGTAAGACATGTGATGCGCTGATTGAAGGCAGGTCCTGAGCCCGACCTGTGGTGTCCCGAACGGATCCCGGACCTTCACTTCGGAAATTCGCCCGACCCCGAAGTCGGTGTAGTCCTCGGCCAAAAGCGTCAGTTCAGGGGTTGTCGACAGAATGAAGGGATCTGCGATGTAGCGGCCCAATTCGCACCGCGGGAGCAGCCGCACCTGTGACAAAGGCGCGCCCGCCAACAAGGCCTCGAACTTCATCCTCCCGACGCCGAGGGTCCACGTCTCGAGCACGAGGTAGTTCGCAAGTTTCGACGATAGCCCCACTAGAACATCGCGCAAGACCAGGGACAGTAGTACAGTGAACACATCGCTCCGGGGGGGATGGCGGCAGCTGCTCTCCAGCATCGGAGGCAGGCCGCAGTTGAGCACAACATGCTTCAAGACGCGCAGAGGCCATCCGCTCGCCTCCGAAAGGATCTGGGCAGTGACAGCCCTGTTGCGCTCCCCGCGAGCGCGAAAGTGCCCGGTCAACAATGTGCGATTGGGGCGCTCGTCCTCGGTCACTTGCTCAAGTCCGAAGCTGACGACATCATGCCTTTGACGAAGGCCGTCGACGAACGGATAGTCTTTGCCGGCACCCGAAGCACGGGTGAACCGCCAGACTCCCAACTCCGCACATGCGGGTAGCCCTCGCGGCACTTCCATGCCGAAGAAGAGAACGAACTTCAGCCCCTGATCCAGAACCTGCTGCCGTTGCACCTCACTAATTGCCGGCGCGCCTTCCTCCGTTGAGTCGAGGGCGAGGATCGTCGATGGCTGATGCCGCTGCGGGTCGAGTTCTTCGATTTTTCCATGCGACTGATCGGCCAGCCCAGCGATTGACTGGACCCACCGATCCATGACTTGCACGATGGCAGGCTGACGCGTGGGCATCTCTGCCGGCGAAAAGATGTATAGACACTCCGCGCCGGCGGCCCGAAGTCGTTCGATGGACTGCCACTCCCAGTGCCGCAGGGTTCGGCCCTGCAGGAATACGCCGAACCGGATCGCACTGAACTCCGCGCAGGTCATGGAACTGCCAAGAAATAGGCGATGGCCTCGCCTGCCATGGCGTCACCTCGAACCCCGGGAAGACGACAGCGGGCTTCCAGGGAACCTTGTCGCCTGGGTTCCTGCCGTCGATGCGTCGAAGCCACTGCCCATCCGCTTGCCGGCACAGTCCGTCGTCGCTTCGCCTGCATTCTAAGCCTCGTGCTCGACTACCCGGAGCCTTTCCACAAAACGTACAATGCAACATCTCGCAACATCGAGCGCTAAAAAACCTGGACGCGCTCCGTGACAAGTAAAACCGGCGTGCACACCGGCACCACACTCGCAGCACATCATTAGCACACTGGGAGTCGACAAAGAGTCTTGATAACTCAACCTCTTTACGTCAGCGTCGACTTACTTCCTTCCGGCGCGGTCCATGGTATTAAATTCACCCTCTCTCGCTACCCAACGCCTCGAACGCGATCTCTATGGATCGCAGTCGGCTTTGACGAGCGATAGCAAAAGACAGCCGCCGCGCCGCGTAGCGATCGTCCACGACTGGTTCGACACGCTGGGTGGAGCGGAACGTGTCGCGCGCGAATTAATCGTCTGCTTTCCGGATGCCGATGTGTTTGCGATCGTCGACATGCTGTCCGATGAAAATCGCGGCCTGGTTTGCGGGAAAAAAGTTTATACGACCTTTATTCAAAATCTGCCTGGAGCTCGTAAGCATTTTCGCCGCTACCTTCCACTGATGCCGATTGCCATCGAGCAATTCGACCTGTCGGATTATGATCTTGTCATATCGAGCAGCTGGGCCGTCGCCAAGGGCGTTATAACCGGCCCCGATCAACTGCACGTCGCTTACGTCCACACTCCGATTCGGTACGCCTGGGATCAGCAACACCACTATCTCAAGCTCGAGCGTCTCGATCGTGGCATCAGAGGCGTCGTCGCACGTCTGGCCCTTCATTGGATCCGGCTTTGGGACCTGCGAACGGTCAACAACGTGGACGTTTGGCTTGCAAACTCGCGCACCGTCAAGCGTCGCATACGAAAAACTTACGGCAGGAACGCCGAGGTGCTCTATCCTCCAGTTCCGGTCGACGAATTTCCTTTTACGACCGACAAGGCAACCTACTACTTCACGTGCTCTCGGCTCGTTCGATACAAGCGTGTCGATCTCATGGTCGATGCGTTCTTGAGTCGGCCGAACAGTGAACTGGTCATTGCAGGCGATGGGCCGGAGCTGTCCGCGCTAAAGGAACGCGCCGGAGGCGCTACCAACATACGCTTCCTTGGCCATCGGCCAGACAGCGAAGTTCGCGAACTGATGCGAAACGCTCGGGCTTTCGTATTCGCCGCAAACGAGGACCTTGGGATCGTGCCAATTGAGGCCCAGGCCTGCGGCACGCCGGTGATAGCATTCGGACAAGGCGGTGCGCTCGAAACCGTGCGAGGCCTCGGCGCCGATCGGCCTACAGGCTGCTTCTTCGACCGACAGACTCCGGCGTCGCTCCTGGAAGCCATCGATCGCTTCGAGAACCTAGCCGTGCCCATCGCGCCCGAGCACTGCCGCGCAAACGCATCCAGGTTCACATCCGAGCGCTTCCGCGAGCAACTTCACAAACTAGTCAGCCGGCACTGGAACAGCTTCGACGCGGCTGTGGTCTCGTGCATCGAGAACGACCCCTTCGTCCCAACTAAACCGCTATAGCGACCCGCACGAGCCACCTACCATGGATGCACGAATCACTTACCGCTCGAACGGCGAGTCCAACGGCGCCTACGGCATCGAGGCCGGCAGCCCGTCCGGCATATCGACGACGCTCATCTTGGCCAGGCTCTGGCGACGGAAGTGGCTTATCGCAGTCTCGAGCACGATTCTGTTCGCACTGTTTTCCGCCATGCTGGCCTTGCTGCCCGTGAAGTACACGGCGGAAACCGAGGTCGTGGTCGAGCAACGGCCGCAAAGCGTGGATCTCGCGGCTGTCCTGTCCCGCATTCCGACTGATTCGCAAGCGGTTCTTACGGAAGCGGAAGCGTTTAGGTCGCGCGGACTGGTTCAGCGGACGATTGCCCAGCTCAACTTGCTGACGAGGCCCGAGTTCAACCCTCGCATCCTCCCGGAGGATGACTCCCTCAGGTCGCGGTGGCGGCGGGCAAAGGCAGCCGCCATGGACGCTATCGGCTCGCTCCTGCGGAAGAGCGACGGCAAGGGACATCGTCCCGGAGATCCAGACCTCAACGAGGCGACCGAAATCTTCCTGGCGCAGCTGCGGGTCACACCGATAGGCCGCTCACAGGTGTTGAGGGCCAGCTTCACCTCCGAGAATCCGGAACTGGCCAGCGAGGTACTGAACGAGCTCGTTCGCCTGTACCTCGCGACTCAGATGGAAACGCGGGTAGCCGTCCCAACCAAGATGGGTGACTTTCTGAAGCCCGAACTCGACAAGCTGCAGGAAAAGGTTCGGGCGGCGAACGACGCGGTCGAGCGCTACAGGAACGAGGCGCAGCTGCAGCAAGGAGTCGCCGCTGGCAAGGAGACTTTGCTCTACACGCATGAATTGACCGAGGCAAACCGTGAACTCGTCACTGTGCGCCTGAAGCGTCAGGAGGCCGAGGCGCGATTGGCCGAGGTCCGGACCAACCCGAACGCCGTTACCGATGTCCTGTCGAACGTCTTGATCCAGCAGTTGCACGGTCAGCTTTCCGTCCTGAAAGACGCCAGATCGCAGATCGCGTCGACCTATGGTCCGCACCATCCAAACCTAAGGCAGCTCGAGAAGAGTATCGCCGAAGCGGAGGGCCGACTGAACGCGGAAGTCGCCAAGATCGGCCGCTCGCTTGCCAGCGAAGCTGCGGTCCAATCCAAGCGTGAAGCACAGCTCCTGGAGACCATCGCCGACTTGAAGGACAAGGTGCAGAAGGCGGGAAGGGCGCGGGTCGTTCTGGCCTCGCTCGAGCAAGAAGCCGAGGTCAACCGCAGCCTTCTCACCACCCTCCTCACGCAGTACAACCAGCTCAAATCCCAGCGTGCCCTGCAAATCGCCGACTCTTACGTCCTCGCGCCGGCCGATGTCCCGACGCAACCATCATTCCCTCCGACGGTCCCGTTATTGGGGCTTGCCTTCGTGGTTTCCGTCGGGCTGTCCAGCCTCGGGGCTCTCCTGCTGGAGCGCACCGGCCACACCATCCGCAGTGCGCAGGAAGTGCAGCCGCTCCTCACCGTCAGGTTGCTGGGGATCGTCCCGAAGCTCGAGTCCACGGCGCGCCTGCTCACGCAGGTGATCGACAGCCCGCAATCGGCCTTCACCGAGTCTATTCGAAGCATCCTGGCGCGCTTGATGGTGCCGCGCAATCTGGGAAGGGTGGTCCTGGTTGCGTCGGCGCAGTCTCGAGAAGGCCGGACGTCCCTGGCGATCGCGCTCGCACGCCTCGCCGCGCTTTCCGGCCGACGCGCCATCCTTATCGACTGCAACCTTCGCTACCCTGCAATTCATGGCGCGTTCGGTACGAAGATCGGCACCGGTTTGACGGATTTGCTGCAAAATCGAATCGATCTCCGCGCGGCGCTGCGAAAGGACACTCTCACTCCTCTCGATTACATCACTGGCGGTAACCTCGCGCCTGACGCCGCAAACCTCCTTTGCTCGCCGGAAATGGCCGAGCTCCTCGTCAAGCTCAGGAGCGAGTACGACCTCTTGATTCTCGACTCGCCTCCCAGCTCCACGGTGGCTGATGCAAGCCTCATTGCGCAGCTGGCCGACGAATGCCTCTTCGTGGTGGGCTGGAACAAGACGCCTTGGCGACTCGTCCGCGAGCAGGTGGAGGAGCTTTCCTACCAATGCAGCGTCACCGGCGTTGTGCTCAACCAGGTCGACATGCGGAAGCACCTCAAATACCAGGACGCTTATATAGGTCCGCCGCGCGCGCCGGTGATGATCGGGTCGGCCGGGTAGGCGCCAGTCATGCGGAGGGGTAAGCTGCGCAGGTCGAACATTGCGCCTCTCGCCGCCCTGATGGCCGGCATGTTCATCACCTGCCCGATCCCACTGCCTGGTTTGGGAGAGGACGGAACCGGACCGCGGACCACCGATCTCCTGAACTTTGCGAGCGCCGGCCTGCTTGTCGTAGCCTTGTTCAGATCCACCCGCTTGAACCGCGCGATCTATGGCGTCGTGCTCGTTTGGGCGCTGTCCGTGCCCTGGGTCTTCATGGAGATCTACGGCCTCAGCGGCGCGACCGATCCAGCTGTCCAAAGGGTCCTCGTCCGCTGGCTGCTTTGCGCCTGTGCCGCCTATTGGATCACGGTGGCCACTGAAAATCCGATGCTGCGTTCGCGCTTCCTGTACGGCCTGCTGATCGGCGTCGTACCGTCATTGCTGACAGTGACCTACGATTTCCTGACGTTCTCGCCGGAAGACGTGCCGATCGACGAGCTGGTATTGCTCGCCATCTACAACGGCAAGGACATCCATGACTTTGCGTACCGAGCATACGGATTCTTTGGCCATCCGAACGCGGCCGCCGGATGCATGTTGCTCGGCGTGCCGGTGCTCATCGGAGCGGTCGCCGAAGGAAGGTTGCCGCGCTGGTCGATTCTGATTGCGGTCGCGCTCATGGGCAGCGTGTTCTACCTCACGAAGTCGCGCGGGCCGCTGATAGTCTCGACGGCCCTCGTCGCATACTGGCTGTGGTCGCAAGGGCGAGGCCCACGACTGCTGCTCGTGGTGACCGCGCTGGCGACCGCCCTTGTCACCCTTGCCGCTGGCCAATTCGCGACCGAGTGGGCGGGCGGAGTTCTTCTCGATCGCTTTGTCGACACGGAGAGCATATCCGACAACGCCGATGGTCGCTGGTGGACCATTGCGACCAGTCTGGAAATGGTGTTGCAGAACCCGCTCGGGATGGGCTCGGCGTATGTCGAGCCTCTGGAAATCGCGACCGGAACGAACGCCACGCACAACGCCTATCTTGAACTCGGGCTGATGGGCGGCGTACCGCTCATGGTTCTGATCGTCATTCGACTCCTGAATGCGGCTACCGGCCTGTTCATGCCATTGCAAAGGGCGGAAGCTTGGGTCGCCAGCTATTTGCTAGGCGTCTTCGCATTCGAGACGTATTTCCTGCTGCTGAACATCCAGCTGGTGACAGTGTGGCTTGTGGTATCGCCACTGCGACCGTTGTCGAAGCAGGCACCCGTCGCCATCGCGCGTCCGATGCACCGCGTCCGAGGGCAGGTGGTTGCGCGCACGCCGGAGGACCAGCCCGGATGAAACTCTGCATGGTAGCGGCTTCGCTCGCGGGCGGCGGCGCCGAACGGGCCCTCCTCGATACGGCAGCCCTGCTGACGTCGCGCGGACACCACGTCACCGTGCTGACCTTCGAAAGCGAGAGCACTGACGCATACGCGGTGCCGGACGGCGTGTGCAGGATTGTGCTCGGCATACCGGGCCAGTCCGGCAATCGCCTGCGGGGGCTTCTGAACAACCTCGACCGCATTCTTAGCCTGCGCGCTCGGGTTCGACAACTCCAGCCCGACGTCGTCATCTCACATCTCACTCGAACCAATATCATTTGCCTGTTGGCGCTGCTTGGAACCGGCCGGGCGTTGGTTGTCACCGAGCACAACGTGGCAACGCTCAAGGATGCACCGATGCAGCCCCTGTGGCGCGCGCTGCGCAGGGTCCTCTACTCGCGGGCCGCACAGGTCGTGGTCGTCAGCAAAGGCCTCGCCGGGCAGTATGCCTGGCTGGGAGCGGACAAGCTCACCGCGATCTACAACTTTCTGCCCGCAAGTCGCGACTCGGGAGGCCAATCGTTCGACTTCTTGTCGCCCAACACCCGCTACATCGTTGGCATGGGACGACTGGAATCGGAGAAGGGTTTCGATCGCCTGATCAGGGCGTTTCATCTCATCGAGAAAGACTGCCCAGGTTGGAATCTGCTCATCGTCGGCGAAGGCTCTCTTCGCACGGAGGTCGCTGGCCTCGCGGCCTCATTGGGCCTTCGGCATCGCGTCGCGTTGCCCGGCCGAGTGAGCAACCCGCGTGCCCTCTTCCGGCAATGCGGCATCTTCGTCCTGTCGTCGGAAAGCGAGGGATTTGGCCTGGTCTTGGTCGAGGCGATGTCGGCTGGACTCCCGGTCATCAGTTTCGATTGCGATTTCGGGCCGCGCGAAATCATCGCGCAGGAGGCAACCGGGATCCTCGTGCCCGCCGGCGACGTAGGCGCGCTGTCACGGGCGATTGCACGGCTTGTCGCGGACGGAGTCTTGCGGCGCCAGCTGGCGCGGGGCGCGCTGGAGACCTTGGGGCGCTTCGCGCCGGAGACGATATTGGATCAATGGGAACTCCTGCTTCGCCGTGTCGCGCGGCGCAAGACACCGCGCCCCGAAGCCCACTTGCCTACTCAGGCCACTGAGCGACCATGAGCGCGGGACCCCGACCCATCGCTGGCCGCGTCCGGGAATATCTGTCACCGCATACGGCCGCGATCTACGGTATGATCGGCAGGCTGTGGCTTGTTGCGACCGGGCCGCTGACGATTCTCGTCCTGGCGGTCTACTTCACGCCGTCCGCCCAGGGGTACTTCTTCACCTTCATGAGCTTGGCGGCGGCGCGGACGGTGGCGGAGTTGGGCCTGGGACAGGTCGTCATTGTCAAGGTGGCGCACTCGTGCTCGCCCATCACCAAACCCACCGATACCGTTCCGCCGCGGGTCGTAGGCTTCATCCGATTCACGGCAAAATGGTTTGCCGGCGCCGGGTTCATTGTCGGTGCCCTGCTTTGCGCGGGCGGAACGGCTCTGCTCGCCGCCAACCAGGGTCTCCCCACGGCCGAATGGCTGCCGCCGTGGATCGTCCTCAGCTTGCTGGTCGGCGTCGACGTGGCACTGTCCAGCCTCCTGTTTCCGATGGAAGGCGTTGGCCGGGTGCGACCGGTCTACTTTTGCCGCATGGTCCGCAGCCTGCTGAACAGCCTCGTGCTTTGGCTTCTCATTGTCCTCGGATTTCAACTCTGGTCCATTAGCATTGCGTTGGCCTGCGGCCTGATTTGGACAGCGTACTTCCTTTTCTCGAGGGGCAAGTTCGTCGTCGATGCGCTACGGCCCGGTGCCGTCGCCACCAGGATCGACTGGCGCTCCGAGGTTTTGCCGACCCAATGGCGGCTCGCCGTCTCCAGTCTTTCGGACTACGTTGGTTTTTCCACCGTCATTCCCCTGATGTACGTCATGCACGGCAGCGTGGTCGCCGGCCAGCTCGGCGTGACCTGGCAGCTTGCTGAAGCCGTCGCGTCGATTGCCGGGGCAATCGTGTTCACGCGCTTTCCCGAATTCAGCCGGCTCGCCGGCGCGCGATCCGGCCGCGAGCTCGACGGCCTCTTTCTATCGACGTCGGGGATCTCGATGGCGCTCTGCCTGGTCGGCGCCCTAGGCGTAGGGTTCGCCGTGCTACTTCTCCGTGAAAGCGGCCTGCAGATGGCAACGCGCGTACTGCCGTTCGATCAAGTCGCCTTGCTCATGGTCGGACTCCTGATCTGGCACTTCAATCTGCCGATCGTCTCCTATCTTCGCGCTCATGGCGGCGATCCGTATCTTCCAGCGAGCGTGATCAGCGCGGTGCTGCTGCTCGTCATCAATCTAACCTTGGGCCGGTGGCTTGGACCGGTCGGATGGATCTGGGGATACGCCGTCATGGGCGCCAGCATCATGCTGCCTTTGGGATTGTATCTGCTCTACCGCCAGCGCCGGACCGTTGGTTATCCTGCCTTCAGACTCCAAAGGAGCTGAGCAGCACTGCCGTCGCGACTCACCTTCGCTGCGCACAATACGATCTCAAGGGTTGTCCAAACACTACTGACGATGGATCATACCGATGCGCATTCCAATTTTTCTGCTTTCGATTTGCGCAGGCCTTTGTTCAGGGGCGCTCCCATCGACAGCTGGCGAGCCCCGGGCTGGCCCACCCACTTCTTCGCAGTCCGCAGAACTGTCGGGTGCCGTTCCTGCGACCATTTTCGGCGTCAATGGCCACGACGGAAGAATCGACTATCCCTTATCGCGTGCCGAGGCGCGTTTTCAACTCCTGCGCGCGCGAAACCTTCGCTCCTACCGCTTTGACGTTTCCGCGACGGATACGGCCGTCCTGGACACATTGGTCCCCCTTGCGAAGGCTTACAGCATCTCGCTCCGCCCGATGCTTTATCCGGCAAGCCAAGCGGCCACCTATCGTTTCGTGAGGCGTTACGCGGGCGACGTTCAAATATGGGAGATCGGCAACGAGCAGGACTCGGATCGCGCCGGCGCACAAATTCGCATCGCTGCAATGCTCGCGTCGTACAGAGGAGTACAGCAAGCGTCCAGTGAGTTGCACTTGGACCTGAAGACATCGATCAACATGATGGCTTGTAACAGCAACGACGCGTCGGGTACTTGCCCGCGCGATCCGAATGGCAACCTGTGGTTTCTCGACATGGCCGCCAAATCTGGGTTCGCGTTCAACTACGTCACTTTTCACTATTATCCTCACTATGGCGACCGTGGATACTGGATGGATTTGTATCTGACGCAGATGAGGACCGCTGCGACCAGATATCGGACAAAGGTATTCCTGAATGAGACCAACTGCGCGGAGGTCTTCGCAGGCAACATCGATGGTGGCTCGCCACGGGATCGCGGATGTTACGACGGGCTCAAGGACCTTCTGGAGCAGATCAAGGCTGGCTATTCCGACATTGTTCAAGAAGTAAATCTATATGAACTACTCGACAGTCGGGGCTCGGCGGAGGGCGTGGAGCAGCATTTCGGTCTAATGTACGACTTGACCCGGCCGAAGCCCACCCTTGATCTCGTGACCGGCTTTGCGAGGTAGATTGGATGGTTGGCCGGCGGCAATGGTACGCCGACGCCCTTGCTCTGCCCGACTGTTCGCCCGTGCGTCGTTCCTGCACAGGACCGTCACGCCGCTCACAAAGTTGCCGCTCGACGTTGCCGCCTGGGAAGTGTGAATACAAACGCAGGGGCGCTTTCCACGAAAGCGGTTGGGCATGACCATCATTTGGACGCTTTGCATCGACGTCAACGCGTCGCTCGGGAGACGACATCCTGGCGGACGGCCTTCGACCGCCGGAACACGGCGTTTACTATGCCGGACCGGTACCACGGCTCGGCGGCACACGCCTGCAAACAACCGTTCGAGCGCTGCTCGCTCCGGCGACGCGAAGCGTCAGTTGATCAGCGCGTCCAATCGAACAATGACGGTGACCTGACCACAAATCAGGCGGCAGCCGTGGGGAACTGATCGGCAATGAATGCGCCTAGGCTCGACTATGACCGCACGACCTACGAAGATCCCGGCATCGTGGCGCTGTACAGCGAGACGCCCGCGCTGCAGCCTCCGGAGCAGACTTTCCTCGACGCGCTAAGACCGGCAATTGGTGACATGGACGTGCTCGATCTCGGCGTCGGGACAGGCCGGTCGGCACGGTTTTTTGCGCCACCGGCGAAATCCTATCTCGGGCTCGACTACTCGAGCACGATGATCGAACGCTGCCGCCAGCAACTGCCCCACTTCGACTTCGTCCTCGGCGATGCCAGCCGGCTCGATTTCGTGGCCGATGCCTCCTATGACGTGGTCCTCTTCACTTACAACGGCATAGATCATCTCGGTCTTGCTGGCCGCCAGCGCGCACTGTCGGAAATGAGGCGAGTGCTCCGCCCGCGCGGCAAAATGCTCTTCTCGAGCCACAACACGAACTTCCTGCCCGAAATCGTCGAGCGCTATCGCTTCAGGATCGGCGGCGGCGTACGCGAGACCCTGCGCTCCATGAAATGGTCCCTCGTCTTCAACCTCCATAATCCAACGCTGCGGTTTAGATTGCCGCTCCGGGTCGATATCGTAAACGACGGGCTGCACGATTTTCGAACGGCTGGCGTCTGTTACATCAGGCCTGATGTGCAGATCACGGCACTCCGAGAACTCGGAATGGACGACATCCAGTGCGCCGAGAATTACAGCACGGCATTCATAGACGGCGGCGATGCGAGCGTCGCTATGCTTCCCAGCCCCTGGGTCTACTACATCTGCCGAAAACCGTAGTCGGGGACCGCGAACCGTGTCCTCATTCAGAACGGAACTCGTGACGACTTCCGAGGCGTTCGCCGGGCTCAAGGAGCCCTGGAACGCGCTGGTGGACAAGATGGAGTGCCCAGAGATTTTCTACCGTTGGGAATGGAATTTCCACTACTTCCAGAACTATCGGACTCACGATCGACTGTTCATTCTCGTCGTCTGGCATTCGTCGGGCACCATCGCGGCTATCGCTCCCTTTTGCGTACGCAATGTGCGGCGCCTCGGGTGCTTGGCTCGCGTCGTCGACACGATCGTCGCCGACATGGCCGACTACCGAAACATCCTGGTGCATTCGGACTACCATCGCGGACACGTCGTAACCGCAGTGCTGAAGTGCCTGCGCGAGCAGACCCACCGATGGGATGTCATCGACATTTCGCAGCTCTGCTCGCGCGATCCGACGACTTTCCAGATCGCGACTGCCGCCCACGCCTACACCGACTGGACGGTGCGTGTTCAAATGAGCGCCCCGCTTGTCGTACGTAACTTGAAACATGGGCGCGTGGTCGAGGACGGAGGCCGACTTAGGCGGGTTCGCCGCCAACTCCAAATCCTGACGAAGCAGGGCTTCCACGTGCGCATTGGCTGCGCTGACATCGCCGAGTTGTGGCCGGCGTTCTCCCTATTGCATCGCTCCGCCTGGCCGAGCAGCCCGTTCCACAGCGCACAGGGCCGGGCATTCTTCGACGACCTGATCCGAAGCGACGGCATGCGCGGCAAGATCGAATTCTCCTCACTGGAATTCCACGGTAAGCCTGTGGCGATGCATTTCGGCTTCGTCGACAGTCGAAAGGTGTACTTCTACATGCCCACCATGGATCGCGCTTTCCGACAGGAACGCGTCGGCGCCGTGCTGCTGAGCGCCATGGTCGACCATTACGCCAAGACCCACGAGGTCTTCGATTTCCTGCGCGGGGCGGAGGACTACAAGGCTTGGTACACCGACGGCCTCGACATGAACATGCGCATCGTCGCCCACCGCGCCGCGAGCTTCGCTGCCTTCGCGTACAACCTGCCGGAGTTGCTTCGCCGCTTTGCCGTCGAGCTCGGCTTGCCGAAGGCGACCGTCCAGGCGGCCGGACGCGTCGGTCACGATTTTTGGGCGAGTGCACGAAGCGCCCTGGTGACGCTAGGCAAGCTCGGGAGGCGCGCCGGCCGCAGACGTCCCACCGCTTGAAAGGCGTTCGGCGACTCTCCGGCACTGGCAGGGCGGGGGCACCGCCAGGGACTTTGGCCTGCACAGAGCCGCAACGACCGGCGCACAAACTTATTTCTCGACACCGCGCCGCTCGCGTTGCAAAACCTGCGGTGTCTTCGTCCCAACGACCGTCACTAATGGCCGACGCTGGAGACAGTGGTGTGCTCAACCAAAAGACGCATCGTGGTCGTGGCGTTCGGAGTCGAACCGGCGCATTTGGAGGAACCGCAAGCCGTTTTCTTGAGTTCGAGATATTTGAACGTAGAGTCGCCGCGCGGGTAGGATTGTGATGGATCGTATTTCGGCGACATTGCACCAACTCATCGAAGTTCTCGGGCATAAACTTGGCGGCGAAAACGGCATCGCAATGCTGTTGCTCTGGGCGACAGTGATCCTTGCCGGGTTGATCACCTACGCCCACGCCAGCCGCGGCGCGTGGTCATTGCGCGGTTTCGCCGGGCATCTCCTGCCTCCGACGATTTTCCGGCACGCCTCCGCACGCGCCGATTTTCTGTTCTGGTTGTCGCGCCGGCTCTTCATGCCATTCTTTGTGCTGCCGCTGACCATTTCGACGGTGGCGGCCGGGCATTTCGCGCACTGGGCTCTGCTCAGCGTCCTGGGCCCGCCGGCAAATCCGCCGGGGCCGGCCGGGCCTCTGCTTCTCGTGCTGTTCACGGCGACCATGCTGCTCGCTTACGACTTGTCGTATTACACTTATCACCGACTGCAGCACCAGGTTCCGCTCCTGTGGGAGCTGCACAAGGTCCATCACTCCGCGCAAGTCCTGATAGGCGTGACGAAGGACCGCGTGCATCCGGTGGACGAGCTCATGAACCACTGGTGGGATGGACTAATTCCCGGACTGTGCTACGGCATCTGGTTGTTCTTTGCCCTCGACCCGGTCGAGGTGACGCTTTTCGGGCTGAACGTCTATATGCTCCGCAATACAGTGCTGATGATGGACTTCGTGCGCCACACGCATTTGAAGTTGAGCTACGGGCAATTGCTGAGCGCCGTGCTGATCAGCCCCCACTACCACCAGCTGCACCACAGCATTGCGCCGAAGCATTTGGACAGGAATTTCGGCCTGACCTTCACGGTTTGGGACTGGATGTTCGGAACCTTGGTCGTTCCCGAGCCGAATGAGGATTTCGAGTTCGGACTCACCAGCAACGAGCATGACGAGTACCAGTCGCTCTTCCGACTTCACATTCTGCCCATCCAAAAGATCGGTCGACGCCTGTATCAGGCGTTCGTTCGTCGGCCAGAGCTGCAAGCCGATCGCCACGCCGGAGAAACCAGTTGAAGCTAAGGATCCAGGTCGTTACCGACCTGAAGCAGTTCGTCGCTTTGCGCGATGCCTGGCGGCGTCTCTGGATCGACTCTGGTGGGTACATATTTCAAAGCCACGATTGGATTACCGGCTGGCTTGTCGGTCTGCAGGGGCGCAGGGATGCCAGGCTGCTGACCGTCCTGGCTTGGGATGGAGACCGGCTCGCCGGCGTCATTCCCGGCGCGGTGCACAGACGACGGGGTTACCGGGTCGTGCATTTTGCCGCGCAGATCTTCAGCGACTATTGCGACTGCCTGATCGGTCCCGATTATGATCCCGACGTCGTCCTGCCTCTGCTGTGGGACGGATTGGATCGCGCCGGCGGCTTCGACGTGATTCGACTGCGGCAGATCCCAGCGGACGCGCGTTGCCTCCGTTTCTTCAGTTCTCTGGCTCGTGCCGGAAATGCCTGTATGATCGAACCGCAGGAACGCTGCCTTCGGATAGATAACCAATGGGCCAATGGCGCCCTGTTCTTCAGGTCGCTCAGCAAGAAGGGGCGCAACAATCACACTCGGGGCAAACGTATCCTCACCGAGCTTGGCGGAGACGTGAGTTTCCGTGTCATCGAGCCGGACGAGCCGGCCGATGCGATCATCTATGAGATCCTGCGCCTTAAGGAGGCATGGTTGCGGGTGAACGACCCGCGATCACTGCTGTTTGGCCACGACCGCGTTGTCTTTCGGACGATTCTCGACTCGGCGTGGCGCTCAGGGCTTGCAAAGGTTTTCATCCTGCAGTGCAACGGCCGGATCGCGGCCGCCTCGATCAATTTCGTCTACGGCAACCGCATGGAGGCCTATTTCACCAGCTACGACGAAGCATTCGAGCGCGCGTCACCAGGGACCATTCTGATAGTGGAATATTCCAAATGGGCCTTCGACCATGGATTGAAGCTGGTCGATTTCCTGCGGGGAGAGGAAGCCTTCAAGCTCAGGCTGGTGAACGCTGAGACGCCTTTGAGTTCGGTAACCGTTCCGCGAACGTTGGTCGGCCATCTCGCGATACTCGGCTATCGGCATCTGCCATGGCGCCAGCGGCGCCGCCAGGTTGCCGACGAGCCAAGGGCACCGGCGATCGTGGGCAACCCCGTGACTGGGCGCGCCTCCTGACCGGGTCCGCTGGTCTCCTTTCCCACGGCGACCTGGCGTCACCTTCCGTTGCGGCAGCGTCCAAAGTGATCACAGACAAGATGGTTTGCGGACGCGGTGGCGTCGCGCATCATTTTGTGCGTGGGAAGGGCGTCGCTGCGGCCAGTCGTCGAGCGATGGCGCCTCAGGGATGCGGGCGTGCAGTCAGGGGTGACCGCCGCCTCCGTCCGATCAAGACCCGCAGACGATGGAGGTGGGCATGCCGGAGACTCGCCGCTATTCGATTGAGGTCAAGGATGCCAAGGCAAACACGCTCGTGGTGTCTGCCGCAGTCGACTGGACGAGCGACGAGAAGCAAATAGCGTTGACACAAATATTCCGGTTGCCAGGCCTCGGAGACAATGCCTCGCGCGAACCAAGCCGGCAACGCCGCCCAAGAGGCCGCGGCGCCAGGAAACTGTCCGACAACAGGCCGCTCTAGCCCGACTGCGACCGTCGCGTCCTGAAAGCCGGCACTGGCTTGCGGCGGGCCTGCCAGTGGCAATGCTTGTCGACCGACATTGCAAGTCGATTTCGCCCGGCATCTGGTTTCTCGGGTCGCTGCAGGAATTCGAGGCGCACAGGCCGATCACATCCTGCACAAACTTGCCGCTCGACATCTGCGCTGCCGTACCAGCGAATAGCGACGAGAGAAACGGGCAAAAAATGATCGTCACCTCCACGCTTACCATCGATATAATCCGATATCTCCGTCGGCGGAGTGCCAAAAACCCGGTTCAGTGGGTTTGCATCGGCGAAGTCGCGGACAATGTCTGCGCCGCCGGCGACATCGTCTTTGCCCAAGCAATCGACCTTGCGCGGTCCAGAGGCTGGATCGTGGCGGAGGGAAAGGCGTCGACCCGAAGAGTGCGCCTAACTAAGGCCGGCTACGGTCTGATTGGCACGGCGCAGTGCGCGGCGCCTCCGCGTTCGTCCTACGGCTCCGTTCGTCACCAAGGGTGATACCATGCTCGATCGAGACACATTCCTTTTCCCGCGGCATTTCGGCGTTCTGCTGGCTTTACTGGCAATGGCTGCGTGCGACAGCGACCCGACGCCGGTCGTGAGCGACACCGCGGCAACCGGCGGAAGCTTGAACTTGACGACCGGCATCGGCCCTGCAGGCATGTCGGGGCGCGGACTGGATTACAAGCTCGGGCCCAACGATCGCGTGCGCATCATCGTCTTCGGCCAGCCGACCCTCACCGGCGAGTTCACGGTCGATGGCAACGGCATGATGTCGTATCCCCTGATCGGCAACGTTGCGGTTGAAGGCATGACCATGGCGGAGCTCCAGCAAACCATAAAGCGCAAGCTGGAGCCGGACTACCTGGTCAATCCCAGCGTCAGTGCCGAGGTCGTCACGCGCCGTCCGTTCTACGTGATCGGCGAGGTTCAGAATCCAGGGAACTATGCTTACGTCACCGACATGACCGTCCTCAATGCCGTGGCAATGGCAGGCGGCTTCACCTACCGGGCGCGCAAGGGCGACTTCTACGTCAAGCGACTCGACAAGGACGGCAAGATGGTCCGGATCGTCGCCAGCGCCGGCACCGTCCTTCGGCCCGGAGACACTCTCGAGGTGCGCGAGCGCTATTTCTAATTGTTGGCAGTCCCGTCTTAGTGTTGAATCGCGGCTGGACCTGGCCGGTGGCGGCACCATCCAGGCCTCCACTTGAAGGCCCTGCCATGTTGACGACGTTCGCGCAGGGTTGCCAAAGTTCGAATTGCGGCTTGGGGTGGGTTACGTAACGCTAATTGCGGACAGGCGACGACAAAGATCACAATACGGGGATTCCAAGGCACGAGGTGTGGGACCGTGGCCGGAGATCTAATTCGCCTCGCAGCGGCCAAGCGCAAGCGGGGACCGCGCGAGCGGACCACGCGGGTCAGGCGCTTGGTGGACAACGCCGATGCCGTGGCGCGCCTCGATGAGTACGCGTCCAAACTTCAGCAGGTCGAGGCGGACGCCCAGTCGCTTCTCCAAGACATCGAGGCTGTGTTGGCTTTGACGTCCGAAATGAAGTTGCTCTGCAAGAGAATTGCGCACCGCATCCAACGCCCAGCCAAGCCGAGTTGGTAGTCCGGACGGGGCGCCTGGACCGCCGGTCGAGGCGAGAGTTGATGGGGCGCCGGTTGGAGCCATTCTGGTCCGCCGGCTTACACGATGACCGTACCGAGACCATTCTATCGAGCGGTGGCACAGGATAGAGTCGGGTGTGGGGGTAGTGAGGGGAGTGGAGCTTGTGTGCCTTCGAGGACAATGCGGAACGCATTGCAGTTCTGCGTGAACTCGCGAAGCGCACCAGGGCGCTGGCGCTGCGCATGACCGATAAATCGGAAAGCAAGCGCCTCAATCGAGCGGCTGAGGAGTTTGAAGAGGAAGCAAACGAACTGGAGCGCCAAGCCAGGAATGGCAACGACGCTTCGTGATCCCTCGATCCTCACCAGGTTCGCTGTCTATGTGCCTTTGACCTCCGGCACGAAACTGCGATTGGCTCAACGAGGTGCTGCTGGTGGCGCAGCAAGTTCGGGCACGTGGACGACACTGCGGTCTACCGCGCCGTTGCCCTCGGTCAGCATTGCCGCCTCCAAGGGCGGCTTGCCGAGGATCATGTCGGCGCCCTTCTCGGCGATCATCAAGACGGAAGCGTTCAGGTTGGCGGAAGGCATGGTAGGCATGATCGAGGCGTCGACCACGCGCAAGCCCTCAAGCCCGTGTACCTGCAACTGGTCGTCGACGACGGCGGTCGGATCGTCCTCGGGCGCCATGCGGCAGGTGCCCATGAGATGGAATGCCGACGTGCCGCGCTGTCTGGCGGCTGCTATCAGCTCATCGTCGGTCTGCACCTGCGGCCCAGGAAACTCCTCTCCGTCGTAGTATCTGCTCAGCGGCTTGGACATCAGCAGGCGCCGGGCGATCCGCATGCCTGCCAGCAGCACCTGCCGATCGCTTTCGACCGCCAGGTAGTTGGGCTGGATGACAGGATAAGCGAAGGCATCGCTCGACTGGACGCGCACGTAGCCTGTGCTGTCGGGCCGCTGTTGCCACGCCGCGGCAGTTATGGCTGGAAAGTCGTCAAGGGTCGATTCGACGCCTTCCTTGTAGGAGCCGGGAGTGAAGCTCAGCTGCAGGTCGCAGTTATCGACGTCTAAGTCGGATTTCCAGAATACGTAGATCGGGGTTGGATTCAACGCCAGGATACCCCGGCGCGCGACGGCGTACTTCAGGACCTCGCCGGCCAGTCGCAGTCCCTTCGAGCGCTCGTTGATGGTCGTGGCATTCTTGACGCGAGCGACAAGACGGGCCGTATAGTGATCGCGAAGGTTCTCGCCGACACCCGGCAGCGCAAGTTTGACCTCGATACCGAGCGATTTAAGCAGCGGCACTGGGCCGATGCCCGAGACCTGCAGGAGCTGGGGCGAGTTCACGGCGCCGCAGCTCAGGATCACCTCGCGGCGCGCCCGCACCTCCAGGGGTGTGCCGTCGCGGCCGCCCCTTCGATAGCGCACCGCGACCGCGCGCTTGCCCTCCAGCACGATCTCGGTAGCATGCGCAAAGGTGCGGACCGTGAGGTTTTGACGGTTCATGGCGGGATGGAGGTAGCCCCGCGCAGCGCTCTTGCGGAGGCCGTGCTCGATCGTGCGCTGGACATAGCTGACGCCTGCCTGCTTGGCGCCGTTGTAGTCCTGGTTGCGCGGGATGCCCATCTGCACCGCGCCCTCGATGAAGGCCTCGCACAGGGGATCGCGCCATTCGAAGTCGGTCACGGGCAACTGGCCATCGCGGCCGCGAAACAGCTCCTCGCCGCCCATGCGCCGCTCGGTGCGCCGGAAGTAGGGCAGCACGTCGGCGTAGCCCCAGCCACGGTTGCCGCGTTGCGCCCACCCGTCGAAGTCGAGCCGCTGGCCGCGGTTGTAGATGTGCCCATTGATCGAGCTCGAGCCGCCCAGCGTCTTGCCGCGCGGCGCGGCGATCGCGCGCCAGTCCGTCCATTCGCTGGGCTCGGACTTGTAGAGCCAGTTCAACCGTGGATCGACCCGAGTATAAATAAACCCTGCCGGAATATGGATGAAGGGATGCCAGTCGCGCGGGCCCGCCTCCAGCACGCAGACGCTGACGGCGCGATCCTCGCTCAGCCGGTTGGCCAAAACGCTTCCGGCCGAGCCGGCGCCGACGATGACATAGTCGAACGATTCCATCTTAGTCCTTGTTTTCGCCGAAAATGTTCTTCGCCAAACATCATATGGCTTTGTCCGGTGCCATGCGGCTTATGCTGAGACAGCATAATCGGATGGACTTCGGTTGCGCTCGCAAACAGATCGCGACTATCCTGTGTCGTAAAAAATGCACGTCGTTTGGCTTTTCGGCTAGAGAGACGGGCGCGGTCGGGCATCGATAAAAATTCCATGCGGGACGCGATGCGTGACGCCTGCCGGTGGCGCGTCTGGGAAAGCCCCACCGCGCTGGTTAGCCCCCACCCGATGCACATGGGCTGCATCTGCGCGATTGCCTTCGAGGGCACATTGCTCTGTCACTTGGCCATCACACGTTGATTGCGCCCCGCGGGACGGCATCATGGTATCCATCTCTGGCCAACAAAAATGCTTGAAAAGCGAGCCGGTGTTTGTAGCCGCCATTCGTTTGGTTTTTCCGAGCGCCGATCGCCTATCGGAGATCGATCGAGGAATGGATGGCAACGCGCAAGCGCTTCGACAGGGAGAAGGCCATGCGCTTCCCTATATTAATCGTCATCGCTCTGCTGCCGGCGAGCGCACTTGCGCAAATAAATGGCCCCGGAATCGGTCAGGGCGGCGCGGATGCGACCTATGGTGGTGGAACGGCATACAATGACGGCCACGCGCCCGTCCCCGCATATGGCGCTCCCCCCATCAACTACCAGACACCGTCGATGCCCGGCGTGATACGGCAGGCTCCGCCGCCGGACCTCGGCGGCAACTACGGTTACAGCAGCAGAGCTACCCCGCCAGCGGCGCACGGATGCAGAAACTGCGACTCTCGAGCCGGCCGCCCTCATCCCGTCGCTCCCGAACCCAAGTCGCCGCTGGAAGCGCTAGGAACTCCGTGACCTCTGATGACTCGCACGATACGACGCCCGCTGATCGACGGCCTGCCCCGCTGCAGCATGCCGAAATATGCTCCATGGCCACAAAGTGATGTTGGGCGTGTGACCGTCTGGCGAAGCCTGCTCGATATCGCCAAGGCATTGATTCCCCGGAAAGCTGCACGGAGCGACCTGACTGCCACCTGCTGCAGCGCCAATGACAACGACGAGGGCGACTACGATGCCTCTTATGGCCTCACCTCCAGTTGGAGTTGGCGGTACGAGGTAGACTACGAACTGCCCGCGCAGGATCGCTGACCGGCGGAAATTGGGATCACGGCCGCCCATTTCAGCAGCAGCAATTTCACCATATGCGGACGTTCCTTTGCGCCAGCGGGGTTCGACCGTGACCCCAAGTGAGGTCCGGAAAGCGAGATCCAGGACCTCTACCAGCTGAGGCCGCGTGCCTCGTGCTGCCCCAAGGTTCAATCGAAAAGGCCCCGCGTCCTGGACGCGGGGCCTTCGGGGGCGCTTGGGTACGGCGGTTGCGGTCCGTCCTTCGCGGGTGAGCCTTTGTATCAGGTTCGTGAGGATGCAGGGCGCAGTCATGTTGTGACAGGAGTCTAATAGAAGAGCGGTGGCGCGATCGCTTCTTGCCGCGGCCCGGCGAAAGCCAGGACCAGCTGCAATCGCCCCTCTCGAAATTGTCGTTGTCGCTGTCGCATCCCTTTCGATCACTGAATTGTCACAGCGCCATCGCCGTCGAAGGGTGAGCAGGATCAATGGAGCTTGCCCCGGCACAAGCTACGGTCGTGTTGCCTCAACGGCAGACGGATTGCGCATCAGGATTCCCCGCAGCCAGCGGCCATCCCGACAAGCGCAAGCCAATAGACCAACCTCGTTCTGCAACTCACGGTGAGAGAATGCCAACCTCAACGACGGACTTCACTTGGGGAGTCAATGCGCACGACCGCTCCTGGAACATGTTGTCAACTTCCCAGGAGCTCGACGTCGCGCAGAGCATGGGCCTGAAGTCGCTTCGCGTCGATATCTATGACGCCAGTGCGTCAACCATGAGCTGGCTGTCGTCGCTCGTCACGGAGGCGAGCAGCAGAGGGATGACCATCATGCCGGTCATCCTGCCTGACATGTCGGTAATCACCGACGAATCCTCAGGTTATGCCTGGGGGCAGCAGGTAGGATCGGCGCTTGCCGCTGCGTTTCCGCACCTGACATGGGAAGCCGGCAACGAGCTGGACGAGTTTGCGATCAACGACGGTACAACCGGCCAGAGCGCGTCTGACTACGACGACGGCCGCTACGGCATGGCGCTCGGCGCGATCAAAGGCCTGACGGATGGCATCCACCAGGCCGACTCGACCGCACAGGTCGCGGTCGGCATCACGGGGCTTCATTTTGCTTTCCTGCAGCGCCTTGCCAGCGATGGCGCGAGCTGGGACATCACCAGCGAGCATTACTATATCGGGCACGGGGATACGCAGATTCCCCAGGAGTTGGAAGGCGTGATCAGCCAAGTTGCCCAATTCAACAAACCTATCCTCATGACTGAGTTCAACCAGGTTGACGGCAGCATGCTGTCGGCGACGGAGGAAGCCAACACACTCGTTGCCATGATGAGCACGATGCAAGGCCTGGCGGCAAAATACCACGTCATCGGTGGCTACATTTACGAACTCCTCGACGAGCCGTCGCTTGCCGGCGGGGAGGCGCACTATGGCCTTGCAAACCAGACAGGCACCTTGAATCCCGCCGGTTTGGCTGTCCAACAGTACCTGGCGTCGTTGGCCGCGACCGGCAGTTCCCCGACCGTCGTTTCGGCCTCGGGACCCTCGACCGTGGACGGCGCGGGCTCCTCGCCGTCTGCCCCCGCGTCGTCAGGGTCCTCGTCGTCGGAGTCGACATCGGGATCCGCGACTTTGACGGAACAACTGGCGCACGACACCGGCCTCTCATCGACCGACAACATCACCTCGGATCCCACGCTCGCGGGCAGCGCGGATCCGAATGCAACGGTCAACTTCGCAGTCGATGGGGCAGCGCCATCAGCAACGACCACGGCGGACGCCAGCGGCGCATGGTCGTTCTCGCCAAGCGGACTGTCCGACGGACAGCATACCATCGTCGCGAGCGAAACCGATGCCTCAGGCAATACAGTCTCCTCTTCGCTGACCTTCACGCTCGATACGCAGGCCCCGCAGCCCGTATTCACCGAGTTGGCCTCGTCGAACGGCGAGACGGTTGTTAGCGGAACCACCGGGGGACCGTCAGGTGAAACGGTGCAGATCTTCGACGGCAAAACCTCGGTGGGGACGGCGACAACCGGCAGCGATGGAAGCTTCAGCCTTACCTTCTCCGCCGACCCGGCGGTGAAGCACGCTTACACGGCAACGGCGACCGATATTGCCGGCAATGTCGGAAATGCCTCGGGCAAGGCGTATGTCGGGAGCACAGGTCACGACCACATCGTCGGCTCGTCGGGACCGAATCTCATTGAGGGCGGTGGCGGCGCAGACACTCTCACCGGCGGCAGCGGCCAGAACACCTTCACCTACACTGCCGCTTCCGACTCCACACCTGCGGCGCCCGACAAGATCACCAACTTCATCCACGGTACCGATAAAATCGATTTCACCAACATCGCAGGTATCAACGCTACCAACGGGGTGCCGCAATTCCAGGGCAATCTTCTGCCCGGTCACGGCCAGGCTACGCTCGACGCCCACAGCGTCGGCTTCTTCGAATCGCACGGCAACACGGTTGTGCTGGTCAATACCAGCGCAACGCCAGAAACGGTCTCCCGCGCCGACACGCATTCGGCGGACATGAAGATCGTCCTCACCGGCGTCAATCTTCATCTCTCGGCGGATGACTTCCATCATTCGTAATTCGCTGCGCGCGAGGTCGTACTCTAGAATCCGGTAGTTGACAGCGGCCTGCCCCGGTCAGCTGGAACCGCCCGCGGTTCAGCTGACCGGGTGTCGCTCTGGCAGGCTTCCGGCGAAACATCGAGGTGGGCGCGCACTGTCCATCGCTCTGAATGCCACATCTGCATGTGTCCCCGACCGCGCGTTCGGCGCAGGCCGGCCGCCAACCTGCAACATCACGGCAAACGACCGGCGGTGGTTCGGCGCCACACACTGTCCTTCACGGCCCCGCCGGCATAGCACGCGAGGAGGTCGATCTCCTCCCTGACATCGACAATGGACACGCTGTCGCTAAGCCAAACGCTGCCTGGCTCGATCCTTTGCCCATCAAACGTCGCGCCGCCCTTTAGCGGAATCAGCCACACGGGACGCTCGCGTGTGGCTTCGAGAATTCCGGAAGTGGCGAACGTCCAGTGCTCGACGACGAATGCGCATCCCGCCGCGAGTATGCGACGACCCGGCCAGAGCTCGCGCGGCTTGAACGGCGCGACATAGGGAATCGGGTTCGCAACCGCGACGCCATCCTCCAAATGCAGCTCGCGGTCCGAACCATAGTCGTAAAGGCGATAGGTGACGTCGACATTCTGCTGGATCTCCACGACCACTAGGCCGCCACCCAAGGCATGCAGCGTACCTGCCGGCACGTACCAGAACTGGTTCGCTTGCACTGCTCTCCAGTCCAGCAGATCGACCAACGAGCCCGCCAGCGACGCCGCGCGAAGCTCCTCCTTGGTCATCGGCTTCAACGTACCGATCGCAATAGTGGCGTCGGGTTCGGCGCAGAGAATGTACCACGCTTCGCTCTTGCCGCGTTCATGGCCACGCGCCCGAGCACTCCCATCGCCGGGATGAACCTGGATCGAGAGTTTTTCGGACGTAAAGAGGTACTTTATGAGTAGCTCGGGATTGTCATGGCCAACGTCTCGAGGACTCTGGAACCATACTTCGCCAACCCGCGGTAAGCCGAAAGGCGCATCATCGAAGCCTTGCCAGAGGTCATGTCTTCCCCAAGGCTTGTGGACCTGCTTGGCCTCAAGTCGATAGGTTGGCACGCGCGTCTCCGATGCCGATGCGGCGACGTTCAGCCCGAACCACATGTATTTGTCCCCGGCCCTGCCGCCCATGCGGCGCACGGTGAACGACCTTCTTCCGCTTCCTGAGGCGGTCCAACAGCCTCGCGACGCTTGTCGGATGCCATCTGCCGCCCTGAGCGGCCGGAACTCCGCGCGCGTTCAATTCGCGGGCTATGGCTTTCGCCGACACGAACCCCGCTGCTTTCAAGCTTGAGAATATCGCGGCGAGTGCCTTGGCCCTGGCATCTGCCGCTCTCCTGTTCACCTCGGCACCGTTGCCCCCGCGCTTGCCCGAGGACGTCATGCCCAATCGAGCCAACACGCGGCCGACGGACGTGGGATGCCAGTTACCGCCACGTGGGCACGCTACTCCTCTTCGGTTCAATTCGCTGGTTATTGCCCGCCAGGTCGTGAACCCATCGGCCTTGATCTTGCCGATGACCGGCGCCAGTCGCAAAGCGTATCGGGCAGTCTTTGATTTGCCTGCCAATAGATCGGTCCCCGCTTGTCTGGGCCCAGCCTATACAAAAGAGCAAACAGCATTCGCTACAAACCTGGATCAAAGCTGCGCTCGTCTTGTGCGGCGCCTCCGGCCGCTTTCTTTGTCGGGGTTCCGGTCGATGAAAGCAGGTTGCCGTTGCTTCACGATGGCTTCGGTCGGTGCTTTCCCTGTCACAGTCTTATCGCGTGCGGAACCGGATTCACTGCACATATTTGGAAGGATGCCTTTGTCGCCACAGTATCTAACCAGCAGGGCCCGCCGGTACCGGCACCTGGCCACAAAGATGCTGGCCCTTGCAGCGCACGCTCAGAATGACGCCGTAGCCCCTCGATTGCGTGAATTGGCCGAGAAGTTGGTGTCCGATGCGATGAGGGATGAACGAGAAGCGCAGGCGTTGATGGAAGAGTCGATATAAAGACGGGCCGCTCGCCGGCCGACGCCTTGCCAAAGGTTGTCCACTTCAAAAAGAAAGCATTCCCCGCCATTCCTCCTTCGACTGCGAACTGCGTCGAAGGATACCTTCCAGACGATCCCAGCCACTCCGTCACCCCGTCAGCTCCTTCGCGGCGAGTTTGCGCTGATCCGGTCAACCTCCGGGTCGTCTTCGCGGCTGCGGCGCTAGCAAGAACCCTGCGTGGCGTCGTTCAAACCGCTGATGTATTCCGGGCATTGACCTGGGATGCGCATCGCCAGCCTTACGCCCTGCCCAAGGTCAACGGTGGTAAGCCATACGGCGCAACAAGGGTCGGCGCAAAGGATGTCGGCAACGTCGTCGCGACGCCGGTGGTCAATCCATGCCCGAGCACCGCAGCCGGGGCAGTGCCCATCCCACAGGACAAAGCGGTCACATGGAATAACCAATTTGGTTCACCGAGCAATGGAAGAGAATGGACATCGACATTCGACCCGTAGGTTCGTTGAAACCATGCTCAACACGCTCCTCGATCGTAGACATACTTTCTTCCGGCTGAAGGGTTTGCGGCTGCCTGTGTTCGACCAGCGCCATGCCTCGTTCGTGCGCCGTCACGTCAACGGGAATCGTTTGGGATCGAGTGGACGCGCAATAGGGGCTCCTCCATAGAGCTCGAGAGACAGGGGACCTCGGGAACCGGGCCGCTCGCGTTTGCCGACTCGGGACCTCGAGCAGGCGGCATTGACGCCGGGGACTCCGCCAAGCACAGGCAAAGTATCCCGTCCGTGCCTGTAGTCCTGTTCGAAAGGTATGAGGACCCCGTGCGAAGGTTGTGCGGCGGTGGAAAAGCTGCACCCGCCTCCGACAGAACCGCCTGTCCAACCTTCCGCCCAAAAGGCAACCTTAGAATGCTGTTTCATCACTCGATCGCCGAGTGAGGCACCGCGCGTATGCGATCGCCGCACCTGCCGTCCTTCCGACTGGCGCTCGTCGCAGAGCCCGCCGCGACCTGCAGCTCCTGCGGGTATCACACAAAGCGCGCGCCACGAGCACAGGCTCGGATTCGGCACGGGCGCTAAAACGTCAGCATGAGACATGCACCGCATACTCGACTCATGGCGAGCGCGGGGACGGCATTGCGACAAAATCTGCATTTGAAATTGCGAACCGTGCCCGTGATCATGCCGAGCTTGCTCGCCAAAGCCCTGAAGGCAGCAAGGCGACAGCATAGCCTTACCATTCGAGAGGCCGCGCAGTTGGCTGGAGTGAGCGCCGCAACGTATTCGAGGCTCGAGCGGGGTCAGCGGGCGCCGGACGTCGACACCTTGCTGAGGCTGACGTCGTTCATACTGTCTTTGCGCGAACGAGCGCGGCATCGATAGAGTGTTCAGCCGCGTGCTTTCAGAAGGTTGTCTATTCCGGTCGATTGCCTCTACATTGAGGATGGCGCCGAGCACTCGCCATATCCGATCGACCGAATTCCTCGCCTCGACCACGGATTCCAAATCCGGCTGCCCGGGCACTAATGAGCCAATACCTTCAGACGATCCGTCGCCTCTTGAACCCCGGCGACTAGCGCTCGGCTATAGAGTTGTCGCGCTTTCTCGACATCAGGCTTCGTTCCGAGCGTTCCCCAGGCCGAAAGAACTTCCGGATCGTAGGTCTCTGCGAGAGCGTAAAGCGCTGCACCGTCACCGGTATCGGCGAGATGCTCGAGGATGCCGCGCGCCGCAGCGATGTTGCCCTGCTCGCGCAGCGAGACGGCCCGCGACATCAAGCGTTGAAAACTTGGCCGGGAAATAGCGGCTGCGACCTCGGGTGGATCGACAAGAGACGGCGTCTCTTGCGGCGTTGCGCCAGGAGGAGGATCGACAAGAGACGGCGTCTCTTGCGGCGTTGCGCCAAAAGGAGATGCATCCGCCGGCGCCCGGCTGGAAAGATCAGGCCGGGGCGATCCGAGGCTTTCCGCAAGCGCGCCCAATTGGTCCTGGAGCGCCAGGGCAAAGATACGTTCCTGCTGGAGTTCCTTGGCATAGCGAGCGGATCGTTCCTCTGCCGCCGTCAAAGCGCTGCGCAAATCCTCAATAGCTTGATCTTGTGTCGCCTTGTCAGTCGAGGCAGCTTCGACCAGGCGACGTTGTTCAGCAACGACGAGCTGCGTGTCTCGAGATCGCGGGCCAAGTGCAGCCTCACGTTCCCGCGCCACGATGGCGCTTCTGCCCTGAAGCCCATCGGTATCGTGGGCGAAGTCTTCGCCGTGCTCCCGCCAGAGCAGCCCTGCCATAAGCACGCATAACATTGCGACAATCAACCCGATCGCCAACGGCGTCCAAAACGACACCGACCGCGGAGAAGTCTCACTTGGAGCCAGAGGCTTGGTCCGGGAGGGCAACTCGCTGACATCTCCCGGCACGACAAACAACTCTGCTAGGGGCACTCCGGTCGCTGACCCTTCGACGAAGGCCCACTCCTTTCCTTCATGGATGCGAATATCTCGGACTCGCCGTGGCGATTCGAACTGATCCACGCCATGACTGGTCCATTGCACCAAATCTCCCTTCCTGACGCGCGTGCGCTGCGGCTGCTTGCGAAACTCCGGAATGCTTGCGAGGTTTGCCCTGCCCATGATCTCAGCCCCATCGCAGATGCCGGATGCTTTTAGCGTTCCGATCAGGGCCGAACGTAGCTCCAGCCTTGTTCCTGCAGCTCCATCACGTGCACGACGCCGGAGCTCACCACCGACGCCTGCGCGACCAGCGGAATGTTGCCGTTTTCCCGCCGTGCCATGTTTTCTCTGGTATTGCCGCAGGCCTTGAAAGAGATCGTCGAGCCCGCTTCGGCCATCTTCCGCAGACGGTCCTTTACCGGCGACGTGTCATCGCGCAGCATATGCAGCCCTGGACCAAAAGCGACGACCTCTACCTGCACCGGTTCACCACGCGACTTGTAGTACTGCTCGACGTTGGTGGCGTTGTTCAGCGCGAGATTCATCGTTGCAGGCTCGTCTGAGTTAACCTGTAGCACCACGCGGTGGGTCTTTGCCCGCGGCTCGCTGCTTTCAAGCGTTGCCCTGCCGAACACAAAGTACGCGACCGCAGCGATCAGCACCACGGGAACGAGGTAGATAACTCTCTTCATCAAGGCCTCCGTTGCGGGATCGACGGGACGGATCCGCCGTCAGGCTGGACCGGTTGCTGTGGCCAATGACAGGCAGGAGCCATACGCGCCGATACGGCCTTCAGCTGGTCGATCCGATACCGTGCTTGCACAGCACCGTTCGGCAGATTCAAGCGAAGAGTCACGTTGCCGTCCCGCGGCAGTGAATCCAGGAACCCCGCCGGGTCGGCCTTCAGTGCGAGCCCAGGCCCGGTCGCCGCCAGCGCGAGCGGCAAGCCGATCGGGCCTGCATCCTCGATGCTATAAGAGAAAGCGTAATCTTCCGGGCGGCGTGTAAAACCTGCGTTTGACAAAATGACGAGCTCGGAACGCCCGCCGCGGCAGCGGATCGAAAGTCGAAAATCCGCTTCGGAATCGGTCGGCATCGAGATCGCAATCGCAACCGGCGAGTAGTCCAGCGGGGAAGTTGTCTCGCTCACGACCCACTCGGTGACCAACGGCCGTTTCGGCGTCTGCGGTTGTTGCGGCGACGTACGGCGAGGGCCGAGCTCGTTGGCCACGCGGTCGAGGCATTCCACACGCTCGATACCCAGCAACGCTGAGCAGGCCTGCAGCTTGTCCACGACACCGGGAGAAACCTGTGCAAGCGACGCGCCGGCTGGCAACGTGCAGGCGAGGAGCACCGCGGATTTCATCGGCTGCTCGCAGACTTTCGCTCCTGCCGGTCAAGCCACTCCTGCGCGGCTGGAAAGCGAGTCAGCCCGGGGACCGTCCCTCGAAGGTTGACTGTTCTCCAGTTGTTGTCGAATCCAGCGACCTGCAGGCGCTCGATACGCGAAAACAAGTGGTCGGTGAATCGGGCGACTCGCTGATACCGGTTGCTGCCAGCCGGCCAGTTGTAAGCAACCAGAACGGTCGGCACGGAAATGGTCGATATGCGCTCCCCCTCCTTGACCAAGGCCGGATAGTCTGAATTTTCCAACACCGCGGGCAGATAATAGTCCTCGAAGCGCGCCTCGTAGGGCACCGACAAGAAGTGGAACCCCCCGTCCCACCGGTTACGCAGAAAGGCGTCGACCGGCTTCGAGGTCACAAACACGACGGCGGCCATGTCGGCGCCGGCGCGCAGCTGCTGCAGGGCCACCGGGTGAGGAATAAAGGTCTGTTTCACGTCGATCCCCAATCGACTAAAAATCATCGGTCCTGAATAGGCTGCGGTCGTCCCCAAGGTGTTGAAGTTTACCTTCTTTCCAGCGAGGTCCTCGAGGGTGTTGATCTCTGGCCGCACGAACACGTGCAATTGAGATGGAAACAGATTGACCAGATAGGTTACGTGGCGCCGGATGTCGGGGAGCTGGATATGATATTCGTCGAGCGCATCTGCATTGATTATCGCGAGATCGATACCGCGCAGATAAAGCAGTGAATTGAGATTCTCGGTCGGCCCCCGCGTGACAATCGGCAAGACATGCAAGTTTTCTCCGTCATCGACGATCCGAGCCATTTCGGACGCGAGGCGAAGGGGTGCTCCTTCAAGGAGACCGGCGGCTAGGCCCACCGTCCATGCGTTGAACCTTTCCTGCTGTGCTTCGTACCTCGGCATGCGGCGCCCAACTTGGTCCTGGGCTCCGGCGGTTGACAACATAGCCACCGAAGTGAGCAGCAAGATCGCCAACAGCGCCGCGCCGAGCTTGCTGATCATGTTGGTTTCCCCTTCACCCGGCTAAGCTATTCGGCTGGTCTGGCTTCTAGACGAGGCTGGCGGCTTCGGCTTTTCGGCGGGGCGCGATACCCCGGCCAAGACGGGAAGTGCACGACGACTTCCGCCCGATCCGAGATCTGTCCTCCGCCGGCGGGTATTCGGCGGCCAGCTGTTTCTTGGACGGCGCGGCCGTGAGGACATTCCGTCGGGGCGCCAGCAGAGGCTTTTGCGTCCTGGTTTGCAAACGTAGGATGGTCGACCGCGTGCCGAATCTTTTGGGCAACGGAAGAACCAAACATGCTGTGGCAGCCTTGACGGCTCCGAGTTGCGGGTTCGCTTGACGGAGTTATCCTCGCACGTGCAGGGGATTGCCTCACACCTGGCTGCTCGCAGCAAACGACCTGTTCTGCGCGCAGGGCACCGGACACTTTGTGCGCTCGCCGCGAAGCTGCAAGTCCGCCATTGAGCGCGATGGCGGTGGATTCCCACATCGTCGCCCGCCACCAATCCCGCGGCTCACCCCGCCGTTCGCCTCCGCCTGTGCAAAGCATCTTCCGACATTGTCTTTATTATTGATCACCCTCAACCGGGAGACTCTATCGCGAAAAGGCTTTTGTCATTGTGAGAATCTCCATACGTCTTTGTGACAGGCTGGTTTGGCGTTCGTACATCGCGGTGCACTCACGTGATGACGTGTGTTTCCGAAAGCGAACCGGCAAAGAATGTCGCAGCCGAGAGCAGCGCGAGCGAGGATACGAGCGTCGTCGGCCGTCACCTTGCGTATCGAGATCTCGTCCTTCGCCCCACAGTCAGGACTGCCGGCTCCGTTGGCTAGTCCTTGAGCGCGCCGACATCGCGCAGGGCATCGAGGATCTCACGCAACACCGGCCACATGGCCTCGACCAACTCTCTCGCTTCGGTTGGCGGCACGCCCTTGCTCTCCAGCGCCTCAACCAAGCGCTGTTTCTGCTCCTCGGGATCGCGGGTTGCTGGCACTGCCGACAGCACATTCCAAAAGGACCTAAAGGATACCGATGGTTGCACAGGACATCGGCGCGAACGAATGGAGCCTCGCTCCAGAAGCTGGCTTGAGGACGCCCTGTCGGCCTCGGGAACAAAGAGGCGGGGGAGCGACCGGCGGCCAGAGCCGCCATACTGGACGGGCCTCCCGAAGACGATCAGGCAGAGCACGATACGGGCGCGCTGGCATTTCTGTCCGTGCAAAGTTCGTGACAGGGCATGATGCAGCAGACGGACTCCTTGCGATGGCCCTGCTCGCTCCTGAGTGCAATGGACGCTGCGTCTCGCAGCGGCGAGGTTTCCGCTGCCAGGCGCGTCGCGCCGCAGATCCAGGTCGGCCTGGCCGCCGACAGTGCAGGTCGCACGATTGGCTGCTTCGCGGCGCGCCTTGGCGCGGCCACGCTATGGACCTTGGTGCTGCTAAAGGGGAGGCCACAGGTGCCGCCGCGTGAACGGGTGATTGCCGAACGCGGGCGGCTGGCAGCAACTCGTCTCGAGCAGGTCGCATTCACCGACTGATCGCAATCGTTTCGCGCATGCCGGGTCGGCTGGACCCAAAGGGGCAAGTCGCATGAAGTGATAAACACGAGCGCAGTTGGAGGGCGCGCGCTGATCCATATCTCGAGCGCGCCACGCCCCGTCACGAACTTTCAACGGACACGAATGGTAATGCGCTTATATCCTGCGTCTGCTCGACTGCCATTGGGAGGCCGTCTGGCAGGCCCGCTCCGGCCGCCGGTTGCTTCAGTGCGACGCGGTTCGTCCCCAGGCCGGGGCGGGCATCAGCCCGTCTCGGCTGTAACGGGATCTCCGGGATAACCTGAACCGCCACAATCCAAGCCGCCGACGAGCGGGTTATGGGTTCGGAAGCTAGACCAATTTCTTCGTTACGGCCGTCCGCGTGCAGCCGCCCGCTTGCGATAAAGCGATGGTGTCCCGGTCGGACATGCTTTTCAGGTGAAGTATCGAGCGACTGCACGGCCCACGGTCGTCCCGCTCGAGCAGGTCGGCTCCGACGAGCCATGTGATGGCACCTTCGTTTGGGAAGATGTCGACGACCTCGGTGCGAGGTTTGATCTCGCCATTCAGGCGCTCAAGCCCGGTTGGTGATGTTCAGCTTGGCGCACTGTTGAGCAGAAGGTCCTTTAGTCCAGGACGTCGGCTTCGGCTTGATTCGTCAGCGCAGAAGATCGGAGTCTCGGACCTTCGCCAGCGAGCGCAGGTTCATCATCTCTTTGGTCATCGCTGTCTCTTGGTTCCAGGTTGGTCTTCGAAACCCGGCCCAAGCGGGAAATCGCCGGCAAAGGATCGCGGCCGCTTCGTGTGGCCGAGGACGGAGGGCGAAGCGATGATCTCGGCGGCGCAGCTTGATTACCTGCTAGAAGGCATCGACTGGCGGTTGCCCAAGTACGTGTTGGCGCCCGCAGGTTTTGCCGACGAGGAAGCTGCCGCCTGCCAACCGCCCTCGTCCAGAGCACTCGAAAAACCCGAAGAGAACGGACCTAATATAGGAGAATTACAGTCACGCTGGACGAAGCCTTGGACCCAGCAGCGTGTCGCTTCGAGCACAAGCTTCGCTAGGTTGGCGTGCAGGAAGGTCCATAAGGTGGCAATTGATGGCCGACAATCTTTGGCGCGATGCGCAACATTCCGGGTTTTGTTGATGTGGGCGTTCGGTTTGCTGCAATGAGTTGCTACCCGTGGCACCTGACCGCAGTGGTCAGCATGTCGGGCGGCGTCTATCAGAATTTCCGGCGCGACATAGATCGAGCCTGCCGTACGATTTACTTCACTGACCGCCGGCAACCATGAAGGCCTGTCCCGCCATGAGCTTCCACGGCTGGCGGCTGGCGTCATTTTCTCTGCCACACCGAGGTCATACTCTCCGTCTGCGGCGAGCCTTGCAGTACTCACGTCGAGAGGCCAGAATTGTCGGTGTCTTGAGCACTTTGAGGGGAGTGCCTATGGACAAGACGACCTACTTTACCACCGACCCGGATACCCCGTTTACAATGGCGTTGCTGATCATGGTTCTTGTCTGGGGTCTTGTTGGCTCCTCTGCGATTTTCCACATCGCCGCGTTAACGCATTGGCCATAACTGGCTGCGCGAGCCGGCTGACGATTGGACCGGCGGGGCCGAGGAATCACAGGCGGAATGCGGCCCGGTGAACGCACGGTAAGCGTCGGTCTCGTGATCGAAGGCGGGCCGCGAAGCTCCAGACTGCCAGCCTGGAGTGCGAAGCGTGCGCCGCTTGGGACACGCTACGCGAGCGGCAGACTGCAAACGGGCTCGAGCACTACCCCAAAGAGTTGGAACAGCAGGCAGCTGAACTTGATCGCGGAAGCGACGAGAGCGTTACGCGCTGGCTCGGCTGGTGTTGCCCTGGGACTTGCCATGCAGCGTGTGAGACCTTGCCTTTTTTGCCAACGTGTCCCACACATCTGCCAAGCGCAGCATCGCGCTTCGAGTATCATTGTTCTTCATGACTGCCGCTTCGGCCCTCACCTTCGCGGCTTGCTCTTCATAGTAGGCGACGCGATCGGGCGGGGGCTTCGCGGACGTGTCGGCGACTCGATACGAGAGGTCGGCATCTTCGAGCGCCCCTCCCCCACGCGCAGAGTGTCGCGCGCGCGCCTTCGCGATGTCAACGACAGAAGACATTTCCAGTCTCCACACCCAAGCACCGCGGGCTGACCCCCAAGTCGCCCGCTAGCCAAATCGCACGCTCCCCCTTACTCGATGCTAGTGACAACTACGCGCGACCAAACCTTGCACGCATACCACTGAACTTTTGTCCACGATCTCCATGCAGTCAACCGGTTCCTGAAAGGAAATGTGACGAGCATCACATCACAGTGCGCACTCGGGCGGCGTGCCGGAAAGCGGCCGCGTCCTGGTCGACGGCGTCGACCTGGCGTTGGTCGACACGGCCTGGCTGCGCCGCCAGGTGGGGATCGTGCTGCAGGACAACATCCTGTTCAATTGCTCGGTCCGCCAGAACATTGCGCTCGCCGATCCGGCCATGCCGATGGAACGCGTCGTGGCGGCGGCACGCCTCGCCGGCGCGCACGAGTTCATCCTCGAGCTTTCCGAGAACTACGACAGCATCATCGGCGAGCGCGGAAGCAGCCTGTCGGGCGGCCAGCGGCAGCGCATCGCCATCGCCCGCGCGCTGGCCACCGATCCGCGCATCCTGATCTTCGACGAAGCGACCAGCGCGCTGGACTACGAAAGCGAACGGATCATCCAGCAGAACATGCAGCGCATCGCCAAGGGACGTACCCTCTTAATTATCGCCCACCGTCTTTCAACGGCGCGTTCCGTCGATCGCATCATCACCCTCGACCGGGGTCGAATCGTTGAGGACGGCACGCACGAGGAACTCATCAGGACTGGCGGCCGGTACGCCACCCTCTGGCGTTTGCAGGGAGGTTTGCATAACGCACGCTAGCCGCTTGGGGCACCACGTCCGCCAGTGCCGCCTCTACCAGTACTGTCGTCCCGTTGCCGATCCCCGACGGCGCCGATGGGGATGTACTTCGTGCGGCTCCCCCGCTACGACGGCAATTCAGACACAGATCCGGTTTGCGACCGCGGGTGACATCGCGAGAGCAAGAGGTATTGCCAACACGGCGTTCCACCGCATGGATGCTGAGCAGCTGGGTAAGCGGTGTTTCGAGGGCCTGGATTGGCGGCGCGTGCACGAGCCGCGGCATACCGGGGTGCCGACTGCGACAGGCTGATTCGGTCGATGACGCATAGAAATCTTTCGCACATAGGGCGGTGGCTACCGCTTTGGTCAAGTTGGCGATGCGAAACGTTCAACGAAGCCAGAAGGACAAGGAGCCACCATGGAAGAGGATAGCAATGGCACGCCGATCGGCAATGTGATCCGCATCGACGACGATCGCGTGCGTGAACACCTGGGTCGGGTCGTGCGAGGAACGGTCGAGGAGACACTGAACACGATGCTTGAGGCGGAGGCCGATCGGCTGTGCAACGCCGGTCGCTACGAGCGGACCGAAACGCGGCGCGATCAGCGTGCCGGCAGCTACGATCGCAATGCAGACCAAGGCCGGCGGCTGCAACAGCAGACCTTCGAGACGGCGATCATCGAACCGTATCGGCGGCGGGAGACCTCGGTAGAGAAAGCCCTGATCGAGATGTATCTGGCAGGCGTATCGGTCCGCCGCATGGAGGACATCACCGAGGCACTATGGCCACGCGGGTGAGCCCAGCACGGTGTCCAACCTCAACCAGAAGATCTACGGCCAGATCGAGCCTGGCGGCACCAGCCGATCGAGGGCGAGCGTCCCTATCCCTATCTCTATCTCGACGGTATCGCGCTCAAGCACAGCTGGGCAGGCGAGGTGCGCAACGTGTCGCTGCGGGTGGCGATCTCGGTCAATGATGAGGGCTACCGCCAGATTGCTTGGAATCGTCGAAGGCGCGAAGGAGGACAAGGCCGGCGGGAGCGCCTTTCTCAGCCACCTTAAGGGGCGCGGCCTCGCTGGCGTAAAGCTGATCATCTCCGATGCGTGTGGGGTCGTGGCGAGAGTGCCGCCGAGTTCTGTCCCGAGGCCCGGTGGCAACGCTGCATGGTGCATTTCTATCGCAACGTCTTCAGCCACGTGCGGGCCGGCAAGCTGCGCGAGGTAGCGTTGCTGCTCAAGGCCATCCATGCCCAAGAGAAGATCTGGAAGCGGCTCGGCGCAAGGCCAGCGAGGTCGTCACTCAGCTCCACAGCATGAGGCTCGGCAAGGCGGCGGGGCTGGTGGAGACGGCCGTGCCTGAGACCCTGGCGTACTACGCGTTTCCCGAGGAGCGTTGGCGCCGCATCCGCATCCAACAATCCGCTCGAGCGCATCATGCGCGAGATCCGCCGGCGCACCCGCCTGGTCGGTGCCTTTCCCGATGGCAACTCAGCCCTCAACCTGGCCGCGGCCAGGTTGAGACACATCGCCGGCACGCGTTGGTCAGCCGACCGTCTTGGAATTGGCCATCAGCTAAAACGCAGGGAAGTTCCTCGAACTTTGGCGCGAATGGGGCTGATCGGGATGGCGACGCAACATCACCCGATCAGATTGGCGGCCGCCAGATGAATGTTGCCGGTCGTCCCCGTATTGCTGTCGGCTATGCTGGTTGGCCCCGTGCCGGTCGTGACGCTGGCGATGTTGGGTGCGGAGGCGTCTGCGCCGAAGGTGACCGAGCTCGCCGCAGTCAGAAGAAGGCTCCAGATGTTCTGGGCATTCGCGAAGTCAGTGTCCACGAGCGTGGCGGCGGAGGTGGTCGCAATCGTGTCCGTGCCACCGTTGCCAACGATCGACGCCGGCGCGACGAGAGTTCCGTCCGAGGCGAAAGAGAACACGTCATTGCCGGCGGTCCCCTCGAACCAGGCGGGGGATGCGGCGTTGGTGATGCCCGCCGCGTCGGTCATGGTTGCCGTCGTGGTGCCAGTGGCCTCGTTGAAGGCGTAGCCGGCGGCGTTACTATCGGTGAGGAGCGCCGGACCCGGCAGGGCGGCACCGTCATGGATCTGCACCGAGCTGACCCCACCGGCATCGCTCACCGTGCCTGACAGGCCCAGGGTGTTGTCCTTCGTCACCCCGCCGCTCGTGACGGTAGTGGTCGCGCCCGTATCCGTAGTGATTGTGGTGCCGATCGTGTCGGCCGGCGGCGTCGTATCGACCGTCGCCGTCACCGCAAATGTCGTGGTGGTGTTGCCGGCGTTGTCAGTCGCCGTCGCGGTAAAGCTGTGGCTGCCGTCAGGAAGCGCTGGCGTCGTGTAACTCCAGTTGCCCGAGCTGATGGTCGCCGGCCCCAGCAGGGTGTCGCCATCATAGACCTGCACCGAGCTGAACCCTTCGGCAACGCTCAACGTACCCGACAGCGTCAGCGTATTGTCACTGGTTGTGTCGCCGCTCGTGATGGTCGCAGCCGAGCCAGTGTCCGTGCCAATTGTGTTGCTGAGTGACAGATACGGATTGACATGGACGGTCGACGCGGTGGAGGGTGCGCCGTTGTTGCCGATTGCGAACAGCATCCAATCGCCGGGTGGAACGATATTCGAGCTAGCCGGCAGCGTGACCTCGAGGCTGCCGTCGGCCTGCACGGAAAAAGAAAGTTCGATCCGTCGCGCCGTAGTATTGAAGCCATGTGTGGTGGAGCCGAACGGCATTAACGCCAGCGTTTGGATGTTCGCCGGATCGTCGACCCACACAGTGAAGGTGTCGCCAGGGCTGAGATCAGGCGGCGCCTGCTGGATGATCGGCCGGACAGCCGCGGCACCGCTCGCGTCAAACAGATAGCCGGGAGTGTAGATCTCACCGTTCAAGTGATCCATCGACGGATCATCCGGGTACACCCCGCCGCCCCCCAGCGACAAAACCGTGGCGTCCGGCAGCAAAATAGCGGTGGAATGGTAGAGACGCGGCACAGCCGCATTCGCCCCGGTGGAGGTCCAAAGACCCGTCGAGGGGTCCCAGATCGCGACAGTGTACTCGACCCCGGTGAGCTGGTTATCGACCTGGCTGCCGCCGCTAACCATGACCCGGCCGTCCGGCAGTACCGTCAGGTTCGACCAAATGCGGTCTGGCTGAAGACTTCCGGTGGGCGTGAACACCGGAGTGGGTCCGCTAATATCCATGACCCAACACGAGCCGTCAGACCAAAGGACCAGGCATTTATCCGGGGCGAACATAATCGCCGGCTCATTAAAATTAAAACCGATCGGGGCCTGCCCGATCACGCTGACATTACCATCTCCAGAGGTATCGATCGCGTAGATGGTCCCGCCACCGGCGGCAACGGTAATGACTCTTCCGTCGGAGGCCAGCCAGGTGCGCGGGTAATAATAACCGGTATCGACGGCCATTTCGTCGATGTAGGCCCCGGGCAACGTGCGCCAGCCCTCGCCCGGCGTAAAGAGCTCGGGGGTGCCGACACCAGCGCCCTCAATATCGGCGCCGCCGAGAATGAGCAACTGGCCGGTGCCCAAAGTGATGAGGGTGGGATACCAACGAGCGTACGCCATTGGCCCGAACGGACTGGGGGTCAGGCTGTCCGTTGCGGGGTCTAAAATATTGGTGTTTGGGATGCCCACATTTATTATTCCATTCGGGCGATTATCGCCGCCAGCGATAAGTACCTCATTGGTCGTCGGGACGATCTGCGCAGCCGCGCAGAACTCGTCGACAAGGGTTTCGTTCGGTAAAGTGTTGTGCGTGTTGGTAGTCGGGTCCCACACATCGTAGATTCTGTAAGCCCCCTGGTTTCCGACCTCGTCCGTCCCGTACGTGAGAACTGTGCCGTCAGGTAATACCAACGATTGGATACCGATAATCGGCCAGGAAAATACGTCACTCCACGAGCCCGAGACGTTGGGAACCGGATCGACCACCGCGGTGCCACCGTGACCGTCGCTCGCTATCGTGAAGGATGTCGGCCCATAGTGACCTGACAGCGCGATTTTGGCTGTGTGCGTGCCATCGCTCACCGTCAACGTGCCCGTGTCAGGGCCGCTCGCCAGATAAACGGCCGTCGTATTCGTGCCAAAGGCAATGTCGGCCAAGTCAATTGCGTTAAATGGAGCAACGGAACTAAGGCCCGATATCGTTCCCGTGAATTGCGACGACGCGTCTAGTATCAGGCTTCCCGTCGCATCTGCGGCGAAACTCACACTCGCCGATGACGGGCCAAACAGCTCTGTTTGTTGTATTCCAGTAAGGGTCAGGCTGGTGGCGGGAGTGGTTGTCGTCGAACCCACTTTCAAGTGGAGGTCAGCCTCGGCGCCGGAAAGGTCCGCCGCATTGCCGACTAAATCCTGGATCGCGGCAGGTGACGGCAGAGTCACCCCGATCACCTGGAGATCCGACGCCCCCTGGTCGGATGGAACGATATACTCGAACGTCAGGGCCCGCGTGCCCGAGCCGCTCGCGTAGGTCGCTGTGCCGCCGTCGTTCAAGAGCAGCTCCGGCGTGCCGGAGACGAACACTTTCTCGCTCATGTTGAGCGTAATCTTGACGACCTGGCTGGTCTTGACCGATCCGCTGATCCGCGAGCTCACGCTCTTGACACTCGGCGGCGTCGCGTCGATCGTCACTGTCACAGCAGACGTGCTCGTCGTGTTGCCCGCACTGTCGGTGACCTGAGCGGTGAAGCTGTGGCTACCGTCAGCAAGCGCGGGCGTCACAAAACCCCAGTTGGTCGAGCTCTCCGCGGCGAAGCTCGCCGTACCCAGCAGTGTCGCACCGTCGTAGATCTGAACTAAGTTGAGCCCATTGACATCACTCACCGTACCCGTCAGCGCCAAGGTGTTGTCTTTGGTCCGGCCACCGCTCGTGACGGTCGCCGTCAAGCCAGTGTCGGTGTAAACTGTGCTGCTGATAGACAGGGCCGGACCGCTGCTCGTGACAACCGTCATCGTGTCGGTGTCTGTGCCACCGATCTCCAGTGTCTGGTTGGCGCTGGGCGCGAGCGTCGCATTTCCATTGCCCCCGTCGGTGCCGAGGGTCGATGACTCCAGAACAGGTGAAGAGCGGGTAGCGTTACCAGTGACCACATCGCGGGTTGTGCTACCCGCAGGAACAACGTCGTCACCCGCGGCAGGAAATTCACTCGTAATCCCCTTGCTGGCTAGACTCCCGCCGTCACTGGTGTTGCGATATTTCCAAATTTTGGTCGCCATAATTGGCCTCTTGGCGCTCGTTATTCACCACCGTCGTTGCGCCGGGAATCCGAATGCAGGGTAAGGAGGGCGAAAGCGAAGAGCGCGAAGGACGGCGAACGGGAAGAGCGCGCAGATGAAAGTATAATTTCCTCATTGACGCGTTAACCGAGTCAACGCCGTGTCAATTCCGTGCTAATGCCGTGTCGCAGTTATTTCTCCACCGCTGCATAGACCATGTCGCGCACCACGCCACGGTACACGCGTTGCTGCGCGCCAAGGGCTCTGTCGAAAGTGACGGCGCTGGCCATGGTGTTCAAGCTCGTCGAGGACGCACAGAAGAGCTGGCGACGACTCGATGGCCACAACCAACCCGACACTGCGATGCGCTCAAGCTCCTGGTGTTCTACGGTTTGCGAAGGATCCCACTCTTGCACAGGTCACCGAGTACCGCGGCATTCATCTGGGCACGGTTGTGAGATCGAGCGTCGCCACTGCGAATAGCCATGCCTCTGACACGCGAGGCCGGTAGCAGGCCGCAGTACCTACTTCAGGCTCTGTTACCACGTCACCACCCCCTAAAGAATGTCTCCCGAAAAGGGAAAGCATTTTGGGGCGTTCGGTTCCGCACAGGCGTCCACGGGGGGCGGAAGCCAATGCCCCGGACGAGATCCGGACCCCGAACTCGGCGTACATCTTGCCGCGACTTCGCACCTGAAAGGGGTTCCGGCTGGTAGTCAAGCGTGCGGCGGCATCACCCTTCGGGCCGCTCGCCGTCACCCGCGCAGGCCTGAATTGTGCCTGTACGGATGTGGTCTAGAGCCGCTCGTGGCCATTCGGAGTTCTAAAGCGGACCCTCAAGGTAAGATACCGCTCTGCCTTCGAGCGCGGCCGAAGCCTCTGGACATTGTCGCTCTTGAGGCCACACTTATCGCTATGGCATCGGTGCAACGGCGGCTCTCCGCTATCGTGCATGCCAAGCTTGCTGGATACGTGCGGTTAGTGGAAGACGAGGAAGACGCCACCTTCGAACGCGTGAGTTCGGTGCGCGCTGAGGTTTGCCGTCCGGCAATTGAGGGGGCAGGCGGTAGTTTGGTGCACAGCACCGGCGATTCCGTGTTGGCAGAGTTCAGGTCTGCGCAGGCCGCCGTTGCGGCTGCTATCGACATTCAGGAACGCATGACGAGGTTCAACGCTAGCGCGGCCGAGGAGCAACGCCTGCTGTTCCGTATCGGCGTCCATGTCGGCGAAATCATCATTGATGAGGAAAAGCACGACATTTTCGGCGATGCGGTCAATCTTGCTGAGCGCATTCAGCAAATGGCTGAGCCAGGTGGAATCGCGGTCTCACGCGCGATCCGCGAAATCGCCGATGTGGTCGATGGTTACGCGTTTGTCGATGGTGGCGAGCACCGCGCGAAGCATGTGAGCCGCCATGTCCATATCTTTAGGGTACGCACCGGCGACAGCGAGCCAACTTTCGGCGGCCAAGTGAAAACGGCGCGCGGTGTGCTGCGTTTTTCTGCCGTTGACCGCAACGGCCACAATTTCAGCTTTGACCTGGTCGTAGAAGACCTGGAGAAGCAGCAGCGAAGTGCGGTGATCGGACGGAACCCACGTCAATGCGATGTAGTTCTGCTGCATCCGACAGTTTCGCGCCGCCATGCACGTCTAACGCTCACGGCCGACAACAGGCTGCAGGTGGAGGATCTCGGATCAACGAACGGTACATCGATCGATGGAACCCGCATCGCCGCGGGAGTGGTGCATTGGCTCGAAGCCGGCAATTGCGTCCGATTCGGCGACATCGAACTGGTTCTCCACTTCGCGTAGTCACAGACGAGTAGCTGGGTGTGGCGACCTACTGAGTGAAATGAGATGCCGATCGATCAAAGCAAATTGCTTCTCGAGGATCGTGTCCCATCTCGTGGGGAGGAGCATGAGATAGCGGCCCGGGCAGCGGCTCGAGCGCGGGAACTGGTCTCGTTGATCACTGCGAAAAACCGGCAATTCGAGGCGACGGCGCAGACTTTGAACCAGCATAAGGCTGAGCTGCGCGGCTTGCGGCAGGAGGCACGGCAAGCTCTCTCGACAGGTTGGGCCTGAGCTGGTCGGCGACGCGTCGCCATTGTGCGCGGGCCTGCTCGGCATCGTCCTGAGCGAAGGCCGTAGCGATGAACGCGGAGACGACGCGCCTGCCGCTCCCGCCGGCAGCGCGATGCTGGGCAATCCCCTGGGCAGGTGGCTAAGCCATTGATCCAATTGCTCCATGCACTCCCTTGGTAAGGGAGAGGTCGACAGTTCAATCCTGTCCGGCAGCACCATTCATAGCATGGTTACCCGAGCGCCTCGCGGCCGGACCGGCGCTTTTTGGTTTTAGGCGCCGTCGACACGCAGCGAAGCTGAAGACGGCGCTCATCCGAAGCTCACGGCCTCGACCGCACCGGCAATCCGCGACGGGCGGCCCTGCTCATCAGCAGGGTGAGAGCGCCTCGGCCGGCGAGCTGACGGGCGAGGATCGGACGGATGTCCCGGTCCGCTGCGACGAGCCATAGGCCGCCAACTTCGCGGGTGATTTTGCGGACTCCGTCGATGGCTCGAGCTACGGACGCCACATCGACCTCTGCCGCTTCGACCAGCACCGAATGGTCGTCTGCGCCTTCTTCCGGCTTTTTGGCCTCCACTGCGTTTCGTGCCGCAAGAGCCTCGGCTGCAGCTCGACTCGAGAGCCCACGAAAGGAATTCACCAATTCGAGCGACAGGGTCGCCGGTTGCTTGTGAGCGCGTACGACCTGTTCAGCTGCGTTCGTCTGCACCACCCCGGAAAGCAGGCGAAACGCCATCAGCAGCTCGACCGACAGCGCCGGACGCCGGCTGGCGACCGGCGTGAACTCGGCGTCGACGTCTGTCTCCACGGCCGCAGAGATCAGGCGAAACGCCATCAGCAGCTCGGCCGACAGCGCCGGACGCCGGCTGGCGACCGGCGTGAACTCGACGTCGACGTCTGTCTGCACGGCCGCAGAGATCAGGCGAAATGCCGTCAGCAGCTCGGCGGAGGGAGCCGAAGGGCGCCTTGGAGCTTGAGGCTGCCGAACCACAGGCTGGTTCGATAGGTTTACCGCCTCTTCGACGTCGGTTACGGCGTCGACGCCCGCGCCATTGCAAGCAGCGTGCTCAGGTCGCAACGTCGCGCGGCGAAGCGGCAGCCGCAAGAATTCCAGTAGACCCATCTGCTTCTCCCCCGAGCCGCAGCTGCCCCCAGTGATACACAACCAACCTTTCTTGTGCCAGAACTCAACGCGACCTCACGGGCGCTTGTATGGAATGTCCGCAAAGGTTCACACGGCGCGCCGAGGCGCTCGCCCTGCCAACCGAACGGTCATGATCTACGGCAGCCGTTCGTCCCGCCCGGCCAGGCCTGAGGCCAGCTCAGACGGAAGTGCGCCTCATGCGTCTTCGCAAGTCTGCGGGCAGCCCGCCCGCTCAATTGCGCATGAAGCCTTCGAGCTCGCCTTCGGCAAAGGCCAGCGTCTTCTCCATTGCCTCGCCCTTCATGTAGCGGACCACCATCTGGGTCTGCAGCGCCTGCACGGAGATCTGCTCGGCAATCTTGTGCGGCGCGGGTTGCGCCGCGACGGACAGGATCTGGTGATTGTAGGGGTTCGGGTAGTGATAGAGCGTGCCCTTGGGCGGGCCCTCCTCCTGCCAGGTCTTGAACGTCGTGAACTTTTCGAACGACGGCAGGTCGTAGCCGCCGCTCGCCTCGACCATCTTCTCGGCCGCCGCGCGCGACGACAGATGGACCAGCAGGCTCTTGGCGGCCGACTGGTTCTTGCTGAAGCTCCACACGCTCCAGAAGAAAGGCACGAACGGCGCGAAGCGGCCCTTGGGGCCGGCCGCGAAACCGTGCGTCCAGAGCTGCTCGGCAACCTGTGGCGCATCGCGCTTGGCCACCGCCCAGGCGCTCGGCGGGTTCATGATCAGGGCCCCGCGGCCCGAGATCAGCCATTTGTTGTTCGAGGCGTCGTCCCACGAGGGGGCGTCCGACGGCAGGAAGGCGGCCAGCTGCTTGTAGTATTCGAGCGCCTGGCGCACCGGATCGCTGCGCACGACGATCTGGCCCTTGGCGTCGACCAGCATGGCGCCGAAGCTGTTGAATATGGCGCCCGCGGTGTCGACATTGTCGCCCGTGGTGCCGAGCCCGATGCCGAACGGGTAGCCCGCCTTGTGGCAGGCCTCGGCCGCCTTCAGGAACGCATCGAACGTCCAGGCGTCGGCCTTGGGCGGCGCGCCGGCCGGATACATCACCTGGACGTCGATGCCGGCATGCTGCTTCATCAGATCGATGCGCGAGCAGGGCCCCTTGATCTGGCTGCCGACGGTCGCCGGCACGCCCAGCCACTTGCCGTCGACCTTGCCGAGGTATTCGACAGTGGCGTTCACCGCACCATTTTCAGCGATCAGGCGCTCCATGATGTCGTTCAGGGGCACGAGCACCTCGGCGTAGCGCGCCGGCAGCCAACTGGTGTGCGCGAAGACATCGTGACCCGACTTGGATTGCGCCTCGGCCGCGCCGGTCAACAGCATCTTGTTGCCCTGCGTCGTGATGAAGTCGATCTGGACCTCGACCTTTTCCTTTGCCGCCCACTGCTCGATGAGGAGGCGCGTGGCGTCGTTGGCGTTGGGCACCCAATGGTCCCACAGGCCGAGCGCCAGTTTCCCCGCCGCATAGGCGCCGCGCACGAAGGGCGCAGCCACGAAGGCGGCCGACGCCATGGTGGTGTTACGCATGAAACGACGACGCGTTACGCGGGGCGCGAGCCTGGATGCGGCCATGTTTTCCTCCGGAGCGACGATGTCTCGTCTGGTCCTTCTTGGGACCTTTCACGAAACGCTAGAAGCGTTGGCCGGTCCGGGCAACGGAATTTAGAAGAGTGACAAAAGAAATGAGGGCGGGTCGGGACGCGAGCGCGGTGCGCTCCGGTCGGGACGACGAATGGAGACGGTCCGACTAAGACGCCGGCGGCGAGGTCACGGTGAAGCGGAGCCGGCAGCGGAAGCCGGAAGGCGCATAGTCGAGCTCGAAGCGGGCGTCGAGCTGGACCGAGCTCGCCGCCAGCAGGCGCGAGCCGAATCCCTTGCGCTTGGGCGGCGATACCATCGGCCCGTCTTCCTCCTGCCACAGCAAGTCGACCGCCGCGACCTTGTGGACCGGCTCGACCGTCCAGGAAATCGACAGGCGACCCGCCGGCACCGACAGCGCGCCGTATTTCGCGGCGTTGGTGGCGAGCTCGTGCAGCATCAGGCTGAGCGTGATGGTGGTTGCGGCCGGGATCGTCACATCGCCGCCGCCGATGCGGATGTCGCGTCCTTCGTCGAGGAACGGCGCCAGCGCCGCGCTGACGATCTCGGCCAACGACGCGCCGCCCCACGATTCGCGCGTCAGCAGATCATGGGCGCGCGCCAGCGACTGCAGGCGCGCTTCGAAGGCACCGGCGAACTCCTTGGGGTCCGGGCGCGTGCGCAGCGTCTGTTGCGCCAGAGACTGCACGATGGACAATGTATTCTTCACCCGATGATTGAGCTCGTCGAACAACAGCTGCTGGCGCTGCTCGGCGGCTTTCAGCTCGCTGATGTCGAGCAGCACCCCGACGACCTTGTTGGCCTTGCCGCTTGCCGGGTCGCGCATCACCTGGCCGCGGTCCATCACCCAGCGCACTTGCCCATCCGGCCGGCGGATGCGGTATTCGAGCTCGTAGCGCCCGACCGCCTTGGCCAGGATCTCCTGCTTGCGCTGCCTGATGCGCGCGCGGTCGTCGGGATGGACGAAACCGAGGCCAGCCTCGAACGTCGCCATCTCCGAGCTCTCGCCTACGCCGATGATCTCGCGAAACTGCGCCGATCGATGCGAACGATCGCTCGCCACGTCGTACTGGTGAGCGCCGAACTGCGCCGCCTCCGCTGCGGCGCGCAGCTGCTCCTCGCTTTCGCGCAAGGCCGAGGTGCTAGCATCGAGATCGCGCCGCGCCTGCCGGAGAGCCGCGATCACGGCGTTGGCCTCGCTCAAGTGCGAGTCTTCGATGTCGAACGGCTCGCCGCGTCCCAGGGCCTGCGCGGCCGCAGTCGCCGCCGCAAGAGGCCGCGTGATCTGGCGGCCAAACAGCAACGCCAGGACCACGACGAGCATGCCGACCGACGCCGCGGTGCCGCCCCACAGCCAAAGCGAGTTGCGGATCTGCTGCTCGACGACCGTCGCCGGGAACGTCACGGCGATGCCCCAGCCGGCACCGCTCAGATGCGCGGTGGCGGCGAGCGCAAGGTTGCCGTCCAGGTCGATCGCCTCGAAGACAGCATGGTCGGCGTGCTCGCGGAACTCGATGGGAACAGGCTGCCCGACGCGCGTGCGACGCTCGCGCGATCCGGCCACGATGGTCCCCTTGGAATCCCATACCGTTGCGCCGAACTGTGCCTGCAGGTTGGGGCTCCCGACCAGCTCCTGCAGGGTGTCGGGCCGCAGGCCCAGGCCAATGACGTAGCGGACGTCATCGCCGTGCAGAATGGGCATCGAGACCGAGTACACCGGCACCTTCGCCACCTGGCTCACGAAGAGGTCCGACACGATCGGACCTTTGCTACGCAACACTGCCCGCAATATCTCCGGATCGCCGCTGCGCGATGGAGCCTCGCCATAGGGCACGTAGGTATTGACGATCTGCCGGCCGCTGCTGTCGGTCAGCACGAGGTACAGCTTGCCCTGAAGGCTGCTGCGCGCCTGTGCATAGAAGGCCGGCCAATCCTCCGCAGCCAGCGCGCTCGAGGAAGCCAGTGCCTTCAGGATCGCCAGATGCCGGTCGAGCTCGCGCTCGACGTTGCCCACCAGCTCACCCGTCTCCTGCACGATCCGCTGCTCGATCTGCTGGTGCTCCAGAACCGAGGCTCGGTAAAGCAGCACGCCGACCAGCAGCAACAGGGGGACGGCGATGATCAGAGCAAAGAGAAGCAGGTGCGCCGCGGCGGGCCAGGCCGTTCGCTTGCTCTCCACTCCCTCGGACTTCGGCAAGACTCCTCGCAGCGGAGACCTCAGCAATCGGGTCGATCCTAGCTCCCTGCTCTCTTTTGTCCAATCGGCATCGCGGCCAGCGCGCTCTGCGTAGCGCGCAGGAATCCATCCGCGGGCTTGGCGATCGAGGAATAAGCTTCAACGAAGGTCGGCAGTCCGTTGCGACGCGCGACGTAGAGCACCGGGTCGAGATGGTGGGCTGGCGCCGATGCCCGGGGCATCGCGCGCACTTCGAAGCTGTAGCGATCCGTCCGCGTACCGAAGCCGGTCGTGAAGTGGACCGAGAGATTGGAATGGATGGTAGCGTCGCCCAGCGCATAGTGGGGAAGCCACAGATTGCCGAGCTCGCGCAGGAGATAGTCGGCGCCGACGTCATCGTGCGACGGGGTCGGCAGCACGCGCTCGGCGCGCGGCACGACGAAGCCCAGCCCCGAGCAACGGCCTGGCACGATCTCCTGCAATGGTATCCACAGCGACAGCGGCACGCTGGCGTCTACGACCTTGGCATCCTGGTGGCCCCCGAGCCCGAGCGTGTCGTCGACGTTGTGCCGCGCCGTGCAGAACTTCAGCAACAGGACGATCTGGGCCGACTGGCACATCTCCTCGACGACGTCCCAGATCCACGAACGGACCACGGCGGCAAGGACGCCGGCCATCGCAAAGTGGTCGCCTTGCCGCACCAGCCACGGGCTGTGCCAGCTGCCTCGCGCGTCAGAGGTCGCGGCGGACGGCGCTTGCGCCTGCAGGTATTGTCGGAATGCGCACGCAGAGGCCGACAAAACGGCCGGCGGCAGGGCTTGCTCGAGGAGAACCGCGCCGAACAGCGCGTACGCCCTGCCGATTTCCGCAACGGCTGACTTGTCGGAAAAGGACAGGGAATGTCGATCGAGCGCGACTTCCGGATGGCGCTCCAGGAGTGTTGTGTAATTCATTTGCAGATTCGGGCGAGCGGTAGGGAACGTCAGTACGGTCATCGTGCCGAAAAGGCAACGCCGGCTGACGATAGGACGTTCATGCCGGACGATGGCAGCTCGCGCCGCAAAGATGGACCATAGTCGACGCACGACAGGATGAGCTCGAGGTCGAGACCCGTGGCATCGAGATCACCGAGCCTTGCGGCGCGGATCGCTTTTCTGCAAATCCGGGGACGAGCTCCCGTAGTGATAACGATCTAGGCCAGGTTGAGTTCCCATCCGGAACATCGCGGATTGCGGCCTGCGGTCGTGCGTCGGACCGGAACGAAAATCCAGCCGCCGCCGTTTCATCGCATGAGGAGGCTGCCATGGAAGACAGGCCGAACACCACCCCTGGCACGTTGGCGAAGTTCCATCTTGGGCTGGCGGCCGATGGTTCGAGCTGCGCGCTGGTCTTCATCGACGAGGAGCAGAACTCGATCGCCTGCATCGCAGGCTTCGCCGATTTGGAAGGGTTCATCACCTCGCTGACCCAAGCGGCGCGCGAGATGGCCCGCCGGCGCGCGGCGGCAGACGGCGCACAGCCAGACGAGGGCGAGGCCGTATCGCGGCTGCCGGCCGGTGCCATCGATGTCGCCTCGACCAATTTCCAATTGTGCGACGAGGACGGCACGATCCTCGGCTCCCTGGTGGGCGATGGCGGACAGGTGGTCGGCATCCGCCTGAAGCCGCATGTCGCCAACGAGATGACCCGCAACATGCTGCTGAGCGCTCGGGTCATCGGCACCTGCTGACGGTCGGCGGCGCGAAAGCCTCTCGCCGCCGCCCGAGCTTGCGCCCGCCACTTGTCGGATCCCCATGGGCTGGCGCAAAATGCGGCTATGGAAGCGCAGCCCAGCCTCATCATGGTGCAATTCCTGCAATGGGTCGCGGACCGGCCGCGGACCTATGCGGAAGTAATGGACGCTTGGCGCAGCTCCTGTCCACGCTTCCCGGTGTGGGAGGACGCGCGCGCCGAAGGCCTGGTGCGCCAGGCAGGCGGCGAGCAGGGTAAGCGCCGGGTCGAGCTCACGGAGCGGGGACGCCTTGCCCTGGAGCGTGCCGCAGCCCGCGTCTGAGCGGGACGCCGCGTCGTGCGGCGCCCGGACGAGCCAGAAAACATGACTCTGCAGCGCGCCGCTCTCTGGGCCATCGTTTTCGCTGCTTCGGTGTATCTGCTGGTTGCCGGCCGCGGGCTGCTGCTGCCCTTCGTGCTGGGCATCGTGCTGTGGTACATGATCGACGCCCTGGCAGACGCCTTCGAGCATCCCCGTTTCGGGCATTGGCAGTTGCCGCGCTGGCTTGCCTTGATCGCCGCGGTCTGCGTCATGAGCGGCCTAGTCTGGGTCGTCGGCCGCACCATCGGCCGCAATGTCACGGCGGTCGCCGCTGCGTCCCCCACCTATGAGCGGAAGCTGCAGCTTCTCATCAACCAGGCGGCCGGTATGGTCGGGATGGAGCAGGCGCCGACGCTCGGCGAGCTGTTCGACCGCATCAGCCTCGCCGATACGTTGGGCAGCCTCGCAACGGCCGTCGCCTCGCTGGTGAGCGTGGCCGGCATCGTGCTGATCTATGCCGGCTTCCTGTTCGTCGAGCAGATCCGCTTTCGCCGCAAGCTCGCCATCATGCTCGGATCGAGCGCGCAGCAGGCCCGCGTCCAGGCCGTGCTCGATCGCATCGATCGCGACATCCGCGTCTATATCCGGATCAAGACCACGTTGGCCGCGGCGACGTCGGCCCTCGCCTACGTAGTGATGATGTCGGTGCGGGTCGACTTCGCCGCCTTCTGGGCGGTCATGGTGTTCTTCTTCTACTACATTCCGACGGTGGGCTCGATCCTGGCGATCGCGGCACCTGCAGTGCTCACCCTGCTGCAGTTCGACACCCTCACTCCATTTCTGGTCGTGCTCCTGGTGTTCGGCACCATCCAGATCGTGACGGCCAACGTGATCGAGCCGGCCATCATGGGACGCACGCTGAACCTGTCGCCGCTGGTCGTCATCGTCTCGCTGGTGTTGTGGGGCACCATCTGGGGAGTCGTCGGCATGTTCCTGTGCGTGCCGATCACGGTGGTCGCCCTGATCGTGCTCGCCCAGTTCGAGACGACGCGGCCGCTCGCCGTGATGTTGTCGGCGGACGGGAGGATTCCCCAATCAGAAGTCATGCCTGTCCGATGATCCGCCGTCCGCTCCTGCTGCTCTTGCTCTTCTCTTCGCCCGGCCAGGCGCAGGCGCAGACCGCCGCCGATCGCACGCCTCGCTCCGAGGCGCAGCCTCCGGGTTCCGAAGTCATGTACGCCTGCCCGGGCGGCACCGACTTTACCGCTTCCTTTTCCACGGACGGCGAGCTGGCCACCCTGTCGGTACCGGGCCAGCCCGACATCGAGTTGTCGCGAGAGCCGGCCGGATCCGGCTTCGGCTATGGCGATTCGTACTACCAGTTGCGTGGCCGCGGCCGCGAGGCCACGCTCACCGCCGCGGGGCGATCGATGCGCTGCCACGCCGTCGGTCGCCCGGGCGAGCCGGCGCGGACCTACACTGGCGGTGGCTTGACGATCACGTTGTTGCCGGACGGCACTTTCCGCCTGCGCAGCAGCAAGGCGGGCGGCGAGCCGACGCTCGACCTCGGGCAATGGTCGCAGGAGGTCGACGGCGGCGCGCGGCTGGTCCTTCGTGGAGCCGGAGCGCCTCGGGTCTACCGCGAGGCTGCCGGCGACCGCTTGGTCGGCCAGGACGGTGTCGAGCTCGCACGCGCAGCGGCGGTGGACCCGATCGACGGCCAGTACAGGATGACCGGCCTGTACCGCGATACTCAAAACGGTGGGGTGTTCAGCGAATGCCAGACGGGCCGAGCCTATCAGGTGGCGCCGCGCGGTGCCGAGCCTGATCTCGAACGGGCCTGGACGGAAGCGACTCCCTCGAAGGTGGCGCAGCTCTATGTCGAGATCGTCGGCCATTTCGTCGACGGCGATATCGAGCCCGACAGGTTCGTGAGTCTCAATCGCGATGGCGCCTGTCCCCCTCCGGCATCGCGGGGTGCGGCGCTGCAAGACACCGATTGGCGCGTCATCGAGATCGACGACGAGAGGCCCAATTTCGACAATTGGCGCGACCGTCCGACGCTGCGGCTCGACGACGACGGCAAGTACGCCGCATCCACCGGCTGCAATGCGATTGCCGGCGACTACAAGCTCGACCCCGAAGGCCTGCGCTTTCTGCCATCGGCAACGACGCTGAAAGCCTGCGGTGGCCAGCAGGATGACATCGAGCGGAGCTTCCTGCGGGCGCTGGCCGCGGTCCGGCAAGCCCGCATCGCCGGCACGACGCTCGACCTCACCGATGAAGCCGGCAAGCGCCGCCTGCGTCTCGATGCGCGCGGGCGGTAGGACTGCCAAAAAGGCAAGATCCTAAGGTCGCGCCACTGCTGGGGGCGCGCGACTCCAGTCGCGCGTCATTGTCGAAGCAGTCGAAGACCGCGCCACTGGAGTGGCGCGCCCCCAGCGCGGGGAGGCCGAGATCAGTACGAGAACAGCACCGGCAGCGGCGAATTCAGGATCAAATGGCGCGTGACGCCGCCGAAGATCATCTGACGCAGCCGGCTTTGCGTATACGCACCTTTGACGATCAGGTCGGAGCCCAACGCCAGGGCACGCTCGACGATGGTCTGGCCAGCCGACCGGTTGCCCGGCTTGAGGTGCTGGCTGGTGACCTTGAGGCCATGGCTGCGCAGCGACTCGGCGATTTCCGCCGCCGTCGGACCCGGCACCATGGCGCCCTCCACGCTCAGCACCTCGATGGCGTCCGATCGCTGCAGCACCGGCATCGCGAGCGAGATCGCCCGTGCACTTTCGGTCGAGCCGTTCCAGGCAAACAGGATGCGCTTGCCGACCATCGCGCTCAAGCCCGGCGGCACCACCAGGACCGGCCGGCCGGAGTCGAACAGCGCCGTCTCGAACACGCTCTCCGGCAGCTTGGGCAGCGGACCGGGCTGCGGCATGACGATGAGGTCATAGGCCCGGCCGATGACGCCTATCGCCGTCGGGCCGCTGTCGTCGGCCGAGCGCCATTCCGACGTCAGGCCCGCGGCGCGCTGGTCGAACGCCTGCTTCACGGCAGCGACGCGCTGGCGCTCCTCGGCGTCCTCGGCCAGGCCGCCGCCGATCGGCGCGCCCATGCCGGCGTCGGCCCACGCCATGCTCATCACGCCGTAGGATGGCGGTTCCAGCCCGACCAGCCGGGCATCGAAGGTTCGCGCAAGCTTGGCGGCCAATTCGAACGCAGACGGATCCTCGGCCGTCCAAGCCATGGTCAATATCGACTTCATGACGTGCCCTCCCCAGGGTCTTTGGTTGACGATAACACGCCGGCAGCGGCCTGGGGAGCGCCGCCGCCGACTTTACGCGATCTGGCTCGCCTTGGGCACGATCCAGGCAAAGCGATCGGAAAGGGCCGCGAGCGTGATGCGATTGATGGCGTCGGCGGGGATGGTCGGCCCGCCGGTGGCGTCCGGCAAGTCGCGGGTGGCGACGGTATCGGCGGCAATGGTGCACATGAAACCGTGGTCGGTCGCCGAGCGCACGGTCGCCGACACGCACATATGGGTCATGAAGCCGCCTACGATCAGGTTCTTGCGACCGCTGGCGGCGAGCTGCTGGGCCAGGTCGGTGCCGGCAAATGCGTTGGGCAGCGCCTTGTCGACGATCGTTTCGCCGGCACGCGGAGCAACGGCGGACACGATCTCGTAGCCGCTCGAGGATGGGTTGAACGCCTTGCCCTTCGATTGATGGCGGACGTGCACGATGGGTGCCCCGGCCTTGCGCATTGTCTCGATCAGGCCCGCCAGGGCATCGATCGCGGTTTGCACGCCCACCAAAGGCATCAGTCCGTCCGTATATTCCCTCTGGGCGTCGATGATCAGCAGGACGCCGTCGGCCGTGGTGGCGGGAGAAGGCGTTGCTCCCGCCATCTGCAGCATGGTCATTGCCATGGTCTTCCTCGCGCTGAGCTACAGGTTGTGCAAACGTTGTCTGCATCAACACCCAACGCGTTCCGATTTGCAAGACTCGTTGTCGAGAGTCTGGACCACCCCAAAAGGGCAGGCCCTGGAAAGCGCTGGAAGTTCGCCGCAGTCTGGCCGATAGAGCCGACATGAAGACGATTATCATCGGCGGCGGCATCATGGGCTTGGCCGCCGCCTGGGGCTTGACGCGTGACGGAAATCACATCGAGCTGTTCGAGCAAGGGCCGCTGCCCAATCCACTAGGCTCCTCGGTCGACCAGCATCGCCTCATTCGCCATCCCTACGGCGACTATGTCGGCTACGCCCGGATGATCGACCACGCCTTTGCCGCGTGGGATCTGTTGTGGTCCGACCTCGGGGCGAAGCACTACGCGCCGACCGGCATGCTGGCGCTGACCGGAAACGGCGAGACGTGGGCGGAGCGCTCGGCTCGCACCTTGGCGGCGATCGGAAAGCCCATGGAAGAGCTCGACCTTGCAGAGCTGCCGCGCCGATTTCCCCAGCTCTCGGCCACCGGCGTCGAGCGCGCTTTCTGGACCGCCTCAGGCGGTGTGCTGTTCGCCCAGGACATCGTGGCCGGCCTGGCTCGCCACCTCGCTCGCCAGCCGGCGGTGACGCTACGGCCCGGCACGAGAGTGCGCTCGGTCGATCTCGACAGGGCGCACATCGTCACGGATACCGGGACCGAGCATCAGGCCGACTGCATCGTCGTCAGCGCCGGCGCCTGGGTCAATCGCCTGCTGCCCGCGACCAAGGGCCGGCTCGTGCCCTCACGGCAGGTCGTCGTCTATTTCGACATCCCCGACAGCGACCGCGCGCTTTGGGCCAAGGGCCCCATGATCATCGACAAGGCGGGCGACGTCGGCCTCTATCTCGTCCCGCCGGCGGCTGGACGCGGCCTCAAGGTGGGAGACCACGACTTCAGCAGGTCGGGGGATCCCGACGGGCCGCGAGAAGCGGCGCCGTCCGACGTGGCGCCGCTGCTGGCTCGCTGTCACGACCTGCTTCGCGGCTATGACAAATGGCGCATCGAGCAGCTGAAGGTCTGCTTCTACACCGTGACCGAGGACGAGCGCTTCGTGGTCGAGAAGCTCGGCCGGCAGGGCTGGGTGATGTCGCCCTGCTCGGGCCACGGCTTCAAGTTCGGCGCGCTCATGGGGCTCGAGCTGGCCCGGACCATTGCCAATGAGCGCGACCCGACGCAACACGCGCGCTGGGCGGCCGGGCTGGAAGGCGCCCTGGCGACCTGACAAGATATTCCGACACCAGGTGAGGAAATCGATGACTTCCGAAAAGCGCGAACCCGGCGCGCCCAAGGCGACCGGGATGCGGCAAGGCCTCGCGACCTATGGCGACGCCGGCTTTTCGCTGTTTCTGCGCAAGGCCTTCATCAAGGCGGGCGGTTATTCCGACGATGCGCTCGACCGGCCGATCGTTGGCATCACCAACACCTTCAGCGATTACAATCCCTGCCACGGCAACGTGCCGGACCTGATCGAGGCGGTTAAGCGCGGCGTCATGCTGGCCGGGGCGCTCCCGATGGTGTTCCCCACCGTGTCGATCCACGAGAGCTTCTCGCACCCGACCAGCATGTTCCTGCGCAACCTGATGTCGATCGACACCGAGGAGATGATCCGCGCGCAGCCGATGGATTCGGTGGTGTTGATCGGCGGCTGCGACAAGACACTGCCGGCCCAGCTGATGGCGGCCGCCAGTGCGGATCGGCCAGCCGTCGTGCTGCCGGTCGGCCCGATGCTGGTCGGTCATTTCAAGGGCGAAGTGCTTGGCGCCTGCACCGACTGTCGCCGCCTGTGGGGCCAGTATCGCGCCGGCACCTTCTCCGCCGAGGACATCGAGAAGGTGAGCGAACGGCTGGCTCCCACCAAGGGCACCTGCATGGTGATGGGCACCGCCAGCACCATGGGCTGCATTGTCGAGACCCTGGGCATGGGCCTGCCCGGCAGCGGCTCGATCCCGGCGACCCATTCCGACCGCCTGCGCGTGGCCGAGGCGACCGGGCGGCTGGCGGCCGAGCTTGCGGTCAAGCACGGGCCCAAGCCGTCGGAGATCATGACGGAGGGCGCGTTCCGCAACGCGCTCGTCGTCCTGCAGGCGATCGGCGGCTCGACCAACGCTCTGGTGCATCTCACCGCCGTGGCGCGGCGGCTGGGCATCGCGCTGTCGCTGGAAGAGTTCGACCTGATCGGCCGCAAGGTGCCGGTGCTGGTCGACCTCAAGCCGTCGGGCGACCATTACATGGAGCACTTCCACTGGGCCGGCGGCAATTCCCGCCTGATGCGCGAGCTGCGCAATCACCTTGACGAACGTTGCCCCACCATTTCGGGCCGAATCCTGAAGGAGGTGATCGACGCCGCCGAGATGGTGCCCGACCAGACGGTGATCCGCACACCCGCCAACCCCATCAAGCCGACCGGGGGCATGGCCGTCCTGCGCGGCAACCTTGCGCCGCGCGGCGCTGTCATCAAGCACGCCGCCGCGTCGCCCAACCTTCTCACCCATACCGGCCGCGCCGTGGTGTTCGACTCGCTGGAGGATCTCGCGCAACGCGGCGACGATCCGGCGCTCGACGTCGAGCCCGACGACATCCTGGTGCTGCGCAATGCCGGCCCCAAGGGGGCCCCGGGGATGCCGGAAGCCGGCTCCTTCCCGATTCCCATGAAGCTCGCGCGCGCCGGCGTGAAGGACATGATCCGCATCTCCGACGCCCGCATGAGCGGCACGGCATTCGGCACCATCGTGCTGCACGTGGCGCCTGAAGCGGCAGTGGGCGGGCCACTGGCGCTGGTCCGGACCGGCGATCGCATCAGCCTCGACGTGCCCAAGCGCAGCCTCGAGCTGCTGGTCGGCGAGGCGGAGCTCGAGCAGCGGCGCAAATCGTGGCAACCGCCGGCGCCGCCGGCGGATAGCGGCCGCGGCTATGCCGGCCTGTTCCAGAAGGAAGTGCTGCAGGCCGATCAGGGCGTCGATTTCGATTTCCTCGGTCCCGCGCGACCGTAGCGGGACGTCGTGAGCGAGAGCCAGCTTCCCGCCATCTCTGTCGTCGTCACGTGCTACAATTGCCGTGACTATATCGCCGATGCGATTCGCTCGGTGGCCCGCCAGACCTACCGCGATTTCGAATGCGTGGTGGTCGACGATGCCTCGACCGACGATTCCGCCGAGGTCGTCCGGCGCACCCTGGAAGAGCTCGCCGACCCGCGTTTCTCGCAGATGCGCCTCGAGAAGAACGTCGGCCAGACGGGGGCCACCCGCCGCGGTCTCGCCGCTGCCCGCGCACCGTTCGTCTGTTTCCTCGATTCCGACGATCTCTGGCATTCAACGTTCCTCGAGCGCCAGCTCGCGGCCCATCTCAACGACGCCTACGCAGTCGGGTTCACGGCCTGCAACGCGCGTCTGGTCGACGGCCAAGGCAAGCTGATCGCCGGCGGCGTCTATTGGTTCGGCCGCGAGCGCGCCGCCGCCGACCGCGACCGCGCCTTCGTGCCGGTCGATGCGGCGTGCGTGCCCAAGCTCGACGTCGCCAAGGGCAGGGCCTACTGGGGGAAACCGACGCCGTACCGGCTGTATACCAAGCGGGTGGTGCACTGGGTGTGGGTCAGCACCTCGTCGATGATGTTCCGCCGCTCGCTGATCGACCTGGTGTTCCCCGACGACGACGAGGCATTCCGCCTGCACATGGACTTCTACGTCGTGGTCATGGCCCATATGGTGGCGGGCTGCCTGCTGATCGACGAAGCGCTGTACGACTACCGCCTGCACGGCCGCAATGGCGCTGCCGATAATCCGGTGCTCGGCGGGAGGCTGCATCTCTCCAGCCGGAATTGGGGCAACACCTACGGCCAGATGCTCGACCGCATGCTGTCGACGTTGCAGCGCGAACGGGAGCGCTATGTCGCCGCGCTGGGCGAACGGCAATATCGGAGACTGCTGCTGCGCATGCAGGCGGCGCGCGCGGCGTGGCCGCGCTCCTGGTTGCTGGTGGGCCAGAGCTGGCTGGTGTGACAAAGGTCACACAGTGATCGAGCTTGCTATCCTATGAAGATGCGCGAGCCAGCGAATGCTGTATAGTTTCCAATAGTTGGAGGGTCTCCTTAAAGGGCCTCGGGGGAGTTCGGGCTGTTGGGTGGGATCAAAAGGCTCTGCCTTGCCTTGATTCTGGGGGCCAGCCTGTCGGGCTTGACCGAAGGCTTGCCGCAGCCGGCCTTCGCCCAGGCCCAGGGCTCGCCGTCGCCTGAGCTCAAGAAACAGTACGACGAGGCATTCGAGGAGACCCTGAACAAGCCGGCCGATCTCGATGTCTTGTTCAAGTATGCGACCCTGGCGACCCAGGTCGGCGACCTGGAAGGCGCCATCTCGGCCCTCGAGCGCATGCTGCTGATCAACCCGGACCTGCCGCGCGTGCGGCTCGAGCTCGGCGTCCTCTACTTCCGGCTGGGCTCCTACGAGGCGTCACGCACCTACCTGGAAACCGCGCTGAAATCGCCGGGCCTGCCGCCCGACGTGCAAGCCAAGGCCCAGGAGTATCTTGCGCAAGACATCGCCAAGAGCAGCCCATCCAGCCTCACCGGCGAGATGTTCCTGGGCTGGCGCTATCAATCGAATGCCAACCTCGGACCTGCAACCTCTCGGGTCCTGCTGTTCGGCCAGGCCGCGAACCTGAACCAGACCGCGACCGGCCAGCCCGACTGGGGCGCCGTGGGCTCGATCCAAATTCGCCACCGCTACGATTTTGGCAACCAGGACAAGGGCGCGCTCGAGACCCAGTTCACCGCTTACGGCAGCGGACAGTTCCAGCAATGGCCGGCGAACATCATGCTGCTCGACCTGACCAGCGGGCCGCGCTTCCAGGCTCTTGCGGACAAGTACGAGGACTTCACCCTGAAGCCCTTCGCCACTGTCGGCTATGTGTTCGTGGCCAACTCGACCTACTACTTCAGCTGGGGCGCGGGGCTCGAGTCCAACCTGCTGCTTGCCGACGGCTTGCGCAACATATCGGTCGCCGTGGTCCGGCGACAGAACAACCAAGACAACAGCTACCTGCCGACCAACAGCCAGTACCGCGGCAACCTCATGACGCTCAACAGCGCGTTCCAGTGGGAGGCCGCGCCGACCATCATGTTCTTCAGCACCGGCAGCCTGCAGCGCTTCGA
>JAFAKN010000182.1 GCA_019235415.1 Alphaproteobacteria bacterium
CGACGTGCCGGCGCTGCTGGTCGATCGGGCGCCCGCCCGTGAATCGGACGGGAGGGGCAAGCGCGTCGCCGTCGCGACCACGACCGGCGGCGGCGCGGCGATGGTGGTCGACAACATGGCGATGGCCGGCCTCGAGATCGCCGGTCCGCCGCAGGCGCTGGTCGATTGGCTAAAACCGCTCGGCATCGCGGCGGGCGAGGGCAAGCTGGTCGACCTCACGCTGGCCGGTGCCAAGCCCGAGATTGTCGCCGGCACGATCGAGCGGCTGCTGGCCGATCCGGGCAACGACGCCGTGGTGTTCGTCGTGGGCTCCTCGGCGCAGTTCAATCCCGAGCTCGCGGTCGAGCCTCTGGTGAAGTTCACCCGCGCCTCCAAGCCGTTCGCGGTGGCGCTGACGCCTGCGGCGGAGAAGTCGCTCGCTTTGCTGACGGCGGCCGGCGTGCCGGCCTTCCGCCATCCCGAGTCGTGCGCCGAGGCCATGGCGATCTGCCTGCTGCGGCCAAACTTGGGGCCAGGGCCGCGGCCCGTGCCGGTCCTTGCCGAGCCGTCGGCGGCGGCCCGCCAAGCACTCGACGCCGGCCGCGTGTCGGGCTTCGACGAGCGCCGCGCCGTCGCGGTATTCGCGGCGCTGGGCGTGCCGGTCGCCAAGGCGATGGCGGTGCCGGACGCACGTCGCGTCGCTGCCGCCGTGGCCGAGGTCGGCGCGCCCGTGGCGCTGAAAATCCTGTCGCCCGACATCGCGCACAAGACGGAAGCGGGCGGCGTCGCGCTCGGTCTCGCCGACGGCGCGGCCGCAGCCGTTGCCGCGCGCGAGATGGAGAAGCGTGTGAAGGCTCTTGCGCCCGATGCCAAGCTCGAAGGCTTCCTGGTGCAGAAGATGGAGCGCGGCCTCGCCGAGGTTATTTTGGGCTTCCGCCGCGACCCGCTGGTCGGCCCGACCGTGACGGTGGGCCTGGGCGGCGTGCTGGCCGAGATCTACAAGGATGCCGCAACGCGCCTCGCGCCGGTCGACGAGGAGGAAGCGCGCGAGATGATCGGCGAGGTGAAGGGCCTCGCCACCATCCGCGGCTATCGCAACCTGCCGCGGGGCGACGTCGCGGCGCTCGCGAGGGCGATCGCGGCGTTCTCGAGCCTGGCGCACGAGGCCTTCGCTGCCGTGGCGGAAGCCGAGATCAACCCGCTGCTGGTCAAGCGCGACGGCGAAGGCGTCGTGGCGGTCGATGGCCTGGTCATTGGAGCGCGGTGCGCCTCATGAAGCAGTGCTGTCATCCCGAGCGCAGCGAGGGACCTTTGAGGCAAAGGGAAAGGTCCCTCGCTATCGCTCGGGATGACAGGAGAATCGCGAAGCAGGGAGTCCCGAAGCAGAGTGGTCAGTCGATGCGGATCTGCGCCGCCTCGAACAGCTGACGGAAATCGTCCAGCACGAAGTAGGTGCTCTGCAGCTTGTCGATCTGGTAGGGCCGTCGCATCACGCTCGTCGCCTCGAACGGCAGCCGCTCGACGTCCGTGGCGAACATCGCGTGCTTCACTTCGGCCGCCGACGACAGGATGCCGGCGCCATAGATCTTCAGGCCGGCAGGGGTGCGGATCAGTCCGAACTCCACCGTGTACCAATAGAGCCGCGCCAGAAGGCCGATCTGGGCGCCGGCCTCGAGCGCGCGCTGGCCGTAGAGCTGCATGTAGTCGGCGAACACCGGGTTGCTGAGCAACGGCACGTGGCCGAAGAAATCGTGGAACAGGTCGGGCTCGACCAGGTAGTCGAGCTCGGCGCGGGTGCGGATCCACACCGTCACGGGAAATCGCCGATGCGCCAGATGGTCGTAGAAGGCGGGGTCGGGAATGAGGCCCGGAACGCCCACGATCCGCCAGCCGGTCAGCGGCTCGAGCCGCGCGTTCACGGCCTCGAAGTCGGGGATGCCGTCGCCAATGCCGAGCGCGTCGAGACCCTGAACGAACTCCGCGCAGGCGTACCTCCTGGCGAGCGCCGACTGCCGCTCGACAAGCAGGCGCCAAACCGCCTGGTCCTCGTCGCAGTAGCGATCGAGCTGCTGCGGCACGGTCCAGTCCGGCGCCATGCCGGCATAGTCACCGCGAAGGTTCTCGAGAGGGGCGAGGTTCATGCCGGCAATATGGGATCGGGGGGTGGAGTGAATCCCGGCGAAGATCGGCATGCGAATGGACCGATTTGGAGCTATTCTCCAAAGAACGCTACTTTTGTAGAGAAACCCTTAGGCAGCACGATGTCCTATCGCGATTCGAGGAACGCCGCCGGATTGTCCGGCCGCCGCGCTGCGCTGCATGCGCTGTGCGCCGCCGCGGCGGCAACGTCGGCGCTCGGCTTGTGTCTCGAGGACGCGACAGCCGCGACCGGCGACTACATGCAGCCGGACGCGCACCGGCTGCGGGCCTTGGCCAACCGACTGGCTGCCCTGCCGCGCCGGCGAAACTTCAAGGCGTTGCCCATGGTCATCACCGACCCCAATCAATGGGACGGCGCGGCGCTCGACGTGCTGATGGCGTATGACGCGCCCCGGCAGGTGTTCGACACGACGCGGCTTGGCGGCAGCTGGGTCAATCAGATGCGCAACACGGTCAACGTGCAGGTGTTCAGCCTGCAGCGCCCCGATTTCCTGTGCGTGGGCGCGCCGCATGGCGCCGCCGCACTCGCCTTGTTCAGCCAGGCCGCATGGGACAAATACAAGCTCGCCGCGCTGGCCGGGGGCGCGTTCCAGGACAATGCCTTTTTGCGCGATCCCGACTTTCCGGCTTCCGACGTGGGCACCCCTGCGAATGCCGACGGGCTTTACTCGCATGCCGGCAATTCCGTGGCCACGCTGCAGAAGCGCGGCGTCCTCTTTCTCGGCTGCCACAACGCGATCTGGGAGGTTGCCGCAACTCTCTTAACGGCCGGCGTCAATCCCGACCGCCAGAGCCACGAGGAGCTCGCTGCCGACCTCACCAACAACCTTGCAAGCGGCGCGATCGTCACGCCGGGCATCGAGGCGACGATCGGTAGGCTCCAGGAAGCCGGCTTCGTCTACAGTTACGCCTGATGTCAGGGCGTCTTGCGCATGACGTCGCACGACGCGATCTTCGTGTCCGGCAGGTTGCTGACGAAGCACGATTCGACGACGTCGCCGGTGAAATCGAGCGTCACCTTGCCATAGTCGCAGTTCATGAGCGCCTGCTTGCCGTCGCGCTTCAGCACGCCCACGCAGGCGTCCTTGCTCCCGTCAGGCAACAAGCGGTAACCCGAGAAGCCACGCCCTTCTTGCTTCTCGACCACGAACGACACGCGTTTCGGATTGTTGAACGGCGGCGTCTCGCCAAAGGCCGGCTGGGTCTTGCCGGTGCGTGCGGCGGCGAATTCGCCGGTGGTTTTCCAGGTGCCCACGAGATTTGGTGCGTCGGCGGCTTCCGCGACGTTGCCCAGCCCGGCAAGACAGAGTGCCACCGCGAGCGATTTCGAAAGCATGAGAGATCTCCCCCCTTTGTGCGCGGGCATGATGCTATCCCATCAGCTGCGGCGACAAGCGCCCTTAATGTCATTACTTCGCAACAGGCCACACGCTGAATGATCGCGCTCGACGACATCGACAGGCGCATCGTCGCCGTTCTGCAGGCGCAGGGCCGCATTCCGATCGTCGACCTCGCCGACAAGGTTGGCCTCTCGCCCACGCCCTGCCAGCGCCGCGTCAAGCGCCTGGAGGAGGAGGGCGTGATCGTGCGCTACGCCGCGCTGGTCGCGCCGGCGACCGTCGGGCTCACCCTGCAGGCGCTGGTGCAGGTGACTCTGGACGATCATTCGGAGAAGACGGTCGAAGCCTTCGAGGCGGCGATCCGCGGAAGGCCCGAGGTGATCGCCTGTTACGCCGTGACCGGCGACATGGATTTCCTGCTGCACGTGCTGGCGCCCGACCTGCAAAGCTTCAGCGACTTTGCGCTCAAGGAACTGCTGCGCATGCCGGGCGTCCGCGGCACGCGCTCGTCGTTCATCATGCAGGCAGTGAAGAGCGAGCTTGCCTGGGCACCGCTGCCTCAGGAGCCGGCGAGGAGGCGCAGATAGAGCTCGCGGTCGATGTTGCCGCCGCTCAGCACGACGGCGACGCGCTTGCCCGCCATCCGCTCGCGTTCCTGCAGGAGCGCGGCGAGCGCCGCGGCGCCGGCGCCCTCGACCAGCTGGTGCGTGTCCTCGTAGTAGGCGCGCATGGCGCCGGCGATCTCGCCATCGCTCACCTGCACGATGCGCTCGGCGCCCTTCAGGATCACCGCAAGCGCCTCGGCATCGGGCCCGCGCACCGCGACGCCGTCGGCGAAGGTCTCGGCGCTGTTGGTCGCTAAAACCTTGCCGGAGGCGAACGACAGCGCATAGGCTGGTGCGCCCGTCGAGACTACGCCTAAAACCTTGGTCGAAGGGCTGAGCGCATCGCGCATGGTGATCACGCCGCAAATGCCCGAGCCGAGGCCGATCGGAACGTAGACCGTGTCGATCGGCGGCGCGGCGCGGAACAGTTCCATCGCGTAGGTCGCCACGCCGGTGACGAGATCGCGATGGAACGACGGCACCATCGCCAGCCCCTGCTCCTCGGCGAGCTTCGCGGCGGTGTCGCGCGCGGCATCGAAGTCGTGCCCCGCCTCGACCAGGTTGGCGCCGAAGGCGCGCATGGCGGCGTTCTTCTCGACCGAGTTGCCGTGCGGCACGACGATGGTGGCGGCGATGCCGGCACCGCGCGCGGCGAGCGCGATGCTCTGGCCATGATTGCCGCGCGTGGCGCTGATCACGCCCTTCACGTCGGGACGGGTCCGCTTCAGCCGGTCCATGTATAAAAGCCCGCCGCGCACCTTGAACGCGCCGATCGGCGTGTGGTTCTCGTGCTTGACCCAGACCTCGCAGCCGGCGCGCTTGGCGAGCAATGGCCAGGCATATTGCGGCGTCGGCGGCATGGCGGCGTACACCACGGCTGCAGCGGCCTCGACGTCGTCGAGAGAGAGCATGCGCACGTGTCCTCCGCTCGGTGTCATCCCGAGGCCGCAGGCCGAGGGATCCTTCCTGTTGCCGAAAGATCCCTCGCTTCGCTCGGGATGACAGGTGATGCGGACTCGGTCGGGGTAACCCCCGACCGAGGAGGTCCGCGCTCCAAGTTTGGTCTAAGATGCGCGCGTTTTCCAACCGGAGTAATCGATGCCAGTCCTGCCGCGTTCGCTTGAAATCCAGGGAGAAATCGCCGCCATCCGTCGCGACATCCATGCCCATCCCGAGCTTGCCTACGAGGAGAACCGGACGTCCGACATGGTCGCGGCCAAGCTGCAGGAGTGGGGCCTGGAGGTGACGCGCGGGCTTGGCCGCACCGGCCTGGTCGGAACTCTGCGCAAGGGCAACTCCTTGAAATCCATCGGACTACGCGCCGACATGGATGCTCTGCCGATGGACGAGACCAACGACTTCGAGCATCGCTCGCAGAATGTCGGCCGCATGCATGCCTGCGGTCACGACGGCCACACCGCCATGCTTCTAGGCGCGGCCAAGGTCCTGAGCGAGACGCGCAACTTCGAGGGCGCGGTGCACTTCATCTTCCAGCCGGCGGAAGAGGGCGGCGGCGGGGCGCGCGAGATGATTGCCGATGGGCTGTTCGAGAAGTTCCCATGCGATGCGGTGTTCGCCATCCACAACAAGCCCGGCGTGCCGCTCGGCCACATCGTGACGCGCAGCGGACCGCTGTTGGCCGCGGCCGACCGCTGGGACATCCGCATCACCGGCCGCGGCGGCCATGCCGCGCATCCGCATCTCGCCGTCGATCCCATGGTGGTCGGCGCCAACATCGTGCTGGCGCTGCAGACCATCGTCAGCCGCAACATCGACCCGTTCGATTCGACGGTGGTCACCGTCGGCTTCTTCAAGGCCGGATCGGCCTACAACGTCATTCCGACCGACGTGCATATCGGTGGCACCACCCGCACCACGACGCCCGAGAACCGCGAGCTGGTGCGCCGCCGGATCGAGGAGATCTGCCGCGGCGCCGAGCAGATGCACGGCGTGAAGATCGCGCTCGAGCACCGCCCGGGCTATCCGCCGACCGTCAACAACGCCGAGCGCGCGCGCTTCGCGATCGACGTTGCGGCCGGCGTCTGCGGCGAGCAGGGCGTCAGCGACAGCGCGCGGCCCAGCATGGGCGCCGAGGACTTCTCCTACATGCTGGAGCGCGTGCCGGGCGCCATGGTGTGGCTGGGCAACGGCGGCGGCAAGGAAGCGGTGAGCCTGCACAACTCGCGCTACGACTTCAACGATATGGCGATCCCGTTCGGCGTCAGCTTCTTCGTGAACACGGTCGAGCGCTTCCTGGCCGACGGGAAGGCATGACGCCACCTTCTGTCATCCCGAGCGCAGCGAGGGACCTTTCCTGCTGCCTTAAAGGCCCCTCGCTGCGCTCGGGGTGACAGAAAGAATGGGCTTCTTCCGCGTCTACGGCCGCGTCATCGGCCTGCTGCGCGCCGAGCGCGGGCTGGCGATCGGGCTGGCGCTCGCCAACGTCGCCGTCGCCGGCCTGCAGTTCTACGAGCCCGTCCTGTTCGGCAAGGTCGTCGACCTTTTGAGCACCGCCCGGGACAAGCCGGTCGCGCTGCTCTGGCAAGAAGCGCGGCAAGTGCTGATCTTGTGGGCCGCCGTCGGCCTGGGCGGCATCCTGGCCAACATCGTCGTCTCCCTGCAGGCCGACCGCATGGCGCACCGACGGCGACTCGGCGCCATGGCGATGTTCTTCGAGCATGTGCTGGTGCTGCCCTTCGCCTTTCATCACGGCCAGCATTCGGGCCGGCTCCTCAAGATCATGCTGACCGGCGTCGACCATCTGTTCGGCATCTGGCTGTCGTTCTTCCGCGAGAACCTCGCGACCTTTGTGGCGCTGTTCGTCATGCTGCCGCTCAGCCTGTTCATGAACTGGCGGCTGGGCCTCCTGTTGATCGTGCTGATCCTGTTCTTCGCCGCGTCCAACGCCTTCGTGGTCGGCCGCACCGATCGTTTGCAGCAGCAGGTCGAGGACCGGCACAGCGAGCTCGCCAGCCGGGCCGGCGATGCGCTGGGCAACATCCATCTCATCCAGAGCTTCGTGCGGCTGGCCGCCGAGACCGGCGAGATGCACCGCATCATCCGCGAGACGCTGGCCGCGCAGTACCCCGTGCTGAACTGGTGGGCGCTGCTGTCGGTGCTGACCCGCGCCGCCTCGACCATCACCGTGATCCTGATCTTCGTGCTCGGCACCTGGCTCTATACCCAGGGCCAGGCGAGCGTCGGCGAGATCGTGAGCTTCATGGGTTTCGCCATGCTGCTGATCAGCCGCATGGACCAGGCTTCGGGCTTCGTCAGCCGCATCTTCTTCCAGATGCCGGCGCTGGTCGATTTCCTGCGCGTGCTCGATTCGCAGTCGACGGTGCACGACAACCCGCACGGCCGCGATATCGGCCGCGCCAGGGGCGACGTCGAGTTCGACGACGTCGATTTCTCCTACGACGGCAAGCGGCCGGCACTGGTGCATTTCTCGCTAAAAGTGCCGGCCGGCACGACCGTCGCCTTGGTCGGACCCACCGGCGCCGGCAAGAGCACCGCACTGTCGCTGCTGCACCGCATGTGGGATCCGCAGTCCGGCGTCATCCGCATCGACGGCATCGACCATCGCGACCTCAAGCTGGAATCGCTCCGCCGCAACATCGGCGTGGTCTTTCAGGACAGCACCATGTTCTACCGCTCGATCGCCGACAACCTGCATATCGGCAAGCCGGGCGCCACGCAGGCCGAGCTCGAGCACGCGGCGCGCCTGGCCGAAGCGCACGACTTCATCGTGCGCCAGCCCGAGGGTTATGACACCATGGTCGGCGAGCGCGGCGCCACGCTGTCGGGCGGCGAGCGCCAGCGGCTGGCGATCGCCCGCGCGCTGTTGAAGGACCCGCCGATCCTGATCCTCGACGAGGCGACCAGCGCGCTCGATTCAGTGACCGAGATGCGCATCCAGAAGGCGCTGAAGACCCTGATGCAGGGCCGCACCACCTTCGTGATCGCCCACCGCCTGTCGACCATCCGCGACGCCGACCTGGTCGTAGTGCTCGAGCACGGCCGCATCGTCGAGCAGGGCAGCTACCGGGAGTTGACGAGTCGTGGCGGCGCCTTCACGCGCCTTTTGGCGACGCAGCGGGCGGGCATCGAGCCGGCTCAATCCGTTTGAGCCGCGCGCACGGGGCCAACGCCACCGAAAATTCACCTGCACCGCGCACGGGAAGGTGGTATTGTCTGCAGTTAGTACTCCCGCTGTGGGGCGGGCCAGTTGTCTCCCGTTTGTTTCCCGACGTTTATCTCCCGGTCGTGCGAAGCGACGACGTGTAGGCACGCTGCCACCGTCGACGATCGGGACATCTTAGGGCTTGTGGGCAAGGCCGAGGGGGATCCATGAGCGACGCAAATCTCTTGCAGCGTACCCAGAACGAGATCTGGAGCGTGGACCGCCAAATCAAGGATCTCAACGATATCGAGATCTACGCGGCGCAGAAGCTCTGCCGGAGCATCAAGTGGCTCGACGCCCAGCCCAAGCGCACGCAGCAGCTCGAGACGGCCCGCGCCGCGGAGCGCAACCTGCGCGAGCTCGCGATGATGGCCCTTCATGTCGAGGAGGCCTATGCAGCCGGCGCTTTGGCCCATGCCGAGGACATCGACCTCGCCTGCGATCTCGAGCGCACGAACAAGCTCTTGGGCGTGTGCTACCTCGCGATCAGCGTGTCCAAGATCATGGACGTCGTAGCCCAGTTCTACGGCGGCCCCGCGGCCAAGCTGATCACCGACTTCAAGACGCCGCTCACGGACATGGGCAAGCCCGCCCTTGCGCCCGTGGAATACGTCGACGGCAAGCCGCAGTTGCCCAAGGGCATGGGCCTGTCAGTCGCTCAAACGGTGAATGCGACGGCGCTCGGCTTGACCCAGGCTCCCGGTGGCGGCGATCTGGTCGCGATCCAGAAGGAGATCGGGGCCGTGATCGACATCGTCAAGGATGTCGGTGAGTTGATCAGTACGTACAAGGACATGAAAACCCTGGCCGCGAACACCAAGAAGTGCGCGGCCAAAGGCGCCGAGAAGGCGGCCAAGCTGTTGGACCTCGTGAGCAAGCTCCTGACGGCCTACGATTCCGCGCCGGGGGCCACCCCCGATGCCATCAAGCAGGTCCTTCCCGATGTTGTTAAGAAGCTTCCCGCCATTCCCAAAGCCAAGCTCGACGCCGGGAAGAAATGGCTCGCCGTCGCCAAGTACACCCTTGAAGCCCTGGTCGCGTTCTACCAGTTCCTGAGTTCCTGGAGCGACGGCATGGACAGCCACGATGCCGCCGAAGCGTCGCGAGCTCTGGCCAACCAGCAGCTCGCCCGAACCGGCGGCGGCATGTTCGAGCCCAATGCTCAGCTGTTCGCCCAGGCCTCGAATAGCGACTTCGTCAGGATGATGCACTCCTTGCACTCGGCGGCGGATGCCCACGATATGGGCCATATCGCGCTGGTGAAGATCAGGGAGTTGCGCGGCGACATCGAGAAGATGAGCCAGGAATATGACCGTCAGGGAAATTACTGGTCGTTCGCCGTGGAGCGGGCGAGCAAGCAGAAGGCGGGATTGAAGGAGAGCGACACCAAGCTCGAGGCATTTTGGCAGGCTATCGCCAACGATACGTCACTCGACCCGAAGGAAAGACAAGACATGCTCTTTCGCATCGATGATTCGCGGGGAAAGATCGCCCGTCTGCTCAACCCCGCGCCGGCCTGGATCGCGCCCCGTGGACGCTTCGGTCCTCGCGTCGGGCCGCAATAGCGGCGGCCCAAAGGCTTGTCTCGAAGCTGACTTGCGAGCCGCCGCCGCGGCCTTTGAGGCGGCTGTCCTCGCACTTCGCTGACCGCCGCAGCTGCTCGGCGCTGCTGAACAGGGCGGGTGAACAGGTTGGCATAGATTCTGCCTCGGCGCCCCTTGGCGAGCGCCGACTGTCCGCCTAAGACGGACCAACAGGGGATCTTTCACGAGGAATCGAGCAATGAAGCGAATGGCCAAGTGGCTCCGCGGCAAGTGGCTGGGCGGCGCAATGGCCGTCGCGCTGGCGCTGGGGAGCCCGCCGGCATGGGCGCAGACACCGGTCAAGTTCACGCTCGACTGGGTGTTCCAGGGACCGACCTCGCCGTTCCTGGTGGCGCTGGAGAAGGGCTACTACAAGGCCGAAGGGCTCGACGTCACGATGGATCCGGGCCAGGGCTCGGCCGGCGCGGTGCAGCGCGTCGCGACAGGCGCCTATCAGATCGGCTTCGCCGACGTGAACTCGACCATCGAGTACAACGCCAAGACTCCCGGCAAGGAAGTGATGTGCGTCTTCATGGCGTACGACCATGCACCGTTCGGCGTCTACGCCTTGAAGAAGAGCGGCATCAAGGCGCCCAAGGACCTCGAAGGCAAGAAGCTCGGCGCCCCGGTGTTCGACGCCTCGTTCCGCCTGTTCCCGGCGTTCGCCAAGCTGAACGGCATCACCAAGTGGGAGCATGTCAACCTCACCCCGCAGCTGCGCGAGCAGAGCCTGGTGCAGGGCACGGTCGATTTCATTTCCGGCCATTACTTCTCGTCGGTCCTCGACCTCGAGGCGCGCGGCGTGAAGTTCGACGACATCGTCGCCCTGCGCTACGTCGACTACGGCATGGAC
>JAFAKN010000475.1 GCA_019235415.1 Alphaproteobacteria bacterium
CGTCCTCGACCACGGGCAACGCATTGTCGACCTCGCCCAGCACGGCCTCGGCGCCGACCGAGACCTTGTCGAAGCTGAGCTCCGAGGCGCGCAGCGCATCCTGCGTGGGATAGTCGCGTCGCGACAGGCCCCGGGCCTTGCCGTCGACCACGAACAGCGTCAGTCCCTCCGCGTCGCGCGGCGCGCCCGAGGTGCGGGCGAGCACGATGATCTCGTCGGCCGACGGTGCGTTGTAGACGACACCCTTGTGGCCCGAGAGCGACCAGCCGCCGCCTTCCTTGGTCGCCTTCAACGAGACATCGGCGAGGTTGTAGCGCGACTGGCGTTCCAGCCAGGCCAAGGCGAACTGCTTCTTGCCCTCGATCATCGGGGTCAGGAGCGCCTCCTTCTGCGCCTTCGAACCGGCGGCGGCGAGCAGGCCGCCGCCCAGCACGACGGTAGGCAGAAAGGGTTCCAGCACCAGGCCCTTGCCGAACTGCTCCATCACGATCATGGTCTCGATCGGCCCGCCGCCATAGCCGCCGTCCTCCTCCGAGAACGCCATGCCAAGCCAGCCGAGCTCGGCCATCTGCGTCCAGTTCTCCGCCAGCCAGCCCTTTTCGCTGGCGGCGATCTTGCGCCGGTTCTCGAACGGATACTTGTCGCGAACGAAGCGCTCGGCCGCCTCCTGCAGCTGCTTCTGTTCGTCGGAAAGGGACAGGTCCATTGTCGTTCCTCCAAGTCTTCTTTGTCATCCCGAGCGGAGCGAGGGACCTTTCCTGCGGCCTTAAAGGCCCCTCGCTACGCTCGGGGTGACAGCCTCTTCGTTATAGCCCCAACACCATCTTGGATACGATGTTCTTCTGGATCTCGTTGCTGCCGCCGTAGATGCTGGTCTTGCGCATGTTGAAATAGCGCGGCGCGGCGGGCGGCGCGTGGTCGGGACCGACGGGGGTCTCGTTGGTGTCGTGGAACAACAGGCCGGGCTGATAGGGCGCGGCGTATTCGCCGACCGCCTCCATGGTGAGCTCGGCGATGCGCTGCTGGATCTCCGAGCCGCGGATTTTCAAGGTCGAGACCTCGGGCCCCGGCGCGCCGCCCATCGCCATGGTCGACAGCACGCGCAGCTCGCTCATCTCCAGCGCCTGGAGCTGCAGGTCGACGTCGGCGATCCGGGCGGTGAACGACGGATCGTCGGCCAGCGTGCCGCCGTTCGCCGGCTCGGCACGGGCGACGTCGCGCAGCGCGCGCACGCCGCGCTTGGACGCCGGCACCTCGGCGATACCCAACCGCTCGTTGGCCAGCAGGAACTTGGCGCAAGTCCAGCCCTCGCCCTGCTTGCCGATGCGATTGGCGAGGGGAACGCGCACGTTGTCGAAGAACACGTCGTTCACGTGGTGCGCGCCGTCGAGCACGATGATCGGCCGCACGGTGATGCCGGGCGTCTTCATGTCGATCAGCAGGAAGGAGATGCCCTCCTGCGGCTTGGCATCAGGATCGGTGCGCACCAGGCAGAAGATCCAGTCGGCCCAGTGGGCGGCTGACGTCCAGGTCTTCTGGCCGTTGACGATATAAAAGTCGCCGTCACGCACGGCGCGCGTGCGCAAGCTTGCGAGGTCGGAGCCGGCGCCGGGCTCGGAGTAGCCCTGGCACCATTGCACCTGCGAGCTGCGGATGCCGGGCAGGAAGCGCTCCTTCTGCTCGTCGCTGCCGAAGGTGTAGATCACCGGCCCGACCATCTTGGGGCCGAACGGGATGATGCGCGGAGCGCCCTCCTCGGCCAGCACGTTCTCGAACAGGAAGCGGCGCGTCACGTCCCAGCCCGGGCCGCCGTACTTCTTCGGCCAGGTGTAGGCGAGCCAGCCCTGCCGCCCGAGCGCCTGCTGCCAGGCGACATGGTCGTCGCGGCCGTAGTGCTTGCCGGAGAAGGTCTTGGCCTTGGTTGCGGGCGAAAGGTTCTTCCGCGCGAAGTCACGGACTTCGTCGGCGAAGGCCTGGTGCTCGGGTTTCAGCGCGAGGTGCATGGTCGGCTCCTGTTTGTCATCCCGAGGCCGCAGGCCGAGGGACCTTTACTGATCACGAAAGGTCCCTCGCTGCGCTCGGGATGACAGCGGTGGCGTATCGTCGATCACAACCCCAGCACCATCTTGCTGATGATGCCCTTCTGGATCTCGTTGCTGCCGCCGTAGATCGTGGTCTTGCGGGTATTGAAATACCGGGGCGCGGCGAGATGGGCGTAAGCCGGGCCAACCGGCTCCTCGTTGCTGCCGTGCCACAGCAGGCCGGGCAGATACGGCGCGGCATACTCGCCGACCGCTTCCAGCGTGAGCTCGGCGATGCGCTGCTGGATCTCCGAGCCGCGGACCTTCAGGCCCGACACTTCGGGCCCCGGCGCGCCGCCATGCGCCATGGCCGACAGCACGCGCAGCTCGGTGTATTCCAGCGCCGTCACCTGGATCTCGAGGTCGGCGATCTTTTCGGCGAAGGTCCGGTTCTCGATCAATGGCTTGCCGCCGTCCTGCTCGGCGCGCGCGATCTCCTTCAGCGCCTCGACGCCGCGCTTGGACTGCGGCACCGCCGCGATGCCCAGCCGCTCGTTGGCGAGCAGGAACTTGGCGCAGGTCCAGCCCTCGTTCTCCTTGCCCACAAGGTTCGCGACCGGGACCTTGACGTCGTCGAAGAACACCTCGTTCACCTCGTGGCCGCCGTCCATCATGACGATCGGCTTCACGGTGATGCCCGGCGTCTTCATGTCGATCAGCAGGAACGAGATGCCCTCCTGCGGCTTGGCCTTGGGATCGGTGCGCACCAGGCAGAAGATCCAGTCGGCCCAGTGGCCCATCGTATTCCAGGTCTTCGAGCCATTGACCACGTAATGGTCGCCGTGCTTCTCGGCGCGGGTCCGCAGGCTCGCGAGGTCGGAGCCGGCGCCGGGCTCGGAGTAGCCCTGGCACCACCACACCGTGCTCTCGCGGATGCCGGGCAGGAACTTCGCCTTCTGCTCCTCGCTGGCAAAGGTGTAGATCACCGGCCCGACCATCTTGGTGCCGAACGGGATGATGCCCGGCGCATATTCCTCGGCGCACACGTTCTCGAAGATGTAGCGCTCGGCCGGCGTGAAGCCCGGACCGCCGTACTTCTTGGGCCAGGTGTAGACCAGCCAACCCTTGCGCCCGAGCGCCTGCTGCCAGCGCATGAAATCGTCGCGCGTCAGGTGCTTGCCGTTCTTGACCTTGTCGCGCACGTCGGCCGGCAGGTTGGCTTTCACGAAGGCCCGCACTTCGTCGGCGAACTGGCGCTCCTGCGGCGTGAATGCGAGGTCCATGCGTCCCTCCCCGATGGAATCCGAATGCGGCCGGAGTTTAGCCGCGAGCCCCGATGGGACAAGCGGTCAGCAGCCGGATCGCGGTTCCGACCGCCGCGACGCGGAATGGCCTTACGTTGGAATCGTTCAACGTCAAATGGTTAGATGGGCCTTCGCTGGGGGCGCGCCGCCCTCCCCAACGCAGTTGGGGAGGTGTCCGCGTCATCGCGGACGGAGGGGTCACGATTCTTGAGAACCACGACCCCTCCGTCGCCGCAAGACGGCGACACCTCCCCAGCAAAAAGCTGGGGAGGTGAATGAGGTCCACGCTCCACTTGAGCATGAAGCGGATCAGGGCCGTTTCGCCAGCATCCGCCACACCTTGGCGGGCGACAGCGGCAGCTCGGTGGGCTCGACATCGAACGAGGCCAGCGCTGCCGCTACCGCGTTGGCGATGAGGCCG
>JAFAKN010000545.1 GCA_019235415.1 Alphaproteobacteria bacterium
GCTGCCGGCGACGCCGACCGTGTCCTGGAAGAAGATGCAGTCGAACTTGGCGGCCTCCGCGACCTGCGTGATGTGGGCGTAGAGCCGGAAGTCCATGTCCGAGGTCGGCAGGGCGTGCGGATGGCGCCAGCCGGCGAGATGGTTGCCCGGCACGCTGAAGAAGCCGCCGAGGCGGAGCTGGCGCTCAGCGGCCATCGTTGCCTCCTCCGGCAACGCCGTCGGGCTGGGCGCAGCCCGTGTCATCCCGAGCGTAGCGAGGGATCCTTCCTGTGGCCCTAAGGATCCCTCGCTTCGCTCGGGATGACAGAAGGGGCGCTCGGGATGACAGCGGGGGCTGTGGCACCAACCGCCTGCAAATCCTAATCATCGGCGGCCACCGCCTTCACCTGTACGCTCGTGCGGTTCTTCGTGAAGATGTTCTGCGGGATCGGCACGCCGAGGTTCTCGCGGAAGGTCCTGCCTTCGTACTCGGTGCGGAAGATGCCGCGACGCTGCAGCTCGGGGATCACCATGGTCACCCATTCCTCGAGTGGCTTGGGATAGTGCGGGAACAGAAGATTGAAGCCGTCGCAGGCGCCGGCCTCGAGCCATTCCTGCATGTTGTCGGCCAGGGACTGCGGCGTGCCCCACAAGACGCGATGCGCCTGGCTCATGGCCAGCACGCGGCCGATCTCGCGGATGGTCATGCCGCGCTTGCCCATGGCGATGATCATCTCCTGGCGGGCGCGCGCCGCGTTGGAAGGTTTTAGCGGCGGCAATGGGCCGTCGGGATCGCAGTTGAAGATGTCGACGCCGCCGGCCAGACGCGCGACGCCCGCGATGCCGACGCCATCGTCGACCAGGGAGCGCAGGTACTCATACTTCTCCTGCGCCTCGGCCTCGCTGCGGCCGACGATCGGCATGATGCCGGGGAAAATGCGGATCTCGTCCGGCCCGCGCCCGTATTTGTCCATGCGGTCGCGCATCTCGGTGCAAAAGGTCTGCCCTTCCTTGATCGTCGTCTGGGCGGTGAACACCATGTCGGCGGTGCGGGCGGCCAGCTCCATGCCGACGTCGGACGATCCCGCCTGCGCCACCACCGGACGTCCTTGCGGCGAGCGCGCGACATTGAGCGGGCCGCGCACGTTGAAGTGCTCCCCGTGGTGATCGAGGATGTGCATCTTGTCGTAGTCGAACCAGATGCCGCTCGCCTTGTCGCGCCGGAAGGCGTCGTCCTCCCAGCTGTCCCACAGGCCGATCACCACGTCGTGGAACTCGGCGGCGCGGTCGTAGCGGATGCCGTGCTCGAAATGCGCGTCGCGGCCGAAATTCACCGCCTCGTCCTCGGCCTGCGAAGTCACGAGGTTCCAGCCGGCGCGGCCGTTGCTGATATGGTCGATGGTGAGGAAGCGGCGCGCGACGTTGAACGGCTCGTTGTAGGACGTCGTGCAGGTCGAGACGAGCCCGATGCGATCGGTGATGGCGGCCAGCGCGGCGATGGCGCTCACCGGTTCGATGTGCGCCTGGCGTCCGTTCTTCGTACGGAACGGCTTGCCGCCGTAGGTCGCTGTGGCGCCGGGAATGGCGACGCTGTCTTGGAAGAACATGCAGTCGAGCTTGCCGCGCTCGGCCATGCGCGCCATGTCGGCGAGGTGGCGGAAGTCGAGATCGGTTTCGCAGATCGCGTCCGGATGCCGCCAGCCCGTAGGATGGCAGCCGGGAACGCTGAAAAAGGCGCCGAAGCGCAACTGGCGCCGGGCCTTGGACATGGATCACCTACCCGAAAGAACGTTGAAGCCGAATGCAGTTAGTATGCCAGTCGCCGCCGCAATGGCCCATGGCTTGCTCACGATTGCGCGCTCACTCATGAGGTCCAGCCCTTGTCCCTGCCGCTGCCCTGGCCGCTGATCGACGTACACACCCACATGTACCTGCCGCGCTACGTTAGCCTGCTGCGCGAGCGCCGTCAGGTCCCCTACATCGCGCGCCGCGGCCCGAATGAACGCCTCATCATCCTGCCCGACGAGGAGGCCGACGGCTCGATCTCGGCCGGCCGGCCGATCGGCGGCGAATTCTACGAGGTGAGCCGCAAGCTCGCCTTCATGGACCATCACGGGATTGCGATCTCGGTGGTGAGCTCGGCCAATCCCTGGATCGATTTCGTCGAGCCGGCCGAGGCGCCGGCATTCGCCGCCCTGCTCAACCAGGACCTCGAAGCGATTTGCCAAGCGTCGGCCGGCCGGCTCTACGGCTTCGGCGTGCTGCCCTTGCAGCGGCCCGAGACTTGCGCCGCCGAGCTGAAGCGCATCGCGGGCTCCCGGCACATGAAGGGCGTGATCATCGGCTCGGCGGGACGGGGCCACGGACTCGACGACCCCGGCTTCGAGCCGATCTGGCAAGCGACAGCCGAGCTCGACCTGTTCGTGTTCATCCATCCGCACTACGGCATCGGCCATCAGCTGTTCCCCGACACCGGCCATGCGCTGCTGCTGGCGCTGGGCTTTCCCTTCGAGACGTCGATCGCCGTCGCACGGCTGATCTTGCGCGGCGCGCTGGAGCGCCATCCGGCGCTGAAGCTTTTGATCGCCCATGCCGGCGGCACCTTGCCGTTTCTCGCCGGCCGCCTCGATTCCTGCGTGAAGAACGACATCTCCAAGGACTTCGGCCTGCCCAAGCCGTTCAGCCATTACCTGCGGCAGTGCTGGTTCGACGCCATCGCCTACCATCCGCCGGCGCTGGCGGCGCTCACCGCCTTCGCCGATCCGGCCAAGATCATGTTCGGCACGGACCATCCCTTCTTCCGGCCGCACGTGGCCGACGAGGTCCTGGATCGCACGACATGGCCCTCGGCCGAGGAGAACCTCGCGGCCCTTTCCGCTCTGGACGGCGCGCAACAGAAAGCCATTGCCCACGCCAACGGGCTCGCGGCGTTCGGGATCGAGTTGCCTCAGCGGCTGTCGTAGAGGCAGAGGACGATCGCTTCCAGGCCCAGGAAAAGGCCGAACAGGAGCGCGCCGACGCCGCACAGCACCACGATGCTCGCAAGCAGCAGCGCGGTCTCGAAATTGTTCGCGGAGAACAGGATGATGTAGCCGAGCCCGGCTTGGCCGGTGATGAACTCGCCCAGCACCACGCCGATCACCGCGAAGGTGACGCCCATGCGCATGCCGCTGAAGATGTAAGGCAGCGCAAAGGGCAGCTTGACCGCGAGGAACTGGCGCATACGCGACATGCCGAGCGAGCGGCAGAGGCCGTCGAAAGCCGGCGGGGTCGCCTGCAGGCCGGTGATGGTCGCGACCAGCACGGGGAAAAAGGCGATGAATACCGAGAAGACGATATTGGCCGCAAGCCCGGTGCCGAACCACAGCAGGAACAACGGCGCCAGCGCGACCTTGGGGATCAGCTGGAAGAACACCACGGTCGGATAGACCGCGCGCATGACGGTCTGCGACCAAGCGAGCGCCCCGCCGAGCAGGAGGCCGAGCAACGCGGCGAGGCCGATGCCGGCGAGCGCGCCGTACAACGTCGGCAGGGCCTGCACCAGCAGGACGTCGAGCGAGCGCCCGAGCGTGGCGAAGACCTTCACGGGGGACGGTAGCAGGCGCGGCTCGACGATGGCGGCTTCGCACACCAGCTGCCAGCCGGCGAGCAGAACGGCGGCGGCCACCAGCGGCGGTCCAACCGCGCGTGCGATGTCGCGCACGGCGTCGCCGACGCCGCTCCCGGCGGTGGGACGCAGCGACAGGCTGAGGTCGGTCATTCGCCGTGCCAGCGCCGTACGGCGAGCTCGCCCAGATGGACGACGCCATAGCAGGCGAGCCCCAGGACGCAGAGCACCGCGATCGCCGCCAGGATCATGTCGGTCTGCAGCTGCGCCGCGCTCTTCAGGATCAGCACGCCGAGCCCCTCGGGCGCGGAGATGAACTCCGCGACGATGACGCCGATCACCGCGAGCGTGACGGCGACCTTCAGGCCGGCGAACAGGAAGGGCGTCGAAGCCGGCAGGCGCACGCTCCAGAAGGTGCGCCATGGCGTCGCCGTCATGCTGCGGCACAACCGCACCAGCGAGCGGTCGGTCGAGTCGAGGCCCGACATCATGGCGATGAAGATCGGGAAGAAGGCGATGAAGGTGGCGATGGCCAGCCGCGACGGCCAGCCGATGCCGGCCCAAACGATGAACAGCGGCGTCCAGGCGATCTTCGGCACCAGCTGGATCACCACCACCAGCGGATAGACGGCGGCGCGCAGCGTGCGGCTGAAGCAGAGCAGCGAGGCGAGCGCGATGCCGAGCACGGTCGCGAGGGCGAAGCCCGCCAGGGTGTCGCGCAAGGTCGGCACCGCCTGTTGCCAGATCACGCCTGCATTGGCGCTCAGCGCCAGCCAGACGTCGGTCGGCGCCGGCAGGATGACCTTGGGATAATGGAAAGCCAGCACCATCGCCTGCCACAGGAGCAGGAGCCCGGCGGCGAACGCGGCCGGCAGCGCGAGGTCGCGAAGCCTCTCGCTCATGGCCGATGCATGCGCTCGATCTTGCCGCGCAGATGGCCGCAGATCTCGTTGAAGGCCACGGTCTCGCCGACGGCGAGATCGCGCGGTCGCGTGAACGGGATGCGGACGTCCTCGACGATGCGGCCCGGGCGGCGGCTCATCACCAGGACGCGGTCGGAGAGATAGACGGCTTCGCGGATCGAATGGGTGACGAACAAGGCCGTGCGATGGCGCCCTTCCCACATGTTCATCAACACGAGATTCATCTCGTCGCGGCTCAGGGCATCAAGGGCGCTGAACGGCTCGTCCATCAGCAGCAGCTCGGGCTCGTGCACCAGCGCGCGGCAGATCGCGACGCGCTGGCGCATGCCGCCGCTCAGCTGTCGCGGCTTGCGGTCGTGGAAGCCGGCAAGGCCGACCCGGTCGAGCAGCGCGGCGGCACGATCGCGATGCAGCGCAACCGGCCGGTTCATGGCCTGGAAGGCAAACAACACGTTGTCGATGGCGCTCTTCCAGGGCAGCAAGGTCGGGTCCTGGAACATGATGCCGATCTCGGGGCGCGGCGCGGTCATCGGCTTGCCGCCGACGGCGATGCTGCCGGCGCTGGGCGCCTCCAGCCCCGCGACCATCATCAGGAGCGTGCTCTTGCCGCAACCCGAGGGGCCGAGCAGGGCCACGAACTCGCCGGCCTTGATGGTGAACGAGGTCGGCGCCAAGGCCTCGACCGGCTGGCGCGTGCCGGGATTGTAGATCTTGGCGACGCCGTCGAGCGCCACGTGGTCGACGGAACGTGCGGCCGCGCGCTCCGCCAGCGACACCACTGCGCGCATCGGGGCGGCGCCCGCCGCGCTCATCCCAAAGCGTACTTGGCGGAGCCCGCCTTGACCTGCGCCCATTCGGCGTCACCGAGCTTCACGCCGCCGACGAAATCGTTGATGAAGAGCGTAGCGGGATCGGGCTTCTTGTCGCCTGATGCGGCGGAGGCCGCAAACACCAGATCGGTCATCTTGGCGTAGACGGCAGGATCGGACCAGCCGACGCCCTTCTCGATCGCTTCCTTGGCGACGTAGTTGGCGCTCCATACGCCCATGCCGATCTCGAGCTGCTCCTTGGCGGTCGACGCGAGCTTGAGCTCGGGCAGCTCCTTGAACAAAAGCTCGATGGTCTCCTGCGGATGCAGCAACGTGTATTTGACGCCCTCGGCCAGGCCCGCGGTCATCGCCTGGCAGATCCCCTTCTCCTTCACGAAGTAGTCGGGCGTGGTGGTGAGGCAGTGGGCGTAGAACGGCAGGCCGTGCTTGCTGTAGAGGAAGACGCGCGGATTGACGTTGGACGCGACCAGCTTGGGCAAGGCACTCGCCACATAGCAGGTGATGGCGTCGCACTGCTTTTCGATCAGCGCCACCTCGCGCACCTTGCTGTCGAGCGAGATCGACTGGATATCCGGCATCTCCAGGCCGACGTTCTTCAGGAACGCCGGCAGGAAGGGATACTCGCCCGAGGTGAGCGTCGAGCCGACCTTCTTGCCCTTGAGATCGGCCGGTGCCTTGATGCCCGATTCGGGCCGCACCGCGACACCCATGGTCGTGTCGTAGTTGAAGCAGCCTAGCGCCAGCAACGGCAGGCCCTTCACGGCTTGCTGGATCGCGTTCGGTGCGGCCGGGATGCCGAACTCGTACTTGCCCTGGGCGATCGCCTGCGTCGCGGCCGCCGAGCCGGTACCCTTCTCGATCACCACCTCGATGCCCTGCTTGGCCCAGAACGGCTTGGCGGCATAGGACCAGATGTTGGCGCCCTCCGGCAGCCAGGCGAGCGTGTATTTAACCGTCACCTTCTTCTGCGCGAAGATCGTCTTGGGCGCGAAAGTGACCGCGGCGGCGACGGTGCCGGCGCTCGCAGTGAACCTGCGTCGCGACAGGCTACTTTTCCTGGCAGGCATCGACCCCCTCCCCCAAGTCTGGAATGACAGCGTCTGAACGACGGCTCTGGAACGACGGCGAAGGGCGACGCAACATGCATGCCAAGCAAATCGCGCCCGACGGCGATGGCACACGGTTTGCTGCTGGAGGCCGCATGGACCAACACCTGGGACTGGCCGCGCTCGAAGCCCAGGTCGCGCGCGACATCGAGCTGACGGCGCATCCCCGCACGGAATGGATGATGCCGCGGCTTTGGCGCGGCAAGCCGGTGTTCGACGTGCTGATCGTGGGCGCCGGCCAGGGCGGACTGGTGACGGCGTTCAGGCTGATGCGCGAGCGCGTGCACAACATCCTCTGCATCGATCGCGCCGCCGAAGGTCGCGAAGGGCCGTGGGTGACCTTCGCGCGCATGCCGACCTTACGCAGCCCCAAGGACCAGACCGGGCCCGACCTCGGCATCCCGAGCCTCACCTTCCAGGCGTGGTACGAGGCGCAATTCGGCGCCGAGGCGTTCGCCGCGATGTCGCTGATCCCGAGCGTCCAGTGGCATGAGTATCTGATGTGGTACCGCCGGCTGCTGAAGCTGCCGGTGCGCAACAACATAGCAGCGACGGCGATCGAGCCGGGCAAGCTCGACGACGGCGGGTCGTGCCTCCTGGTGACGCTGTCGAGCGGCGAGGTCCTGGCGGCGCGCAAGCTGGTGCTGGCGACCGGCCAGGACGGCACCGGCGAATGGTGGATGCCCGACTTCGTGCGCGCGCTGCCGAAGGACCGGCGGGCGCACACCTGCGAGGTGGCGATCGACTTCGAGCGCTTGCGCGGGCGCACCGTGGCGGTGCTGGGGGCCGGCGCCTCGGCGATGGACAATGCCGCCGTGGCGCTGGAGCACGGCGCGAAGGAAGTCCACCAGTTCTGCCGCCGCGTGCCGACCATGATCCAGCAATACCGCTGGCTCACCTTCGCGGGCTTCCTGCGCCACATGGGCGATGCGCCCGATCTCTGGCGCTGGCGGATCATGGGCCACATCATGCGGGCGCGCGAAGGCTTCCCCGAGGACACCTATAAGCGCGTGCTGGCCTTCCCGAACTTTGTCATGCACGTCGAGCGGCCATGGACCGACGCGCGCATGGAAGGCGACCGCATCCGGCTGGAGACGCCGAAGGGACCGTTCTTCGCCGACTACGCGATCTGCGGCACCGGCATGCGGCAGAACGTGCATCTGAGGCCGGAGCTGAGATCGTTCGCCGACAAGATCGCGCTGTGGGGCGACCGCTTCACGCCGCCTTCGGGCGAGGACGACCCGTTGCTCGCGGCGTTCCCCTATCTCGGGCCCGATTTCGCGTTCCTGGAAAAGCGGCCCGGCGAGGCGCCGTGGCTCGGCGACATCCATCTGTTCGGCATCGGCACGACCTTGAGCTTCGGCCCCTCGGGCAGCAGCATCAACGGCATGAGCATCTCGGTGCCGCGGCTGGTTGCGGGACTGACACGCGGCCTGTTCATGGGCGACCTGCCGCGTCACTGGGAGTCGCTGATGAACTACAAGTCGCGCCAAGCCGATTTCGATTGGACCCGGGTTGCCGCCGATTAGAGCGACTTCGAACCGTCATCCCGACCGAAGCGCGAAGCGCGAAGTGGAGGGACTTTTCATGTTCCGGGCGAGCCAAAAAAGGTCCCTCCACTTCGCCTCGCTTCGCTCGGCTTCGGTCGGGATGACGGATGGACTTTAGCTCATCGCGCCTAGCCGTGGATGACGGTCCGATCGCCGGAGTCGAGCGCCATGTCGGCGCCGTCGCGGATCATCTCGGCGAAACCTTCGTTGGGCACCATCACGGTAAGGCAATAGAGCTTCTCGGGGCCGGCATTCTCGACCACGTGCTCCATGCCGGGCGGCAGGACCAGCGCATCGCCCTGGGCGAACTCGTAGGCCTTACCGTCGCACCAGGCGCGGCCGCGACCGCTCAGCACGTAGAACATCTCGTGCGCGTGGCTGTGCCCGTGACGCGGCGTCTTGCCGCCGACCTCGAAGATCTCCACCACCGAGATGAACGGGGTCTTGTCCTTCAAGGGATCGACCATCATGACGAACTTGTTGGTGTCGCCCGGCGAGATGCGCGAGACGCGGCCGTCGCGGGCGTGCCGGATCAAGGGCCGGATCAGGGGCTCGGTCATGCCGAAGTCTAGAGCAAGGACCGTGCTGGAACCATGACCCTCGAGGTGGCCGAGCCGCAGACCGTGTCGATGCGCACGCGCGACGGCGCGCGACTCGATGCCGACGTGTATCGGCCGGTCGGGCAGGGACCCTTTCCCGTGCTGCTGATGCGCCAGCCCTACGGCCGGCGCATCGCCTCGACCGTGGTCTATGCTCATCCGCGCTGGTATGCGAGCCACGGCTACATCGTGGCGATCCAGGACGTGCGCGGCGCCGGCACGTCGGAAGGCCTCTTCAAGCTGTTCGAGAACGAGCGTGAAGATGGCGCCGATGCGCTGGCCTGGGCGGCCGCGCTGGAAGGCGGCAACGGCCGCGTCGGCATGTACGGCTTCTCCTACCAGGCGGCGACCCAGCTTTTGGCGCTGGCCGGCGCGCTCGATGGCGGCGGGCCGACGCCCGGTGTGCTGTGCCCCGCGATGATGGGCTGGGACGTCTATTCCGATTGGGCCTACGAGGGTGGCGCCTTCTGCCTGCAGGGCGACATGTCGTGGGCTTTGCAGGTGGGCGCCGAGCGCGCCCGGCTGGCGGGCGATAGCGCGGCGTTCGTCGCGTTGCGCGCAGCGGCGCGCACGCTGCCCCTCAATGAAGAGCGCACCGCGTGGCCGGCCGTGCTGCAGCGCTACGGCCACTACACCCACTATGCGGACTGGATCGGCAACTCCAAGCCGGGCGGCTACTGGGACCGCATCTCGCCCAGGGCGGCGCTCCATGGTCGCACCGGTGACGTGCCGATGCTTCATGTCGGCGGCTGGTACGATCCCATGCTGGAAGGCACGCTCGGCGGCTTTCGCGATCTCGCCTCGTCGCCCGCGCGGCAGCGCCTGATCGTCGGACCGTGGGGCCATATCCCTTGGGGGCGACGCGCCGGCATCCGCGACTTCGGGCCGGAGGCGTCGAGCCCGATCGACATCGAGCAACTGCGCTGGTTCGATCGATTCCTGAAAAATCACGACAACGGCGTCGATCGCGAACCGCCCGTGCGGCTGTTCGATACCGGCGCCAATCGCTGGCGCGATTTCGACGGATGGCCAGATGCGCCTCCCGAGCCGTGGCACATCACCAGCAGCGGCCTTGCCGCGGCACGCAGCGAGGATGGGCGCTTGGTGCGCGAGGCGCCGGCCATATCGAGCATCGACATGCTGGTGCACGATCCCTGGCGGCCGGTGCCGTCACTAGGCGGCCACGACGGCCAGCCGCCCGGCCCGCAGGACCGCAGTGCGCTCGACCAGCGAACCGACGTCGCCTGCTATACGTCGCCGCCCATCGCGAAACCGATGACGCTCGCCGGCAGAGTGCACGCCGAGATTCACGTCGAGGCGGATGCGCCGTCGCACGATCTTGCGGCCATCCTCTCGCAAGTGACGCCCGATGGTCGTGCCGTCACCCTGACGCAGGGTTATCTCCGCGCCGCCGACAGCAAGGCGTCCGGTCCGCACCTCGTCAGCATGCGCGCGCTATGCGCCACGATCCCGGCGGGCTCGGCGCTGCGGCTTTCCCTGCAGGCTGCGTCGTTTCCAGCCTTCGTGGTCAATCCCGGCACGGGCGTGAGCGCGGCCGACGCGCGGCCGTTCGATTCGCGTGTCATCACGCTGACGTTGCATGGCGGAGGTCCTCGCTCATCGCGACTTCTGTTGCCGGTGGGGAGCGTGTCGTGCGCGTGATGGTCGTCTACGCCCATCCGGTACGCGAGAGCTCCAACGCGGCGATCCGCGACGCGATCGTCGAAGCGTTGAAGGGGCGAGGTCACGCGGTCGATCTCTGCGATCTCTATGCCGAGAACTTTCCGGCCATCATGAGCCGCGAGGAGCGGCTGATCTATCACGACTCGGGCGCCAACCTCGTGCTCGCCAAGCCCTGGATCGAGCGGCTGAAGGCGGCCGAGGCTCTGGCGATGGTATTTCCGACCTGGGTCTTCGGCCCACCGGCGATCCTGAAGGGTTTTTGCGAGAAGGTGTTTTTGCCAGGCGTCGCCTTCGAGCTGGTCGACGGCAAGGTGCGCCCTGCGCTGACGCATCTGAAGCGCGTGGGCGGTGTGTCGAGCTACGGCGGCACGCGCTGGCGCGCGCTCCTGGCCGGCGACCCGCCGCGCAAGCTCTTCACACGCTCGCTGCGCGCCTATGTCGGTCCCGGCGTGCCGGTGGGCTACCTCGGCTGCTACGACATGAACCGCAACCGCGAGCCCGAGCTGAAGGCCTTCCTCGACCGCGTGCGCCGAGCATACGCGGGGTGGTAGCTACTCGGCGGCGAGCTTCGGCGTGTAATGCCGTGTCTGCTCGGTCTCGCCATGCGCGGCCAGCAGATCGAGAAGCATGCGGCGCATCAGGAGGCCGGGCTGGTCGGAGGGCATGTGGCGCTCGACGCCGGAGTTCATGTCGAGCGGCACGTCG
>JAFAKN010000594.1 GCA_019235415.1 Alphaproteobacteria bacterium
GACGGCGTGCGCCAGATGGAACGCCGCATCGATGCCGATGGCGCGCATGCGATTCCAGACCGGCAGTGTCGTCTCCTCCAGCGCCGCGAACACGACCAGGCCGGCATTGTGCACCAGCACGTCGATGCGCCCGAAACGCTCGAGCGCGAAGGCTGCGATGCTGTCGCCGGCGTCCGGCTCCTCGAGGTTCTGGTAGGTGGCGGCGGCGTTTCCGCCTTCCGCCGCGATTTCGGCGGCGATGCCGTCGGCCACCGAGCGATCGAAGCCGCTGCCGTCCTGCGCCACGCCGGCATCGTGGACGACGACCCTCGCGCCAAGTCGCGCCAGCAGCCGGGCATAGCCGGCGCCGAGTCCGCGGCCGGCGCCGGTTACGATGGCCACTTGGCCGTCAAAGCGAATTGGCTCGCGGCCACCATGGTCGGACGTGGGGTCGGACACGGGGTCGGACGTGGGGTCGGACGTGGGGTCGGACATGGGCGGAGCCTATACGCGCTCGCGGCCGGTCGCGACCTCGGCCAAGGCGGCAGCAACGGCTTGCGGTTCGCTCAGCATGGCGTAGTGGCCGCCCGCCAGCTCGCGACAGGGCCAGCCGGCCTGCTGGGCACCCTCCAGGAGGCGGTCATAGAGGGGCGATCGCGTCGTGCGGATGAAGGCGCGCGGCAGCGCGGCGGCGGCCGCACACTGAAGCTTCACCGGCTGCGTGAAGGCGCGCAGCGGGTGCGCGGTCAGGCGTTCTCCGACCCAATCGCGCAGCCTTTCCGGCAGCCTTTCCGTCACGTAGTCGGCCGGCGGCACGCGCCATCCATCCCCCTGTGCTTGGGCCGCGGCGCGCAACCGGCTCGCCATTTCCGCGCCGATGACATCGTCGTTGGACTGACCGTCGATTGGGACCGATGCATCGAGGTAGACCAGTCGCCCTGTGCGTTCGGCCGCGTGCTCCGCCACCGCGGTAACGACCATGCCGCCATAGCTGTGGCCGACCAGGACGACGTCGCGGAGGTCGCGATAGCGCAGCAGGTTGGCAATGTCGGTGACGTGGGTGTCCAGGCCGGTCTCGCGGGTCAGCAAGTGCGAGCGCTCGCCCAATCCGCTCAACGTGCAGCCAACAACCGCGTGACCGTCCGCGCGCAGCGCGGCCGCCACGTTGCGCCAGCACCAGCCGCCGAGCCAGGCGCCCGGCACCAGCACGAACACGGCCATCGCGACGGCGCGCGCTCGCCTCGATCAGATCTTGAAGGCCTGTCGCGCTAAAAGCTTCCAGTTGCCGCCGTCCTTGACCCAGACCTGCAGCACGCCGATCTTGGGCGAACTTCGCTCGCCGTTGGCCTCGACTTCGGCGGAAAAGGTATGTCGAGCGATGGCGTTGTTGGCCACGACGGCGATCGTCGGATCGCTGAGCGAGATCGACTTGAAGACCGTCCTCTTGCTGGCGATCGCATCGACGAATTGCGCCTTGTTCTCGACCTTGCCCCCGGAATGGCCGTAGCTGAGGGAATCGGAAACCAGCCCTTCCAGGGCGGCCTTGTCGCCTGCCACCATGGCCTTGGTGAGGTCCTCGATGGCCTTGCGGACGGCAAGCTCGTCGCCTGATTCGGCGCGGGCCGGCGGCGAGGCCACCGCAAGCGTGAGCGCCCCCGCGGCGGCGAGGTGACGACGGGTGATACGCATCACAGCTCTCTCCCTCGTTCGGTTGTCGGACACTGTGGGCCGGCGAAGAACGCGCCAGCTGCCGAAACTCTACTCCGCGCCGACGACGGGCGCCATGATGGCTGGTGCCCCCAGGTCGCGCTCGTCGCCCTCGTCGACATTCCCTGCATGGCTCCCTGAGTTCTTTTTGCGCCGCGCCGCTGGGCGGGACCGGTCGGGATTGCTAAGACAGGCCAACGCCAAGGCCGCTTTCGGAGCCTCGATTCGGGGCATTCCAGCCAGGGGAAGAACGCCATGACCGACGCCGTGATCCGCTCGACACAGGGCCGCATCGGCATCCTGACCGTCAACAACCCGCCGGTGAACGCCCTGGCTGCCGCCGTCCGCGACGGCATCAAGGACGGTATCGACGCCTACGCCGGGGACCCCGCGATCGACGCCATCGTGCTGATCGGCGGCGGGCGGACCTTCATCGCCGGCGCCGACATCCGCGAGTTCGGCAAGCCGCCCAGGGGCGCGAACCTCAACGAGGTCATCGCCACCATGGAGAACTGCCCCAAGATCGTCGTTGCGGCGCTGCACGGCACGCCGCTGGGCGGCGGCCTGGAGACGGCGCTCGGCGCCCACTACCGCGTGGCCCTGCCGTCGACGCGCGTCGGCCTGCCCGAGGTGCATCTCGGCCTTCTGCCGGGCGCCGGCGGCACGCAGCGCCTGCCGCGACTCGCCGGAGCCAAGTATGCGCTCGACGCCATCCTCTCGGGCCGCCACATCCCGGCGCCCGAGGCCAAGCAGAAGGGCATCGTCGATGCGCTGGTCGAGGGCGACGACCTGCTGGCGGGCGCCGTGGCGCATGCCCAGATGCTGGTGGCGCAGAATGCGCCGCGACGGCGCATCCGCGATCTCTCGGTCACGCTCGAATCGCCCGACCTGTTCAAGGAGACCGAGAAGGCGATCGCCCGCCGCGCCCGCGGCTTCAAGGCGCCGTGGAACATCATCAAGTGCGTGCAGGCGGCTGTCGAATTGCCGTTCGACGAGGGGCTGAAGCGCGAGCGCGAGCTGTTCGTCGAGCTGGTCACCTCGCAGGAATCGGCGGCGCAGCGCTACTACTTCTTCGCCGAGCGCGAGGCGGCCAAGGTGCTTGACGTTCCAGCCGACACGCCGCAGCGCCCGATCAGGACCGCGGGCATCGTCGGCGCCGGCACGATGGGGGGCGGCATCGCCATGAACTTCGCCAATGCCGGCATCCCGGTGACGGTGCTCGAGGTCCAGCAGGAAGCGCTCGACCGCGGGTTGAAGACGATCCGCACCAACTACGAGAACACCGCCAAGCGCGGCGGCATGAAGGCCGAGGACGTCGACAAGCGCATGGCGCTGATCACGCCGACGCTCTCCTACGACGACCTCAAGGACGCCGACGTGATCATCGAGGCGGTGTTCGAGACCATGGAGGTGAAGGAAGGGGTCTTCAAGAAGCTCGACGAGATCGCCAAGCCGGGCGCCGTGCTGGCGACCAACACGTCCGGCCTGAACGTCAACCAGATCGCGGCCTACACCCAGCGGCCGGGCGACGTGATCGGCATGCACTTCTTCTCGCCGGCCAACGTCATGAAGCTCCTGGAGAACGTGCGCGGCAAGGCGACCTCCAAGGATGTCATCGCCACCGTGATGTCGCTCTCCAAGAAGATCGGCAAGATCCCGGTGCTGGTCGGCGTCTGCGAGGGCTTCGTCGGCAACCACATGCTGCGCCAGCGCGGCGTGCAGTCGGCCTACATGCTGGAGGAAGGCGCCTTGCCGCAGCAGGTCGACAAGGTGATCTACGACTTCGGCTTCCCGATGGGCCCGTTCGCCATGAGCGACCTCGCCGGCAACGACGTCGGCTGGCGCATCCGCCAGGGCAAGAAGGAGAAGGAGCAGCGCAACATCCGCTACACCGGATGGATCGCCGACGCGATTTGCGAGCTCGGCCGCTTCGGCCAGAAGACCGGCGCCGGCTACTACAAGTACAACCTCCCCGACCGCACGCCGATCCCCGACCCCGAGGTCGAGAAGATCATCGAGGAAACCTCGAAGAAGCTCGGCATCACGCGCCGCGCCATCTCCGACCAGGAGATCCAGGAGCGCTGCCTCTATCCCATGGTCAACGAGGGCGCCAAGATCCTCAGCGAGGGCATGGCGCAGCGCGCGCTCGATATCGACGTGATCTGGGTCAACGGCTACGGCTGGCCGGTCTATCGCGGCGGCCCGATGTGGTGGGCCGACAATGTCGTGGGCTTGAAGACCATCCACGATGCGCTGCTGAAGTACCGCGACGCGTCGGGCGACCCGTTCTGGGAGCCGGCGCCCTTGCTGAAGAAGCTGGTGCAGGAAGACAAGAAGTTCTCTAGCGTTTAGGACAACACCGCTGTCATCCCGAGCGCAGCGAGGGACCTTTCCTGTAGCCTCAAAGGTCCCTCGCTTCGCTCGGGATGACAGGATCATCGGAAGCCAACGCCGTGCCAACCGGACGGCATTCTTAGGAGGAACACCACCATGGCTGATGCCGTCATCGTCTCCACCGCCCGCACGCCGATCGGCAAGGCCTTCCGCGGCGTCTTCAACGACACCCACGGCGCCGACATGGGCGCGCACGTGATCAAGCACGCCGCCGAGCGCGCCAAGCTCGAGCTCGCCGAAGTCGAGGACGTGATCCTGGGCTGCGCCGCGCCGGAAGGCACCACCGGCTCCAACGTCGCCCGTGTCGCGGCGATGCGGGCCGGCGCGCCGGTCAGCGTCTCGGGGGTCACCGTCAACCGCTTCTGCTCGTCGGGCCTGCAGACGATCTCGATGGCGGCCCAGCGCGTGCTGGTCGACAAGGTGCCGGTGATGATCGCCGGTGGTCTCGAATCGGTGTCGCTGGTGCAGGGCCCGCCGGGCGGCAACAAGAACCGCCTGGTCAATCCCTGGGTGCAGGAGCACGTGCCGGGCATCTACCACGCCATGATCACCACCGCGGACACGGTGGCGGGCCGCTACAACATCAGCCGCGAATATCAGGACGAATACTCGCTGCAGAGTCAGCTGCGCACCGCGGCGGCGCAGCAGGCCGGCAAGTTCGACGACGAGATCGTGCCCATGGAGACCACGATGATCGTCACCGACAAGAACACCCAGGAGACCTCGAAGAAGACGGTCACGCTGGCCAAGGACGAAGGCAACCGACCCGACACGACCCTCGAGGGCCTCGCCAAGCTGCAGCCGGTGATGGGGCCCGACAAGTGGATCACCGCGGGCAATGCCAGCCAACTGAGCGACGGGGCGTCGGCCGCGGTCGTGATGAGCGACGCCGAGGCCGCCAAGCGCGGGCTGAAGCCGCTCGGCATCTACAAGGGCCTGGTGGTGGCCGGCTGCGAGCCCGACGAGATGGGCATCGGCCCGGTCTACGCCATTCCCAAGCTCTTGAAGCGCTTCGGGCTCAAGATGGACGACATCGACCTCTGGGAGCTGAACGAGGCGTTCGCGGTCCAGGTCCTCTACTGCCGCGACAAGCTCGGCATCCCCAACGAGAAGCTCAACGTCAACGGCGGCTCGATCTCGATCGGCCATCCGTTCGGCATGACCGGCGCGCGCTGCACCGGCCATATCCTGATCGAAGGCCGCCGCCGCAAGGCCAAGAACGTCGTCGTGACGATGTGCATCGGCGGCGGCATGGGCGCGGCCGGCCTGTTCGAGGTCGTGCACTAGAAGCTCCTGCCCTTGCCAGGCGTTTCGACGGGGTTCGGCCGACACGGCCGGACCCCGTTTTCGTTGGCCGCCAAGCAGACCGGGTTGTTCGCCGATTGTTCTCCATAAGTATCATTGCTCGGTTGCTTTAGCAACCCTCTTTGTCACTCTTCTTTGCGCCTTTGCGGCGGTCCCTCTCCGGTCAGGAATAATCAAGCACCATTGGACGGGGTCCTTCCCTCTGGCATACTATATCTTCGTATTTAGCGCGCTTCGACCTACAACATCAGGTAGGCTGTAAAAGCGATCGCCCGAAAAATCGCCGTCGAAGACCCCTACGTGGTGTGGACGTGCGCCGCTAGCGGTATCGCACCGTCGATAAGTGCCGCTTCCAGCAGCACGAGCCGGTCGTTGCCCCAGAACATCCGGGCACCGAGGAAGAAGGTCGGCACCCCGAAGGCGCCGCGCGAACGCGCTTCTTCGAGCAAGCCGTCGTGCCGCGCGCCTGTCTCCGGCGCCGTCCGGTCCCGTTCGAACATCGGCTCGTCGAGGCCGAGCTGCTCCGCGAGGCCGCGCAGGGCGCCGTCGTCGATCACCCGACCGTCGATGAAGATCAGGCGTTGCAGCAGCCGACAGCACGCCACCAGCGCGCCCTGCCGGTCGGCGGCGAGGCAAGCGAGGGCGAGCGACACCGGATCGACCCGGAATTTCACGGGTTCGCGAAACGGGATGCCGTAGTAGGCGGCCCAGCACTTCGCGTCGTACTCGCGATAACCCCAGTCATACTGTCCCGACACGGGCTCGCCGCGGAACGGGTTGTCGCCGCGCCGGTCCATCAACGCGCCGCTCGCGATCGGCTTCCAGATGAAGCGGCAGCCATATGTCGCCTCAATGCGCTCGACCTGGCTCGCCGCGAGGTACGAGTAGCGGCTGCCGATGCCGAGGAAGAAATCGACGATGACCATTGTCGACCTCGCGGCGGAAAACCGCCGGCTCCAGAAAACTATTCGCGCTGCGGACGAATCGTCAGTGACAGATATTCGTTCGCCGTGACCGGAGTCCGGGCCTCGGACTCAGGATCAGCAAATCGCTGTCGCGAGCGCCGCGGCCACTTCCTCGTCGACCGTGATAATAACGCCTACAGTCCTGTCCATTGATGCCTCCAACTCGGCACGATAGCACGATCGCTTCGCTGGCTACGCCGGGCCGGATCAGTCGCACGGTGAACTGATGGATGTCGCGCCTTCTAACCTTGTCGCCGTTCCACTACAGGCATCCCTTGCGTGGATGAGCGCGGCAAGCAGCGCTAATGCGATGGGACGCGCATTTATCTGGTTCACCAGGAGCACCTATGACCCGCGGTACAGAGAGCAGTGAGCCAGCCACAGCGTAATGCTGCCGAACAAGAAGAGCGTCGGTAACGCGCGGCTCCTCATCAAGCGACCCATGTCGGACTCTTGGAGCGCAGGCGGCCCGCCCGGCCTCAGCGCCGGTTGCGGCGCAGGTCCTCCTCGTTCTCCCACATCAGGAACTGCGGGCCGAGGTCGGCGATCTTGGGGGCGCCCATCTGCGCCATGCTGATGTCGATCTCGCGGCGGAAGATTTGCAGCGCCTTGGTCGCCCCCGGGAGGCCGCCGGCGGTGACGCCGTAGAGCGTCGGCCGGCCGACGAAGCAGAACTTGGCGCCCATGCAGATCGCGATCAGGGCGTCGAGCCCGCGGCGCACGCCGCCGTCCAGCATCAGGGTCATCTTGTCGCCCACGGCGCTGTTGATCGCCGGCAGCACTTCGAGCGGCGAGGGCGCGTTGTCGAGCTGGCGCGCGCCGTGGTTCGACACCATCAGGCCGTCGACGCCGAGCGAATGGGCGCGAATCGCGTCGTCGGGATGCATGATGCCCTTCAGGACGAAGTTGCCCTTCCACAGCTCGCGGAAGCGCTCGACGTGCTTCCAGGTCATCGGCGCGCGGTTCTGGTACGAGACGAGGTCGGCCACCTTGTCGGCGGTGGCGTCGGGCCCGGCGTACTTGGCCCAATTGTACATCATGGGCGTGCCGTGCTTTAGGTACTCCATCAGCCAGACGGGATGGCGCAAGGCATCGAGCTTGGTCTTCCAGGTCATCTTGAGCGGCCGCGAGAAGCCGTTGCGGATGTTGCGCTCGCGGTTGGAGCCTTCCGGCACGTCGACGGTGAACACCAGCGTCTTCAGCCCGGCGTCGCCGGCGCGCTTGATCTGGTCCTCCGAAACGGCCTGGTCCTTGGCGGAATAGAGCTGGTACCAGCCATGGTCGGGGGCGAGCTTGCCCAGCGCTTCCATCGAGCCGGTGGCGGCGCCCGACATGATGAACGGCACGTTGGCATCGCGCGCCGCCTCGGCCAGCATCAGGTCGGCGCCACGGCGGAACAGGCCGGCGAGCCCGGTGGGGGCGATGCCGATGACGCTCGAATAGGTTCGTCCGAACAGCGTCGTCGACTGGTCGCGCACCGATATGTCGACCAGGTAACGCGGCACGATGCGCGCCTTGCGGAAGGCCTGCTCGTTGGTGACCAGGCCGACCTCGTCGTCGGTACCGCCCTCGATGAAGTCGTAAGCGATCTTGGGCAGCCGCTTTTTGGCGAGCTTACGCAGATCCTCGATGTTGACCACGCCTTCCATTTGCCGTCCGCTCCTACTCGGATTTCATCGCCTTGCGTTTCCACAGTTCCCACGGCCGCATCACCAGCGCATCGTTCGTTTTGGCTGACGCCGCCGCCTCCTGCGGCGTCAGGTAGGTCATCGCGGCGCCAAGCTGGATGGCTTCCGCCTGAAGCCGCGCGTTCATCTCCGTATAATAGGCGCGGAACACGACCTGCGGGATCGAGGTGCCGACGACCACCGAGCCATGGCCGCGCATCAACACCGCCGTCTGGTCGCCCAGCGCCTTGGCCAGCGCGGCACCGAGGGCTGCATTGCGGATCAAAAGATCGCTGCCGTCGCCGACCACGTCGCGGATCTCGAACACCTGGACCTCGGCCCCCAGGAACGAGCTCATGTGGTAGACCGGCCGCAGCCGCGTCGTCGACACGCTGAACGGGATGACCGACGCCGAATGGCTGTGCACGACGGCCTTCACGTCGGGCCTCGCCTTGTAGATCTCGCCGTGAATGAAGCGCTCGAGGTAGGGCGCGCGGTTCTTGGCGTCGACCGGCACGCTGTCGAGGTCGAACTCCAGGATGTCGTCGGCCTTGACCAGCGCCGGCGCCATGCTGCGCGCCAGGAGATAATGGTTGGGATCCTTGTCGTGGCGCACCGAGACATGGCCAAAGCCGTCGACGACACCGAGATCGGCCAGCACTCGGTTGGCCACCACGAGATCCTCGATCAGCCGCGGATCGGGCGCGCCGGCGGATTGGGGCTGTGCCAATACAGGCGCACCCAGGAGACAGAGACCCACCGCCAACAGACCGAGCAGCCGCATTCCCCTCCAGCCTTTGATTGGCCGCCCTGTGATTGGCCGCCTTGTGATTGGAACAATCTTGCCGCTCTTTGCCGCTCCGGGCCAGCGGTGTTAGACCAGCCGCCATGCAGATCAGGCACGCAAAACAGGGCGACGAGGCCGAGCTCGCCCGGCTTTTGGAGGATCACGAGCGGCACTACGGCACCGAGGTGACGGCGGGTGCCGGGGTGGCCGGAGCGGAGTGGCTGCTCGGCCAGCCGTCGGGCGGCACGCTCTGCCTGGTGGCCGAGCGGGACGGCAAGCTTTTCGGCTTCGCCATCCTCAACCCTTACTTCCCGGGTCCTCGGCTCACGCACGGCCTGTATCTCAAGGAGCTCTATGTCGCCGACAGCGCGCGCTCGCAGGGCGTCGGCGAGAAGCTGATCGAGGCGATCCGCGGGCTGGCACGCAAGCGCGGCGACACCCGCGTGCTGTGGACCACCGGCGAGCACAATACCGGTGCGCAGAAGTTCTACGACCGTCTCGGCATGCGGCGCGAGAAGAAGGTCTATTACGTGATGGACGTGTAAGCGGGAAGGTGATGGGTCGAATTCATTCGTCATCCCGACCGAAGCCTCGCGCAGCGAGGCCTAGTGGAGGGACCTTTCTTGGCGTCGCCGGAATATGAAAGGTCCCTCCACTTCGCGCGGAGTTTATCCCGAGCGAAGTCGAGGGGCGCTCCGGTCGGGATGACGGAGTTAAAGGTCACCACGCTCTACTTTCGTGAAGCCAAGGAGCCGATGCCATGGAGCTCAGCGCCCAGCAGCTCGAGCAGTTCGATCGCGACGGATACCTGGTCTTTCCCGATCTCTTCTCGCGCAACGAGGTGGCGGTGCTGCGCCGCGAGGTGGCGCGGCTGAGCCAGGTGCAGGCCGACGAGGTGGTGCGCGAGCATACCGGCGGGGTGCGGACGATCTTCCGCGTCCACGAGAACGACGGGCCGACGCGCTCCCGGCCGTTCCGCGCGTTGGTCCACACGCCGCGCCTGCTGCGGCCGGTGCAGCAGGTCCTGAAGGACGACGCCGTCTACGTCTATCACACCAAGATCAACACCAAGCCGGCGATCGAGGGCACCGTGTGGCAGTGGCACCAGGACTACGGCTCGTGGATGCGCGACGGCTGCGCGCGGCCCGACATGGCGACCTTCAACCTGATGATGACCGACACGACCGAAATGGGCGGCGCGCTCTACCTCATCCCGGGCAGCCACAAGCTCGGCCGCCTCGAGCCGTTCTACGACGAATCGACCTCCTACAAGTTCTGGGCGATTCCCAAGCCGCGCATCATCGAGGTGCTCAAAAGCTCGCCGGAGCCGGTGGCGATCACGGCGCGCGCCGGCACCGGCGTGCTGTTCCATTGCAACGTGCTGCACGCGTCGGGCCACAATCTCTCGGCGGACGACCGCTGGCACATCTACGTGTCGTGCAACACGGTCGCCAACAAGCCGCAGCTCGGCGCGAGCCCGCGGCCCGACTGGGTCATGTCGCGCAATTGGCAGCCGCTTGCCGTCGAGGACGACGCCGGCGTGCTGAAGGCAGCCTGAAAGCTGTCTACCAGTCCGGGCGCGTGACCAATCTCATCCTGCACCACTACGACTTCTCCAACTTCGCCGAGAAGGCGCGCCTGATGCTGGGCTTCAAGGACCTGGCGTGGCGCGGCGTGGAGCAGCCGCCGATCCTGCCCAAGCCCGACCTGGTGCCGCTGACCGGCGGCTACCGCCGCATTCCCGTGCTGCAGGACGGCGCCGACCTGTGGTGCGATACGCGATTGATCGCCCGCGAGCTCGAGCGGCGCGTGCCCTCGCCTACTCTCTTTCCGGCGGCGACCCTCGGCGCCGCACAGGCGATCGCCTGGTGGGCCGAGCACCAGCTGATGCGGCCGGTGGCGCTCTATGTCTCGGGCGTCAACGCCGAGCACATGCCGGCCGGCCTGCACGAGGATCGCGCCCGCCTGCACGGCCTGCCGCCGCCGTCGCTCGAGGCGGTGCGCAAAGCGGCGACGCGCAACCTGCATCTGGTGCGCCCGCAGATCGCCTGGCTCGCCGACATGCTGAAGGACGAGCGGCCGTATCTGCTGGGCGACGCTCCGTGCATCGCCGACTTCTCGGCCTATCACGTCGTGTGGTTCTTCAGGGGCCGTCACATCGACTGCCGGCACGTGCTGGAGCCCTATCGGCATCTGCTCGCCTGGCGCGACCGCATGGCGGCGATCGGGCATGGGCGGCGGACGGACATCGACGCGGCTTCGGCGCTCGCAGAGGCGCGCGATGCGCAGCCCGCGGCGCCGCGCAAATCGGAACCGCAGGAGGGCGATCCGCGGCCGGGCGAGCGGGCCCGTGTGCGGCCAGGCGACAACGCGCGCGACTGGGTCGAAGGCGATGTCTCCTTCATCGACGCGCACGAGATCGCGCTCGTCCGCGAGGATCCCGACGTGGGCCACGTGGCCGTGCACTTCCCGCGCCTCGGTTACGACTGGCGGCGGGTCTAGTCTGCTGGACCGCGCGCGTCCCGCGCGCATCATGAGCGCGCGGGACGCGCACGGTCCGGAAGAAAGCGGGCGATACCCAATCCATCGATGGGTGTGTTCGTCGACCCCGTCGCGACCAGCTCGGCCATCACCGCACCGGTCGCGGGGCCGAGCTGGAAGCCGTGGCCGCAGAAGCCGAACTGATGGAACACGCCCTCCGACGTCGTGCTGAGGCCGACGACGGGAATCTCGTCCGGCATGCTCGCCTCGATCCCCGCCCAGGCCCGCACGATGGTGGCCTCGCGCATGACGGGAAACAGCTCCCACACGGTACGAGCGCTGATGGCGAGCTTCGGCCAGTCGAGCACCGTGCGGTTCTCGTCGCGATGGGGCTCGGCGAGATGGCCGCCGCCGATCACCACCGTGCCGTTGCCCAGCTGCTTGAAGGAGAGCTTGCGGCTGCGCAGGATCACCACCGGCGCGATGAATTCAGGCAGCCGGCTGGTGACCATCAGCATCGGCGCGATGACCTCGAGCGGCACCGGCTCGCCGAGCTGCGCCGCGATACGGTCGGCCCACGCGCCGGCCGCGTTCACGACCTTGGGCGCCTCGATCGGCCCGTCGCTGGTCTCGACGCGCCACGCGCTCCCTGACCGCGCCAGCCCGCTAACCCGCACGCCTTCGATGATCTCGGCGCCCTTTTCGACCGCGCGCCGGCGGAAGGCTTGCGTGGTGCGGAACGGATCGGCGGCACCGTCACGGCGCGACACCACACCGCCCGGGCAGTGGTCCGACACCGCCGGCACGAGCTCTTTCAGCTCGCGGCGGTCGAGCAGCTCCTCGTGCGTGAACCCTTTGAGCCGCAGGTCCTCGACACGCGCGCGAAAGCCGGCGAGCTCCTCCTCGCTTTCGGCGACCAGGACCGTGCCATGGCTTGCAAAGCCGCAATCGTCGCCGACCAGCTCCTCGATCCTTTCCCACAGCGCCATCGAGGCGATCGACAGCGGGATCTCGGCGACGTGGCGCGCGAGCTGGCGCACGCCGCCGGCATTGACGCCCGAGGCGTGGCGGCCGGCGTAGTCCTTCTCGACCAGGATCGGCTTCAGCCCGCGCAATGCCAGGTGCAGCGCGGTCGAGCAGCCATGGATGCCGCCGCCGATCACGACGACGTCTGCGGTGCGCGTCATTGGAGCGCGGACCTCCTGGTCCGCCTCATGACGATGAGCGGACCAGGAGGTCCGCGCTCCACATGAAGAACCATCTACCGCTCCACGGCTTTGCGCTCGGCCTCGCTCTTGGGCAGCGAGGCGAGCTCGCCGAGCGTGATCGGCTTCACCGGCGGGCGCAGGCGATAGTAGCCGACAGCCTCGGGCGTCGTGCCGCGCTCGGCGGCGATCAGCTCGGTGACCGTGAGCCCGCACAGCCGGCCCTGGCACGGCCCCATGCCGCAGCGCAGGAAGGCCTTCATCTGGTTGGGGCCCTCGCAACCGAGCCGCGCCGTGTCGCGCACCTGCCTGGCCGTCACCTCCTCGCAACGGCAGACCAAGGTATCGCCGTTCGGCCGCCGCAGCGCGTCGTGCGGCCGGTAGAGCCAATCCAGGAACGCGCGTCCCCGCTCCTCGCGCTGCAGGCGCTGGCGGATCGGCTGCGCATCGGGCACGCGCGCACTTGGATCGAGGGCTCGGACCGCGGCGATGGCGGCGAGCCGGCCGCGCTCGGCTGCCACTGCGCCGCCGGCGATGCCGGCGCCGTCGCCGGCAACCGCGATGCCCGGCACCGACGTCGCGAAGTCGGCGTCGACCACGGGCTCGAAGCAGAGCTGGCGCTCGTTCCAGCGGTGCGTCACGCCGGCCGCCAACGCGAGGTTTACGTTGGGCACGACCCCTTGGTGCAGCAGCAGCAGGTCGGCGGCCAGGCGGTGCTCGCGGCCCTTTGCCCGGTACACCACCTCGCGCAGCCGGTCCTCGCCCACGGCCTTCAGTCCGTCGACGCGGACGACCGGCACGCGCCCGCGGACCTCCTGCAGCAGGCTCATCCCCTTGCTGAAATAGGGCGACAGCACGAAGTCGGGCAGATGGATCGCGGCACGCTGCCAGTTGGCGCCCGGCGTGGCGTCGAGCAGCATGTCGAGCTTGCCGCCGGCGCGCACGATCTGCGCCGCGAGCAGCCACAACAACGGTCCCGTCCCGGCCAGCACCGTGGTGCAGCCGTCGGGCACCAGGCCCTGCGCCTTCAGCGCGGTCTGGGCGGCGCCGGCCGTCATGACGCCGGGCAAGGTCCAGCCGTCGATGGGGAACGGCCGCTCGAGCGAACCGGTGGCGATGATGATGCGGCGCGCCTGGATCAGGCGGGCGGCGCCGGCGATCGACACGCCGACGCCGAGGCCCGGATCGAGGCTCCAGACGGTGGCGCCGGTGACGATGAGCGCGCCGCTTGCCCCGGCCTCCGCGGCCAGCGCTTCGCCCGCCCAGTAGTCGTCGCCCAGGATCGCGCGGTCCTTCAAAGGCGTGCTGGCGATGGCGCGGTAGATCTGGCCGCCGACGCCGGGGTTCTCGTCGAACAGCACGGTGGAGAGGCCGGCGCGGGCGGCGACGGCAGCGGCGGCAAGACCCGCCGGCCCGCCGCCGATGACGACGAGGTCGTAGGTGGAGGCGAGGTCTGCGGCGTTCATGACATGATGGTCCGAGCAAGACTGTCACCCCGAGCGCAGCGAGGGGCCTTTAGGGCGCCAGAAAGGTCCCTCGCTTCGCTCGGGATGACAGGGGTGCGCGTTCCGTCAGCCGGCCTCATCGCCCGGCCTCGCGCTTGCCCTGCTGGCTCTCCACCGTCATGCCGTCGCGCACCGGCACCAGGCAGGCCTGGCGGCTGCCGACGCCGTCGATGGTCACCAGGCAGTCGAAGCAGACTCCCATCAGGCAGTAAGGCGCACGCGGCGCGCCGGTGACCGGCGTGGTGCGGCAGTGGCCGATGCCGGCCGCCAGCAGCGCGGCCGCGACGCTGTCGCCGGCGCGCGCCTCGACCGGCGTGCCGTCGACGGTGAGGGTGACGGCGGTGCCGCCCTCAACCAACCTCTTGAACATGGAACCTCCGCGCGCTGAAGGGAGCGACCAGCGCCTTGTCGAGCGCGCCGCGGGCGATCATCGGCGCGATGGTGAGCGCATGGTTGGCCGCGAGCGTCACGCCCGAATGGCAGCATACGGTGAAGGCGCCGGGAT
>JAFAKN010000721.1 GCA_019235415.1 Alphaproteobacteria bacterium
CAAGAACTGGGCGATCCACGAGGAAGCCGCGGCCAAGGCGGGCAAGACGACCGACCGCTCCAAGTGGCGCATCGTCACCTTCGCGCATGTCGCCGAGACGCGCGAGAAGGCGCGCGCCGACATGGCCTACGGGCTGGCCGACTTCAACCGCTACTTCACCGACGTCGCCACCTTCCCGATCATCCCGCCCGACATCGCCGATCCCGCCGAGTATCTCACCAGCAGCGGCCTTGCCTGCATCGGCACGCCCGACGACTGCATAAGGCACTTCGAGCGGCTGTGGCTGGGCTCGAACGGCGGCTTCGGCGCCGTGCTGCTGCTGGCGCACAACTGGGCCGACTGGGAGGCCACCAGGCGCAGCTACGAGCTGATGGCGCGCTACGTCCATCCGCACTTCCAGCGCCGGTCGAACACGCTGCGCGTGGCGAGCTACGACGACGCCAAGGCCAAGCACCAGACCGCCGGCGAGGAATCCAAGCAGGCGGTGCTGGGCGAGATCGAGCGCTACGAGCAGGCGAAAGCCAAGGCGCAGGCGGCCGAATAGCCTTGACTTCAGGCGGCCAGCTCGAGGATCTCGACGACGTCCGGCGGTCCTTTGATGGGGCGGGGATTCGTGCGGGCAAAGATCTCCGTCATGGTGAGCTCGCCGACCTTCTGGAACTGATCGCGGCCGACGCCGACGGCGGAGAGCCGCGTGGGCAGGCCGAGCTTGGTGACGAACGCCTCGAAAGCATCGCCGCCCGGCGCGCCCGGGGCACGCAACGCCTCGGCGATCTCGGCTTGCGCGTCCTTGGCCACGGGCGCGTTCCAGCGCATGACGCTCGGCATCATCACCGGCGTGCAGAGAAAGTGCGGCACATGGCAGGTGCCGCCCAGCACGTGGCCGATCGCATGGCTGGCGCCCATCGGCACGCGGCTCTGCAGGCCGTAGGCCGACAGCCAGGAGCCGAACTGGCATTGCAGGCGCAGGCTGCGATCGTCGAAGTGGTCCTTGGTTCGCAGGAGCCCGTCGTGCATCAGGCGCAGCCCGCGCGCCACCACCGCATCGACCAGGGGATTGCCGCGTGTAGAAGAGATCGCCTCGATGCCGTGATCCATCGCCCGCGTGCCGGAGCCGAGCCACAGCTGCATCGGGCAATGGCGTGCGAGGTCGGGATCGAGGACGATCGCGCGCGGCATCATCATGGGATGGAAGAACGTGTGCTTGTGGTCGTTCCGGTCGTCGGTGACCAGGCAGCCGGCATTGTATTCGCCGCCCGAGAGCGTGCTGGGCACGACCACCAGGCGTGCCTTGGGCGTCCGGAACGGGCTCGGTTGCGGCGGCCGTCCGTCGACGATCAGGATCTCGAAGCCGTTCAGCCCGTCGGGCTCGGTGATGCCGTGCTCCATGCACATCATGGTCATCTTGCCGGCATCGACCACCGAGCCGCCGCCGACGGCCACCACCAGGTCGGCCTGCAGCTCGAGCCCGAGCGCCGCGGCGCGCACGACCTCGCTGCGCTTGGTATGCTGCGACACGCCGTCGAAGGTGCCGGCATAGCGCGCGCCCAGCGCCGTGCGGATCCTGTCGATCTCGTCGGTGGTCGTGTTCAGCGTCCGGCTGACCACCAGCAGGACGCGCCGGGCGCCCAGCCGCTCGGCTTCCTCGGCCACCACCTCGGCGCCGGGACGACCGTAGATCACCCGCTCCATGGTCGGGAAATTGTGCAGGCCGATATCGCGCATGATGTTCTCCAGTCAGCAGTGGATCACTCGGTTGGACGGCGCGGCGGCGTAGAGGTCGTCGACCACGGCGGCGTTGTTGATCAGCACCTGGCGCTGGTTGACGTAGCCCTTGTCGGTGATCTCGCCGGCGCCCAGCGACGGCGGCTCGCTGAGCAGGACGAAGGCGGCGACGCGGCGCGTCGCGTGGGGGAAGCGGACGTTGAAGTCGCGCAGCTCCTTGGCGATGCGGTTGGCGAGCGCGCATTCCAAGGCGGGACCCTCGAGGCCGCGTCGCGCCAGGTCGGCGCTGAGCGCGCTGGCCGCCCACACCAGCAGCCGCACATCCTCGCGATCCTGGCCGGCAACGACCGCTTCGCCGATCGACGGCGCGGCGGCAAGGATCAGCGAGCGCAGCTCGCCCGTCAGCACCCACGAGCCGGTCAACAGCTTGAAGTTCTCGTTGAGGCGCCCGGCGAAGCGCAGGCCTTTGCGCGGATCGCCGGGGTCCACGAACTTCACGGCATCGCCCACCTTGTAGAAGCCCTCCTCGTCGAAGGCGGCGGCCGTGAGGTCGGGACGGCCGAGGTAACCCGGCATCACGTTGGCGCCGCGGGCGCGCACCTCGTAGCGATCGCCGATGGGCACCAGCTTGACCTCCACACCGGGGATCGGCAGCCCGAGCTCACCCTTGCCCTCGCTCGGCCAATGCGTCGTGGCGATGCCCGGCGCCGTCTCGGTCGTGCCGTAGCCCGAGGTGATCGGCAGCGCGCGGCCCATGGTGCGCATGGCGAGCGCCTGCAGACGCTCCCAGGTGTCGCGCGGCAGGCTGGCGCCGGCATAGCCGATGCGGCGGACCTTCTTGAAGTAGGTCGTGCGCAGCCGATCGTCGCGCTCCATCGCCTCGACCAGCATCTGCAGCCCGGCCGGCACGTTGCCGCCCGAGGTGATCGAGATCTCCCGGAGATTGCGGATGGTGCGGCCGAACAGTTCGGGCGTCGGCCGTCCGTCGTCGATGTACAGCGTGCCGCCGTCGCGCAGCACGCCGAGCAGGGTGTTGTTGCCGCCCATG
>JAFAKN010000140.1 GCA_019235415.1 Alphaproteobacteria bacterium
CGCCTGGATCGACGCCTATGCCAGCGGCATCAATCACGTCCTGGAAAACGCGCCGCTGCCGCACGAGTTCGCCCTGTTCGACCTGAAGCGCGAGCCATGGCAGGCCGCCGATATCCTGACGCTCGGCCGCCTGCTGTCGTTCGACAACACGTGGTTGGTGTGGCGTGGGTTGCTGCAGAGCTACGATCTGCCGGGCTGGCAGGAGCTCTGGGCCAAGCTCATCACTCATGGCGGCCGGCAGCCGACGTCGGAGGACGAGGCGATCGCCGCAGCGGCGCTGGCCGCCGTCAACAACCGCAGCGGCAGCAATGCGCTGGCCATCTCGGCCAGCCGCGCCGGCCGTTCCTGGCTGGTAGGCGATCCACATCTCGGCCTGTCGTTGCCGTGCATCTGGTTGATCGCGGGCTATCGCACGCCGCAGCGTGCCGCCGTCGGCTTCACGATCCCCGGCGCCCCGTTCCTCGGCATGGGACGCAGCGAGCGCATCGCCTGGAGCGGCACCAGCCTGCACGCCCACGCCAGCGAACTTTTAGACATCTCGCAGCTCGACGAGACGCAGCTGACGACACGCCAAGAGACCATACGGGTGCGATGGGGCCGGCCACGACAGGTCGCGGTGCGATCGTGCGAGCACGGTCCGATCATCTCGGATTCGGCCTTGTTCAAGAACGGGCGACGGCTGGCGATGCGCTGGATGGGTCACCGCCCGAGCGACGAGATCACCGCCATGCTGCGCCTCAGCGCGGCTGAGACCTGGAGCGGGTTCAAGAGCGCGCTAAAAAGCTTCGCCGTTCCCGGCCTCAACATGCTCTACGCCGATACAGGCGGGCACATCGGCCACGCCCTTGCGGCCTGGGTACCCAACCATGCGCCCGTCGACGACCTGATCGTGCCCAGCACGAAGACCTGGACCGACATCCTGCATGCCGACCGCCTGCCGAGCTGGTGCGATCCGCCGAGCGGCGTGCTGGCCTCGGCCAACGACCGCCCATCGCACGACTCGGCCGAGTTCATGATCGGCCGCTTCTTCTCGCCGCCGGGTCGTGCCGATCGTCTCAGCACGCTGGTCGAGCAAGCGGCAGCGGTCGACGCCGCGATGCTCGGCCGCCTGCAGCAGGACGTGAAGTCGCAAACCTCGCACACGACGGCGCAGCGTCTTGCTCAAGCGGCGCGCGAGGAGCGACGCTTGCCCGCCCGCTCGGTCGAGCTGCTGCAGATGCTGGAGAGCTGGGATGGGCACTACGATGTGACGTCGCGCGGCGCGTCACTGTATGAATTGCTGCTGCACGACGTGACGAGCCGTTTCTATCCGCGCGGCACGCTCGCCGCCTACCGCGCGACCTGGGCGATGCGCGACCTGATCTGTGCCGACCTGCAAGCAGCGCCGAGCCATCAAGTCGCGCCGCTGGTCCGCGCCTCGCTGAAGCGCCTGGCGCGGCGCGGCGCGATCCCGGCCTGGGGCGAGCTGCATCGACTGCGGTTGGAGCATTCCCTGGGATCGCTGCCAGGCGGCAAGCGCTATCGCTTTTTCGACCTGCCGGTCGGCGGCACGAGCGATACGGTGATGAAGACGTCGAACGTGCTGGCCAAAGGCCGGCACGCGGTACGCTTCGGCTCAAACGCTCGCCAGGTCTGCGACATGGCGGACCCGGACGAGAACCATTTCGTGCTGCTGGGCGGTCAGGACGGTTGGTTCGGCAGCACGACCTTCCTCGACCAGGTCAGCCTGTGGCGCGAAGGGCGCTACATCCGACTGCCGCTCCGCCCGGAGGCGGTGCGCGCGGCCTTCCCGCACGTTGTTCAAATGATGCCGGCGCGGAGATAGCCGTGCTCGATGCGACGCCGCTCCTGAGAATGTACGCCCGCTGGCGGCTTGGCCGGTTAGCGCGCCAGGACGCCGTCGCCGAGCAGCAGCGCCAGTTGCTGCGCCTCGTCGGATCCGCTGCAGTGACTCGGTTCGGCCGGGACCACGGTTTCGCGAAAGTGGCTTCGGTCGACGACTACCAGACCGCGGTGCCGTTGCGTCGTTTCGAGGATTTCTGGCAGGCCTACTGGCAGCCGAGCTTTCCCCGCCTGCACGACGTCACCTGGCCCGGCACGATTCCCTATTTCGCGCTGTCCTCGGGCACCAGCAGCGGCGTCACCAAGCACATCCCGGTGTCGCAGGCGATGGTCAAGGCGAACGAGCGCGCGGCGATCGATCTCCTGGTGCATCACGTCGCCAACCGGCCACGGAGCCGCATCTTCGGCGGCCGCAACTTCATGCTAGGCGGTAGCGCGGCGCTGAAACCGCTGGCGCCGGGCATCCTGGCCGGCGACCTGAGCGGGCTCGCTGCCGGGCGCGTGCCGTGGTGGGCGCGCCCTCGCTTCTTTCCGAACGGCCCGTTGGCCGAGCTGGCGGACTGGGAAACCAAGACGCGATTGCTGGCCCGCCAGTCGCTGCAGGAGGACATCCGCAGCATGTCCGGCACGCCGAGCTGGATGCTGCTGTTCTTCGAGGAGCTGCAGCGTCTCGCGCCGGCCGACGCGCGGCCGCTCGGGACGTGGTACCCGCATCTCGAGATGCTGGTGCACGGCGGTGTGTCGTTCGCGCCCTACCGCTCGCGCTTCGCCGAGCTTTTAGCCGGCAGCCACGCCGAGGCCCGCGAGGTCTACCCGGCCAGCGAAGGCTTCGTTGCCATCGCCGACCGCGGGCCGGACGAGGGCCTTCGGCTGCTGGCGGACAACGGCCTGTTCTTTGAGTTCGTGCCGACGGACGAGCTCGCGAGCGCACGGCCGACGCGGCACTGGCTCGGGACGGCCGAGATCGACCTCGACTACGCCGTCGTCGTGACCAGCTGCGCCGGGCTATGGTCCTACATCCTGGGCGACACGGTGCGGTTCATCGACCTGCATCCGCCGCGCCTGTTCGTCACCGGCCGCTCCTCGTACGGGCTGTCGGCCTTCGGCGAGCATCTTACCGGCGAGCAGATCGACCGCGCTGTCGCCGCCGCCGCCGAGGCCATCGGCGGACACGTGATCGACTATACCGTCGGTCCCGTCTTCCAGGGCCGTGGGCATCACCTCTATCTCGTCGAGTTCCAGCCGAGCGTGTCGGCGCAGCAGCTGGCGGCGTTCTGCCATACCGTGGATTCGCGGCTCGCGGCGGCGAATGCCGACTATGCCGAGCATCGCAAGGGCGACTTCGGCATGGACCCACCACGCGCCAAGGCGGTTGCGCCCGGCAGCTTCGCCGCATGGATGAAGGCGCGCGGCAAGCTCGGAGCGCAAAACAAGGTGCCACGCGTTGTCGCTGATGGGGCGGCCTTCAAGGATCTTTGCGGTACGCTTTCCGTATCCTGAAAGGTCGATTCACTGCCGGTGCAGACTGCGGCATCCCGCCTCGGCTACAGCAGGAGCAATCCCCTATCATATTTAGTAGTATTGTCCCTGGGACATAACGCCGGTCGCGGCGTGGATGGTAGGGGTACCGTTCGCACCGCGTGTAAAGGGCCGGCCTTGTAGAGTGTGGGATCGACTAGATGGACCTTGGTGTTCGTTGGCTCCGTGCGCTGTTCTCATGGTCACTCGTCCGCAAGGACGGGTCTTGGACGTACTATGAGAACCGGGTGACGGGTCAGAGGCGCTGCCGCTGGGACGGCAGCCGCTACTCCCATGTCGATTACGACTACATTCGGCCCGGTGACATCGTCGAAGGACCGTTCGGGCGGGAGGTCGTTCCCGATATCGTCAACGTCGCTGCGGATTGAAAAGCTGGACCGTCGTCCCCGCACCGCACCTTTTTCGTCGCGCTTCCCGCTGCGCCAGCCCCATCGCATTCACTTGTGGCCGTACGAAAAGGCGTTTTTTGCCGGCTTGATCAACGAGCTTGACATCAAACTGGAGTGAGGTCGTTCGTTCGTGTGAAAGTGTCGGTCTCTTCCGGCAGCGGGAATGAGCGCATGGCAAAGGGCAAATCGAAGAAAGGCGGCAAGGGAGCGGGAAAGCCACCTGGTTCGCAAAAGATCGGGAAGGGCAAGAAGTCGGCGGCACGCAAAGCCACGGGCAAGACCACGGGTAAAGCCACCGGCAAGGCGAAGTCGGTCGCGAACAAGAAGACCATCGCCGTCAAGCCGGTCGCGGCGCCGGCGCTGCGCCGGCCGGTGAAGTCGCGTCCCTCGGTGGCCCGTCTGCCTGCACCGCGTCCCGCGCCGCACAAGGTGGCGGCGCCGTCGCACAACATCTACGAGCGCGACCTCGACAAGACGGCGGCGAACTTCGCGGCGCTCACGCCGCTGCAATTCCTCGAGCGCAGCGCCAGCGTCTATCCCGACTATCCGGCGCTGCTCCACGGCGAGCGGCGGCAAAGCTGGGCCGAGACCTATGGCCGCTGCAAGAAGCTCGCCTCGGCGCTGGAGAAGGTCGGCATCGGCGTGGGCGACACGGTGGCGATCATGGCGCCCAACATCCCCGAGATGTACGAGGCGCATTTCGCGGTGCCGATGACCGGTGGCGTGCTGAATTCGCTGAACACGCGGCTCGACGCGGCGATGATTGCCTTCATCCTCGACCACAGCGAAACCAAGGTCCTGCTGGTCGACCGCGAGTTCCATCGCGTCATGACCGAGGCACTGGCGATCGCCAAGGTCCAACCGCTGGTGGTCGATATCGACGATCCGCTGTGCGAGGACCGTGCGCAGATCGGCGACACGACCTACGAGGAGTTTTTAGCGACCGGCGATTCCGACTACGCCTGGGAGTACCCTTCGGATGAATGGAACGCCATCTCGCTCAACTACACGTCGGGTACCACCGGCAATCCCAAGGGGGTCGTCTACAGCCACCGCGGCGCCACGCTGTCGGCCTACGGCAACGCCACGCAGTGGGGCATGGGCCAGCACCCGACGTACCTCTGGACCCTGCCGATGTTCCATTGCAACGGCTGGTGCTTCCCCTGGACCTTGGCGCTGGTGGCCGGCACGTCGGTCTGTCTGCGCCGCGTCAGCGCGGGCGCGATCTACGGTGCTCTGGCCGACCATGGCGTCAGCCACATGTGCGGCGCGCCGATCATCATGCAGTTCATCATCGGCGCCAGCGACGAGGAGCGCCGGCCGCTCACGCGAAAGGTCGAGTTCATGACGGCAGCCGCGCCGCCGCCGGCAGCGGTGCTGGAGGCGCTGGAGAAAGAGAACTTCCGCGTGACCCACGTCTACGGCCTGACCGAGGTCTACGGCCCGGCCACCATCTGCTCGTGGCACGCCGAATGGGATTCGCTGCCGTCGCACCAGCGCGCCCAGCTCAAGGCGCGGCAGGGCGTGCGTTATGCCGCCGAGGATGCCGTCACGGTGATGGATCCCGCCACCATGACCGAGGTGCCGCGCGACGGCGTGACCATGGGCGAGGTGATGTTCCGCGGCAATCTTACCATGAAGGGCTACCTGAAGAACCCGCGGGCGACCAAGGAGGCGTTCGAGGGCGGCTGGTTCCATTCCGGCGACCTCGGCGTGCTGCACAAGGACGGCTACGTCGAGCTGCGCGACCGGTCGAAGGATATCATCATCTCGGGTGGCGAGAACATCTCGACCATCGAGGTCGAGGGCGTGATCATCGAGCATCCCGCCGTCGCCAACGTCGCCGTGGTGGCCAAGCCGGACGAGAAATGGGGCGAGACGCCGTGCGCCTTCGTGGTGCTGAAGCCCGGCGCATCGGCCACGCCCGACGACATCATCGCCCACTGCCGCGCCCACCTCGCCTCCTACAAATGCCCGCGCTACGTCGTGTTCCGCGAGCTGCCCATGACCTCGACAGGCAAGGTGCAGAAATTCGTCCTGCGCGATTGGGCCAAGGACGTGTAGGAGGACCGTCATGTGGGGCGCGCACCTCCCTGGTCCGCTCAACTGTCATCCCGAGGCCGACAGGCCGAGGGATCCTTCCTGCTGCCGAAGGATCCCTCGCTGCGCTCGGGATGACAAATGGAGCGGACCGGAAGGTTCGCGCTTCACATGAACGAGGCGCCCTTTCACCGCGGACCATCGCGCGGCCATAATCAACCGGTTATTTTGTCGGCGAGATGGCGGGCGGTACCACGCTGATCATCACCACGCGCAGCGGCGTGCGTCCTTTGGGCGTGCGCGGCGAGCCGTTGCACAATGCGGCGCCGCAGCTGCGGCGGGTCGTGCGCCGCCGGCTGGGCGATACGGCGGCCGATCTTCTGGCCGAGCCGCAGCTGCACGAGGACGGCAAGGCGATCGACTGGTACGCCGACGCCGCCGGGCCGGTGCAGCCGCTGTCGGCGCTGCCGGCGGAGCAGAAGCAAGCCGTCCTGGACGAGGTCGAGCGCAAACTCGGCGATATCCGGCGGCTGGGCGACACGCTGGCGACCGCCGGGCCCAAGGAAGAAATGGGCATCGTCGGACTGTCGCTGCAACTGGCCGCGCGTGCCCCTGCGGAATCGTTCATCTTCTTGGTGGGCGAGCGGCCGTGCATCGTCTGCTGGGGCTACGAGAAGGACGCAGCCAACGCCCTGCTTCCGGCAGTCCTGCCAACCGTGCCGCAACACCAGCCGGTGCTCGAGCCGCCACGCCTCGGGCCAGCTGTCCTCGAGCCGCAGCCCTTCGTGCGGCCACCGGTCCGCGTGATTCCCTGGGCGCGCACCCTGATACTCGCCCTGCCGCTGCTGCTGCTTCTGCTCGGCGCCGCCTGGCTGCTGCGCGAGCTGCTGCCGAGCCCGCCCGGCCTGGCCCTGGCCACGCGCGAAGGCCCTCCCGCGCCACCGGCGCCCGACCCGCCGCCCGATCCGCTGCCGGCCTTGAAGGCGGCCTTCTCCACCGAGGAATCGCGCGCCCGCGTGCTCAAGGTCGAGCTGTCGCTGATCGAGGCCGAGCTGAGGAAGCGCATCGCCGAATGCAAGCCGGTGGAAGTGCCGAAGGAGCCGCCCAAGGAGCCCCCCAAGCCGCCGCCGCAGGTCGCGCTGGCGCAGCCCAAGCCCGCGCCGCTACCGACGCCGCCTGCTCCGCCGCTGCGCAATCCCAACGACAATCGCCTGCGCCTGCCCGCGCCGACCAACGATTATTCCTTCATGACGGGCTGCTGGCGCACCGACCCCTTCCGGCACGAGCTGGCCCAGATGCAGCCTGGCATCTCGTCCTACTGTTTCGACGCCAGCGGCAACGGCCAGCTCGAATGGCGGCGCGGCCGCACCGCCTGCCGCACGCGCGCGCAGGCCCGCTTCGAGGGCGCGGTGCTGCGCATGCGCGACACCGATACGACCTGCAACGACGGCTCGCATTGGTACGCCGACCAGCTCGTGTGCCGGCGTGGCGCTGACGACGTGGCGCAGTGCAGCGGCGCGTCGCAGGGCGCCTATGGCCCGGTTTCCTGGACCGTCAATCTGCACAAGTTGAACTGAGCACGGGGCGATGACGCGCACCGGGCGGATGACGCACACCGGGCGATGACCCACACCGGGAGCGCACCGGGGCGGTGGCGTGCACCGCCGCCGGCGCGGTGACCCGCCGGGCCTGCACCGAGCGGGCGGATTTTGGTTAGTGCCGGGTGCTCGCCGTAAGTCGGGCGATCTCGTCCTTTATTTGTAGCTTGCGCTTCTTGAGGCTGCAGATCGCATCGTCGTCGGGATGCGGCCGCAGGTTTTCCTCGTCAATCGCTTGCTCAAGGATAGCATGCTTGGCCTTGAGCGCTTCGATGTGGTCCACTGTGCTCACGGGCGACCTCCGGGCTAGTTGCGGACCACCAAAATGTGACTCCTCCGTTGCATGGAGTCACGTCCGAATCGCAGCTATCCACCGGGTGTGCATAACCCGGTAGAATAGTCCGCATGTCTGACCCAATTCGGCCGCCGGACCGCCTTGTCGTGGGCATTTCCGGCGCCTCCGGCGTGATCTACGGCGTGCGCCTGCTCGAGCTGCTGAAGGACCTTCCGGTCGAGACCCATCTGGTCATGACCCGCACCGCAGAAGTCGCCTTGGCGCATGAGACGTCACTCAAGGTGGCCGACGTTCAGGCCCTGGCCGACAAGGTCCATCGCATTGACGATCTCGCGGCTTCCGTCTCGAGCGGTTCGTTCCGCACGCTCGGGATGATCGTGGCGCCCTGCTCGATGCGCAGCCTGGGCGAGGTCGCCAACGGCATCAGCTCCAACCTGCTGACCCGTGCCGCCGACGTCGCGCTGAAGGAGCGCCGCAGGTTGGTGCTGCTGCCGCGCGAGACGCCGTTGCACGCCATTCACCTGCGCAACATGACGCGGCTCGCCGAGGCCGGCGCGGTGATCGCCCCGCCGGTGCCGGCTTTCTACAATCGCCCGCAGACGCTCGGCGACATGATCGACCATACGCTTGGCCGGATCCTCGACCTGTTCGATCTCGACTGCGGCATCGTCAAGCGCTGGCGGTAGGCGAGCCGCCCGCGACGCCCACCACGCGCGCGATCTCGTCAGGCAGCAACGTGGGAAACGTTCCCCGCATGAGGGTCGCCACCGCCGCGCGATCCTTGCCATCCGGCACGACGCCGAGGCAGACGGCATAGACGCCAAGGTTGCCGACCGCGGCCCGCAGGCGCTTTTCGATCGGCCGATCGCGATCGGCCGACGGCGCGTGCAGGCCGGCGAGCTTCAGCTGTTCGGCATGCTCGGCGGCGAGCTCGGCCTCCGCCACGCGGCGGCGCACGGCATCGACTGTCTCGGGCAGGGCCGCCGACCATGGCTGATCCTTCAACAGCCGCCGCACCAAGCGCAGCGGCCGCACGATGCTGGCCTGCCACTGATCGCTCGCCTTGAGAATGGTGCGCAGCCGATCGGCCGTGAGCGTCGGCCGTCCCGTTGCCCCAAGCCAGCAGCAGAACAACAGGACGTTGACATCGCAGCCGCGCCGCTCCTGAAGGTCGAGGCATGCCTCCGCGACCCCGTCGCCGGCGTAAAGCTCGAGGGAAAAATTCCAGAACGGATGGGGGAGAAAATCCGACACGCCTGCTTCCGTTGGGCGCTTCCCTTCGGGCGGACGAAGGCGTACACGGCCGGGGGCTGCATGGCTAGACGTGCTTTAGCCCGAGGGCGCCGGAGCATGAGCAACCCACCGGATCCGATCGACATGGAGGCGATCAGGATCAAGCTGGAAGCGTTGAAAAGCGAGCATCGCGACCTTGACGAGGTCATCGAGCGGCTGCTCGAGAAGCCGCCATTCGACCAGCTGCAGCTGCAGCGCCTGAAGAAGCGCAAGCTCGGGCTCAAGGACCAGATCCTCAAGCTGGAAAGCCAGCTCATTCCCGATATCATCGCCTGAGAACGAGTCTTCATGGCAAAATCCGCAGCCACGCGCCGTCCGCTGGTCGGCCTGATCATGGGCAGCCAATCGGACTGGGCGACCATGCACCATGCCGCCGAGACGCTGCAGGCGCTCGGCGTGCCGTTCGAGGCGCGCATCGTCTCGGCCCATCGCACGCCGCAGCGCATGATGGACTACGCCGCCTCCGCCAAGGGCCGCGGCCTCAAGGTGATCGTGGCCGGCGCCGGGGGCGCTGCGCATCTCCCTGGCATGACGGCTGCGATGACGCCCCTGCCGGTGCTGGGCGTGCCGATCGAGAGCGCCGCGCTGAAGGGCCAGGACAGTCTTCTTTCCATTGTCCAGATGCCCGCGGGAATCCCGGTAGGCACGCTCGCCATTGGTCGCGCCGGGGCCGTCAACGCCGCGTTGCTGGCCGCCAGCATCGTCGGCCTTGACGACAGCAAGATCATGGCCGCGGTCGAGCGCTGGCGAGCGCGGCAAACCGAGGCTGTGGCGCTCGAGCCGACAGATGAGCCTGCATCCGCCCATCGCTAGATGCCCACCGCTAGATGAACGCCGCTCCGATCGCACCGGGCTCGACCATCGGCATTCTGGGTGGAGGGCAGCTCGGCCGCATGACGGCGCTGGCCGCGGCCCGGCTGGGCTACCGGTGCGTCGTCTACTCGCCCGAGCGGCACGCCATCGCCGCTGACGTCGCGGCCGGGCATGTGAGCGCAGCCTACGACGACGAGGCAGCGCTCGCCCGCTTCGCGACGGACGTCGACGTCGTCACCTACGAGTTCGAGAACGTGCCTGAGGCTGCCGTAGGCGCCTGCCAGCGGCTGAAGCCGGTGCGGCCCGGCATCAAGCCGATCCACATCGCCCAACATCGCCTGCGTGAGAAGCAGTTCTTCGCGAGCCTGGGAATCGGCACCACGCGACACGAGGCGATCCGCAGCGATGCCGATGTGGCTCGCGCCCGCGCCCTGCCCGGCATCCTGAAAACCTGCACCGAAGGGTACGACGGCAAGGGACAGATCCGAGTCGCCGACGGCGAGAGACTCGCGGCGGCTTGGCAGGAGCTCGGCCGGCGCGAGTGCATTCTCGAAGCGCTGGTCGACTTTGCCTGCGAGATCTCGGTTATCGTCGCGCGCGGCCTCGATGGCGTCGCGCGCTGCTTCCCGATCGGGCTGAACGACCACCAGGGCGGCATCCTGCGGACCACCACGGTGCCGTCGGGTCTCCCATCCGACGTTTTGGGCATGGCCGAGCGCATCGGCATGGCGCTGGCCCAGGGCCTCGATCTGGTGGGGCTCGTGGCGCTGGAAATGTTCGTCACCAAGGAGGGCCAGGTGCTCGCCAACGAGATGGCGCCCAGGCCGCACAATTCAGGGCACTGGACGATCGACGCCTGCGCCACCAGCCAGTTCGAGCAGCTGGTGCGCGCGATC
>JAFAKN010000407.1 GCA_019235415.1 Alphaproteobacteria bacterium
ATGGCGATCGTGTTGCCGCGGCGCCCGTTGTAGTCGCGGCCGAGCACGTTCACGCGCTCGGTGATCGACCGCCTGTCGGCATTCGGTGCCAGAGCGGGCAGCCCCTGCGTCGCCGTCGTCATTGCGCACCGGCCGGCCGGGCGTCGAGGTCGTCGATGCCCTGCAGGTTGCTCCAGCTGTCGCCGCCATTCATGGTCGCGCGCACGCGAAAGTAGCGGCCGCTTTGCAGCACCGGCGCCAGGCCGGCCGGCGTCAGGCCGACCGGCGGGCCGTAGGTCACCGCGGCCTGCTGCGTCTCGCGCGCGCCGAGCTGGATCTGCGGCGAGCCGCCGTCGATCAAGGGCCGGCAGCCGCGCACCACCGCGCGCGTACCCTGGCTCGGACTGAATTCGGCGGTCTCCACCGTGGCCGGCAGCGTGCTGCCGGAGAACGAGCCGCTCATGTGGTTGGTGTCGAAGCCGAACAGCAGCAGCGAGACGGTGCCGGTCCAGTACGAGGAGTCGAGCGAATAGGGCAGCGTGTCGAGCGTGCCGAAGGCGTCGAGCTGGTCGAGCGTATAGCCTTGCTGGCTGACGCCGCCGAACAGCAGCTCGCAATTCACTTGCGCGCGCGACCAGCGGCCTGAGCGCCAGTTGTAGATCAAGAGCCGGCTCGGCACCCCGCCGCTGCCGTTGGCCGGATAGGCGAACACGTACAGACCGCGCACCGGATCGATCGCCGACGAGCAGCGGAACTGGTTGGTCTCGTCGAACTCCGCCCAGAAGGTGCGGTCGACCTTGCCGCGGCCGATCGCCTGCAGCGACTGGCCGCCCTGCACCATGTGGAAGCCGGACTTGTGCAGAAAGAAGGCAAGGTCGAGCACGCCCGCCACGCTGCCCGGCACGCTGCAGCCGAGATCGTTGGCGATCTTGTCGATGCGAAAGACGGTCGGCGAGCCCTCGTAGCTGAGCCGCCGCACGCTGGTCTCCTGGAACACCAGGCCGATCTCGCCGCCTAGAAGGCCGGTGACGTTGCCGCCGTCGGGCAGGTCCTGGAAGTCGGCCAGGTTGGCCGCGATCGAGCCCCAGATCTCGGCGTTGTTCAGCCCCGACCACTGGATGCGCTGCGGCGTCGAGCCGATGTTGCCCATCAGCAGGAAGTCGCGGACCGTGGTGATGTAGGTGCCGACGGGTGGAGGGCCGAAGGGCGGCGTGCCGCCAAGCGCGGTAAAGTTGCTGCCGACCGCGAGGTCGAACTTCTGCGGCGCGTCGATGCCGTTCACCGCGATGGCGAGGTTGCCGAACTGCGCGAACCGCCACTGGCCGTCGCCGCCGGGTGCGTAGGCGCCAACCGAGGTGCGCGAGACGTCGTTCCAGGTCGTGCCCGAGAGCAGGTAGAGCTTGCTCGAATCGCCCGCGAACATCTTCACGAGGTTGGCCGGCGCGCGGAACCAGGCCGCGCCCTGGCACGCCGAGCCGAGCGCGCTCGAGACGCCGGCCAGCGCGTTCAGCGGCCGATAACTCTCCTCGGCCGGCACGACATTCAGCGCCTCGCGCGCCCATTGCGAGAGCGCGGGCATGTCGGGCCGCCATTCGGCGAACGGGATGATTTGCGCCGTGGGCATCTCAGGACTCCTGACCCTGCTCGCCGAGGTACTGGAGCGTGCGCTGCTTCGCCGCCGGATCGTCCGGTTCGACGACGTTGATCCCCCGCGCGCGCAGGTACTGCCTGACCTGGCGGCCTTGCTCTTCGGGATCGAGGTTGAAGCCGGGCGGCTGCGGCGCCTGGACATTGAAGCCGGGCGGCCTCGGCTCCTGGACATTGAAGCCCGGCACGGCCGCCGGTGCCGCGAAGCCGGCCATCAGGTCGGCGCTGTCGCGGTTCGCCGGATCGAACTTCGCGAAGCGCGAGCGCAGCTGATTGGGCTCGCGGAAGAGCCAGCTTACCGTCGGAGTTCCATCGGGAAGCGTGTTATAGTTCGCGAACCTGATCGCGTCGTAGCCATCGCCCCAAGCGTTGCGCGCGAGCCAGTAAATGTCCTCCGGCGTTTCCTTGCCGCTGGCATTGAATGTCGCGACTTTCGATTGACGAGCGAACAATGGCATCACCCGAACGCCCGAGCTGCCCTGAGTGTGAAATGCGTGTGCCAGGGCATCTGTGTATCGAGGATCCTCAGCGGCCCATAAACCTGGCGAGGCTACGCCGCGTGATTGAGGACTTCCGAGCCCAAAACCGAACTCCTGAAAATCCGGACCCTTCGTCGCGTGATAGAGCGGCCGATCGACGTCGAACCCCATCTGTCGGGCCCGCGCTAATCTTGCCGTTTCGGCGACAGGGAGACTTCTGAAGGGGCCCGTCCCGCCCATTCCCACCGCCCCGCGCGGCGCAAGTCCGGCGCCGCCGGCAAGCGAGCCCAGCATCAGGGTCTGCGCAGCGCGCGGCGTCACCTGGCCAATGACCTGGCCCGTGTCGACCCCGGACAACAAGTCGGCCCAGCCCCGCAAGCCTTGGCGCAGCGTGTTCGGCATGGCCGCGCTGTACTCGCCGCCGCTGTTGGCATAGCCGGTCAGGTCCGGATTGTCGGGCGCATAGGGTTGCTCCGATACCGGCTGCGGCGTGTACGGCATCGGCACCATGCGGCGCGCGATCGGCAGGATCTCGCCGTAGGTCATGTCCGATGCCGGCGCCAGCGCGTCGTAGGCCCAGCGCATGCCCTCGGGCGCCGTTTCGGCGGTGTAGCCGTTGCGCAGCGGACCCCAGGTTTGGAACTGGCTTGGCCGGCCCGTGAGGAAATCGATGTCGCTCATACGATCATCCCCGCGCGCAGGCGCATGACGGGCACCGACGAGGCGGTGATGCGCTGCGTGCGCGCGTTGAGGCCGGCGACGCTGGCGTTGTACAGCGGCAGGTAGCGCAGCGCTGCGTCGGCGTCCTGGGTGAAGATCGCCGCCTCGATCAGGCAGCCGTAGAGGTAGACGTCGGGGCTGTTCAAAAGGATCGCGTTGGCCGTCGAGCCGGCCGGGGTTGAAAGCTTCTGGTAGTAGCGCAAGGTCGCGCTGTAGCTGGCGCTGCCGGGATCGGGATAGACGCGGAAGTTGGTGCCGCTGATCGCGATCAGCCGCGGCTGGTCGGGCGCGGGCGAGACGTAACAGTCGCCATAACCGTCAATCGTGCGCTGCGCCACGATCTGCATTGGCGCGTTGGGGCTGTTGAGCTGCGCCGAGATCAGCTCGAGGAAGGTGGCCGGCTGCGGCGTCACCGCCGACAGCGCGAACGCCGGATCGACCGTCTCCATCTCGACGATGCGCAGCGGGTCGGAACGCAGCGGATTGCCGGCGTCCTCGGTCGCGAAGCCGTAGTAGATCCGCCGCTCGCAGTTCAGCAGGAAGTCGTCGAACCGCGAATCGAGCAAGCTGTCGCCCGAGCGCGCCAGCCACGCCAGCACGCCCGCGCGCAAGCCCCCGTAAGAGGTGATCTGGGCGGCCATTTAGATCGTCCCCTCGTCGGTGCGCAGCCAGCGCCATTCGGGGTCGTTCAGCAGCGCGTCGACCTTGGCCTGGTGGTCGGGGTTCCAGTAGTCGACGCCGAGCTCGCTGCGCCACTTGGCGACGATCACCAGCGGGATGCGCGCCACCATGCGCACGTCGCGGCCTGAGTTGTACGGATCGCAATGGCTCTGCGCCTCGCGGTTGAGGTCGAGCAGCGCCGATGGCTGCTGCACGATCTCCTGCGCCCAGTCGCCGGCGCCGTCCTCGTGCCAGAAGTGCGCAAGGCCGTGGGCGCTGCCGTCCCAGTCGAGCAGGCGGCGCGACATGTCAAACAATCTCCGCCTGGTCGCGCTTGGAGAGCTCGAGGGCGAGATCGGCCGGCACTTTCAGGCGCGTGCGCTTGGCGACCCGCGTGGTCTCCTCGACGTCCTTCCACTCGGCGCGCGCCGTGCCGTCGGCGGCGAGCGGCAGGTAGACGTGATCGACGGTGATGACGATGGTGGCCATCTCGGGGGTGGCCGTGGCGGGGCGTGTTGCGTCTTCAGTCATTGCAGGTTCCTTCGATGAGAGAGGCAGGTTGTCATCTCGCGCCGGGTTGCCCCGGCGCTGGAGCGTCAGCGAAGGATCCTTCGCTGCGCTTCAGCGCGGGGGTTACCCCGCGCGCGATGACAGGGAGCGCTAGCTGAGGTCGGCCACGATGCCGCTGCCGGCTTCGTTGCGGCTTTCGAGGGTCACTTCGCCCACGACGTGGAACTTGCGCGCGTCGCCGGTCTTGGCGAGCTCCTCCTTCTTCCACTTGCGCAGCCACAGCACGCGCCACAGCGCCGGATCGACCACGGCGATCTCGCGGCCGCGCATGTAGCGCGACGCCACCGCCGTGAAGGTGCCGAAGTCGCTGACGTAGCGGTCGACCGCACCGATCACGGTGGCGATCTTGCCCTCGGCCTGCTGGTACTGGGTGGCGATGCCTGTGAAGGCCGAGAAGTTCTGCTTCTGGCTGGCGCCCATCAGCAGCAAGGTCGGCCGGCCGCCGGCGCCCCACGCGGAGCGGATCACTGACTTCAGCAGCGCCTCGGTCGAGGTGCGCTGCGTGCCGTCGGTCGGCGCCGTCGTGTTGCCCGAGGAGAAGCCGCCGGACGCACCACCCGTGCCGCGCGACACGTTGCTGACAAGCCAGCTCTCGAAGCCGCCCAGCCGGCGCGGATTGGAGCCCGACTGCGGCTGGCTGGCCTGGTTCTGCGAGATGAACGACTCGAGGTCCATCTTGATGCGCCGGCCGGCCAGCGCCGTCTGGTAGCTGATCTCCGAATCGCGTCCGGCCTTCTTCACCACCTCCTGGGTGTTGGAGATGGTGAACGGCTTCTTCAGGATCTGCGTGCGGTTGCCGACGCGCGTCGTGGGCGTGATGGCGTTGGCCGTGGTGTCGTCGCCTTCGAGCTGGGCGTTGGTCGGGTCGGCGTTGCCCAGCGCGTCAAGCTGCCATTCCTCGTAGGTCGCTTCCGCCGAGCCGGCGCCGATCGCCGCCTGGAACGGGCACTCGTCCTTGTTCAGGATCGAGATGATGTCGTGCAGCGATTCGCGATCGCCCACGGCGTTGCTGCTGATGAAAGTGTTGGTCGGTGCCGCCAAGGCAGCCTCCTGTGTGAGAGTGAGTGCTTAGAGATCGTTGAGGCGAATCAGCTCGGCCGCATCGTCGAGCGAGCTGCCGCCGCTTTGCCGGAACCGCGCGCTCGCTTGCCGCACGGCATCGCCCTGCCGGTTGCCCTCCGAAGCTTTAGCGAAGGAGGGTCCGGGGGCGATGCGGGTCGGTGTCGGTCTTGCGGACTGTCCCTGCTTGGCGCGTTCGGCGCTTCGCAGGGCATGCTGTTGGGCCTGCTCGAAGCGCAGCGCGCTGAGCGCCAGCTCGATGATCGGGGCCTCGTAGACGGCGTTGATGCGCTCGACCGGGATGCCCTTGGCCAAAAGGAAGCGGCCGAGCTCGTCGTAGGTTTTAGCGGCCGCGTCTTGCGTCCCGAAGAAGTCGGGCAGCTTGTCGGCGAGCTTCTGGTGCTCAGCCTCCCGCGCCTCCGCGAGCTCCTGCGCCGCGCGCTGCTCCGCGGCCTGCCGGTCGGCCTGGCCGCGCCGCTCGGCCTCGGCCAGCATCGCGGCCTCGTCGAGGCGCTGCTGGTTGAGCCGTGCCCATTCGCTGGGGTTTTTATCGGCCAGCGCCCTCCAGTCGACCTGCGCCCATTTGTCGGCGAAGGCGCCCTGCAAGGCCGGCCCGGCCTCGCCCCACCAGCGCGCCGCCTCAGCGACCATCGCGGCGTGGCGCGCCACCTCGGCCCGCGCCTGCTCGCGCACCGCCGCCGCCTCGCGCGCCTTCTCGTTCACGAACTCGACCCGCTGCTGCTCGTACTTCTTGAGCACGGGCCGCAGCTCGGCCGGCACGTCGTCCCACGCCGCCTTGTCCTCCGCGCTCCAGAACTCGGGTGCGGGTTCTTC
>JAFAKN010000454.1 GCA_019235415.1 Alphaproteobacteria bacterium
CCGCCCTGCATCATGATTTCGCCGCCCAGCTTGGTCGCAGCGAGGATCGCCTCCATGGGCGAGTAGCCGAACAGCTTGACGAAGTGCTCGAGGTCGCGCGCATTGGTGCCGATCGGGTTCCAGGCGAAGCCGTAGTCGCCGCCCGGCAACACGCGGATGCCGCGCCGCTTCATTTCGGGGATCACCTTTATTGCCGTCTCGAGCTCGCGCTTCATTCCGAGCTGCTCGCAGACCTCCGGCGTCAGGCCCCACTTGCTCCCCTCGTTGAGGGTCGCGTAGGTGATGCCGATGGTCGGCGCGACGAAGACGCGGTCCTTCTCGGCCTCCAGCATGTCGATCGCCTCGGCGTCGGCGAAGGTCGCGTGGTAGATGATCTCGACGCCGTGGCGCAGGCACATCTTGACGGATTCGGCCGACCGCGCGTGGGCGGCGACGCGCTTGCCGCGCTGACGCGCCACCTCGCACACCGCTTCGACCTCGTCATCGTTCATCACCGTCTGCTCGGCCCGTGCCCAGGGCACGAACTCGTCGCCCGAGGGATTGATCTTTAGCGTATCGACGCCCTCGCGCACCATCTGGCGGGAGATCTTGCGGAACTCGTCGGGTCCGTCGCAGACGATGGCGAAGGTCTCGCGATGCATATGCCACAGCCGGACGTCACCCAGACCGCCCGAGACGGTCATTTCCGGCGTCGCCGCCAGCATGCGCGGCCCGGGCAGGTCGCCGGCGTTGATGGCGTTGCGAATAACGACGTCGAGCCGCGGTTTCGCCGAGGCGGCGCTGTTGATGCTGGTGAAGCCCTGGTCGAGCATCAGCTTGGCGTGCCGGGCGGCGAGCAAGGTGTGCTCCTCGGGCGGCAGGGCGCCCATCGATTCGAGATCGGCGCTATTGGTGAAGCTGATGTGGCAATGCGATTCGACGAGGCCCGGCATCAAGGTCGCGCCGCCGCCGTCGACGCGCTCGGCGCCGTCGGCTGCGACGCTCTCTCCGGCGCGTGCCACAGCCTTGACCCGATTGCCCTCGATCAGCACCTGGCCGGAATAAGGTTCGGCCCCCGATCCATCGAGCACCGTGACGTTCGTGAACAGCGTGCGTGCCATGGCTGCTTCCTCCCGCATTCAGCCGACGGCGACCGCCGGCCCGACAGTCTTCATCTGACGGCCATTATAGAGCAGAGCGCCGCCGAGCGCACGGCCAGTTAACAATCGGCCATGCTCAGGCGCATAGTGTCGGCAGACCGCAACGGCCCTCGTTCTCAAGAGGAGGAAGCTCATGCGCCTCGGTATGTTCATGCATCCAATCCACGACTTCAAACGCGGCTACCACACGCTCTTGCGCGAGGATCTCGACGTGATTCGTGCGGCCGATCAGGAGGGCTTCGACGAAGTCTGGCTCGGCGAGCATTACCTCTTGCCATCGGAACCCTTTGCTTCGCCGTTGATGCTCTACGCGCGGCTCATCGCCGAATGCCCGCGCATCGTGTTCGGCTCCGGAGTCCATTGCCTGCCCAACCGCCATCCCGCGGTCGTCGCGGCGGAGGTGGCGCAGTTCGACCATCTCGCCGAAGGACGCTTTATGATGGGAGTGGGCCCGGGTGCCGCGCCGCCGGATTTCGAGCTGTTCGACGTGCTCGACAAGGACCGCATGGCGATGCTCGAAGAAAGCGTCGACATGATGATCAGGCTGTGGACCGAGGATCCGCCGTACGACATCCGCGGCAGGTACTGGCATGCCATCGTCAAGGACAACGTCCTGCCCGAGCTCGGCGTCGACAAGATGACCGTACCCTATCAGCGGCCGCACCCACCGATCATGTTGCCCTCGATGAGCCGCAACTCGGCGAGCTCGCGCCTGGCGGCGCGGCGCGGCTGGCACATGATCTCGGCCAATTTCGTGCCGAAGGAAGTGGTTGCGGGGCATTGGCAGGACTATTGCGCCGAGCGGCGGGCGCACGGCCTGCCGATCGAACCATCGAAATGGCGTGCCGGCCGCACAATCCTGGTGACCGAAACGGACGAGGAGGCGGAAGCCTATCTGCGGTCGGAGGGCAACAGTCTCGAATGGTATTTCAAGTACATCAGCGGGCTCACGCGCCACGGCGGCTTCGTGCATATGTTGAAATCACATCCCGACATGCCGGACCGCGAGGTGACGCCGCAATACTGCATCAAGACGATGGTGATCGCCGGCAGTCCGCGCACCGTGGCCGAGCGCCTCGCGGCCTTTCGCGAGGAGGTCGGCCCGTTCGAGACTCTGATCACCTCGCACCACGACTGGGTGCCGCGCCCGATGTGGCGGCGCCACATGCATCTGCTTGCGCATGAGGTGATGCCGATCCTGCGTTCGCTCACCGGCGTTCGACACGAACTCGAGAGGACCGGATAGCTTCTGTCGATGGGGCCTCACCAGCGAAGCAGCCGACGGCCGAGCACGGCACCGAGAATGACCACGAGGGCCGTCGCCAGCCCGTACCAGGTCGCGACGAACAGCGGGGAATCGTCGAAGCAGTGCAGCGCATAGAGTGTGGCGCCGGAGGCGGCGGCCAGCAGGCCGGCCGCCGCGCCAGCCTGCGCCGGCGATTGCGGCGCGGCTGAGCGCAAGGCGATCAGCAGCGCCGCCAGTGGCGCCAGCGACAGCAGGGGAATGGCGGTGAGGCAGACCGCCCAGTTGGTGCCGACCAGGCGGGTCGCCCACTCTGTGGGCGGCACCAGCATCAGCTCGACAACGACGGTCGCGAACAGCACGAGGCCGAGTGGCAACAGGCGCAATGCCGGACGACGGACCTCGAAGGGGCTCGCGAGCGCACGGCATAACGACAGAGCGAGGCCCCACGCCAGCAGCATCACCGCGACCTTGAGATCGAAGCGCCAGGTCTCGATCGACGGGATGAAGTCGGGGCGCACGCCGAGCGTCGCAAGAAAGGCCGCCAGCGACACCAGGATGCCGAGGCCGAGCGCGATCGGAAAGCGGCTCAGGCGCGAGGCGCTTGCAGGGCCGCGGTCGGCGACCAGGGCGTCGATCAGCTGCTCGGTCTTCATGCGCTGCCCGTACGGAATGCCGAGGCCAGCGATTTCAGCGCCCGGTGCAGCGCCACGCGGACCGCGCCCTCGCTCATGCCGAGCCGCTCCGCGACGTCGGCGGCGCGGCGGCCTTCCAGCGAGATCTCCTCGACGATGCGGCGCTGGCGCTCAGGCAGCGTGGCGAGAAGCCGTCGCGAATCGACCGCCGGTGCCGGGTCGGCCGCCGTCGACGCTTCGAGCGAATCGGCGATGTCGTCGATGTCGACATGGTCGGCAAAACCGCGCCGGCGCAGATGGTCGATCAGCTTGTAGCGCGCAATGGCCCGCAGCCAGGGCTCGAGTGGCTGTGCAGCGTCCCACGTGTCGCGCTTCAGATGCATGGCTAAAAGCGTCTCCTGCACGATGTCCTCGCCGTCCTCCGGTCCACGGCCCGCCGCCGCCAAGCCACGCCGCACGACCGGCCGCAGCCAGAACGAGACGCGCACCAGGAGGCGTCGATAGGCCTCGTCGTCGCCCTGGCGGGCGCAGCGCATCAAGGCGCCGAGTTCCTGCCGGTCGCTCAACGACGAGGTCTCTTCTTCACGTATTCGTGTAGCGGAGGAAAAACGTTACAGGCACACGTCTTCGGCCGCTTCCGGCGAGCGATTTTGCTTTTCTCTGTAACGTCATGCCGTTCGGTCGCGAACAGTCTCATGCGGGCCCGATGCTCGCTTTCCTTCGGAGGCTGTCTATGACCAACCGTACGCTGATCGCAACCGCCGCTGCAATCTTCGCGGCAAGCACCATCGCTACCACCTCGTACGCCGCCGGCGTGCATTGCACCGGCGCCAATGCCTGCAAGGGCCAGAGCGCCTGCAAGAGCGCTAGCAACGCCTGCAAGGGCCAGAACGCCTGCAAGGGCCAGGGCTTCGTCGAAGCCTCTTCGACCGACGATTGCAAGGCAAAGGGCGGCAAGGCGATGTAGCATTGGGCGCGTGCGGCGGGACGTCTGTCATCCCGAGCGCAGCGAGGGATCCTTCGGCAACAGGAAGGATCCCTCGGCCTGCGGCCTCGGGATGACAACGGTCTCGCCGCTCTCGCTCGATGCTGCCGGATGCGGGATATAATGAGGACATGAACGCCGTGATCACCGTCTTCTACGATTGGTCGCGCATCGTCGCGAGCTACCTGACGTGGCTGCCGCCGCTGGCCGTGCGCATCGTGGTCGGCTGGGTGTTCCTGTGGTCGGGCTGGGAGAAGCTGCAGATCCTGCCGCGTATCATCCAGAATTTCGGGGAGTGGGGCATTCCCGCACCCGGGATCACCGGCCCGTTCGTGTCGGGCATGGAATTTTTGGGCGGCCTCTGCCTGCTGCTGGGTTTCCTCACGCGCTTCTTCTCGGTGCCGATGATGGTCATCATGCTGGTGGCGATCGCCTCGGCGAAATGGGGCGACGTCGATTCGCTCGAGACGCTGCTGGGCTTCGAGGAGATTTCCTACTTCGTGATGTTCGCCTGGCTGGGCGTCGCCGGCCCCGGGCCGGTGTCGGTCGATCATCTGGTGCTGCGCATTTTCCGCAGCGATCGGCCTGCGGCCGACTACGGCGCGTAGAGCCGCTGCCGGAGGGAGCTGCCCCGGCACGAGACCTCCAGGGTGGCGTTTGCCGCAAATATTTGGTTAGTACGGCTGTGGGATTGAGAGGTGTGGCGGCTTGGGGAACGACATGAGCTCGGCGCCGAGCGGGGTAGGCGGGATGCAAGCGCCCGCCCCGCAGGCGGGTTGGTATGTCCGCGCGATGGAGCATCTGGTCGACGTCGTCCAGGAGCTCTCGCTCGCACGCGACCTGCCGCGCATCATGGAGATCGTGCGTCACGCGGCGCGCGAGCTGACCGGCGCCGATGGCGCGACCTTCGTGCTGCGCGACAACGGCAAGTGCTACTACGCCGAAGAGAACGCCATCGCTCCCTTGTGGAAGGGGCACCGCTTCCCGCTCGAAGCATGCATCAGCGGCTGGGCGATGTTGAACCGCCGGCCGGCCGTCGTACCTGACATCTACAAGGACCCGCGCATCCCGATCGAGGCCTACCGACCGACCTTCGTGCGCAGTCTCGCGATGGTGCCGATCCGCACGGTCGACCCGATCGGCGCGATCGGCAACTACTGGGCTGAGATCCGCGAGCCGTCCGCCGAGCAGGTCAAGGTCCTGCAGGCCTTGGCCGACGTCACCGCCGTTTCCATGGAGAACGTGGAGGTTTTCTCCAACCTCGAGCGTCTGGTCAAGGAGCGCACCGCTGCGCTCGAGGCCGAGATCATGCGGCGCCGGCAGGCCGAGGACCTGGCGCGGCGCCAGTCCCTGACCGATGAGCTGACTGGCCTTCACAACCGGCGTGGCTTTCTCCTGTTGGCGTCGAACCAATTCGAGCTCGGCCGTCGCACCGGCATGCCAGGCTGGATCGTCTTCGCCGATGCCGACCGGCTGAAGGCGCTGAACGACACCAGCGGCCACGATGCCGGCGACCGGTTGCTGAAGGGCATCGCGCAAGCACTGCGCCTGACGTTCCGCGAGGTCGATGTGATCGGCCGGCTGGGCGGGGACGAGTTCGCAATCTATGCGACGGGTGAAGCGCTCGATCCGGATGCCATACGCCGCCGGCTCGCGGCGGCGATCGCCGAGGTCAATGGCAAGGAAGGTCTCAACATTTCGCTCAGCATCGGCGTCATACGCTGCAATCCCGAGAAGTCGCAGTCGTTCGAGGCGCTGCTACAGGCCGCCGACAATGCCATGTATGCAGAAAAATACGCCAAGCGCTCGGCCGGCCCGCCTGTCGAGCGGAATGGGGCGACGTCGTAACGCGCGCGTCGCTCTCTGCACCAACGCCGCTCGAACTCTGTCAGTCCCTGGCCCGATCGGAAGCCGCTTGCGTCCGCGCAAATGCCGCGGCGGCGTTCTTGACGTGGCGCGACGCCAAGAGGGCGGCCATCTCCTCGTCGCCGTCGATGACGGCGGCCAGCACGGCGGCGTGTTCCTGCCAGTCTTCGCGCGCGCGCGCCTGGCCGTTGACCGAGAAGGCGAGGCTGGTGCGCTCGCGCAGGGAGCGCATCATGTCGCTCAGCACCGAGTTGCGGCTCGCCTCGGCCAGGCGCTCGTGGAACTCGGCGTTGAGCCGCGCCAGCTGCTCGCGGGTGCCGGTCTCGGCCGCCTCGTTGCCGCGCCGCAGCGTGTCGCGCAGCAGCGCCACGATCCGGGGATCGTGGCGTCGCGCCGCCAGCCGGGCGTTCAGGGCTTCCAAGAGCGTGCGCACCTCGACCAGCTCGGCCACCAGCTCGGGCGTGACCTCGGTGACGGTGGCGCCGCGGTTGGGTTCGAGCCGCACCAGGCCTTCCATGGAGAGCCCGCGCAGCGCCTCGCGCACCGGCACGCGCGACACGCCGAGCTCGGCCGACAACCGGTCCTCGACCAGCCGCTCGCCCGGTTTCAGCCGCCCCTCGAGGATCTGGCCGCGGATCTTCTCGCCCACGACCTGACTGAGGGACGGACTGGGGGAAGCGCGCTCGGCCACGGCTATTTCTTCAGCGTCGCCAGGAAGGCGTCGATGCCGGCTTCGCAGCAGGCGATGTCCTGCTCGCCGTTGCCGCCCGAGGCGGCGATCGAGCCGACGCACTGGCCGTCGACGAAGATCGGGAAGCCGCCGACGAACACCGTGAAGCGGCCCTCGTGCTGGGTGAAGATGCCGAACGCTTCCTCGCCGGGCAGCGCGTTCTTGTAGTTGTGCGTCGGCTTGCGATGGCCGGCGGCGGTGAACGCCTTGTTCATGGCGATCTGCACGCTGGTCACCTTGCCGCCGTCGAGCCGCCGCAGCGCGATCGGGTAGCCGGCGTTGTCGGCGACGCACAGCACCTCGGGCACGCCGAGCGCCTCGGCCTTCTGCTGCGCCGCATCGAGGATCAGGTGCGCCTCGCTGAGCGTGAGGGTCTTGTAGGTGTGCATGGGGATGGAACGCCTCTATTGTCATCCCGAGGGCGAAGCCCGAGGGATCCTTCCTGTTGCCTCAAAGATCCCTCGCTGCGCTCGGGATGACAAAAGCGGCACTCGCAACGACCGCAAGCTAAGCCGCGAGCTTCGCGGCCGCGGCCGGCTCGGCGATGAACTTGCGGTAGACGCCGTCGAGATAGAGCCGGCGCATCATGGTCGCCTCCTTCACCAGCCGCACGCAGGCGGCGCGCTCGGCGTCGCTGGTGGCGTACTTCTCGACGATCTCGAAGCCTTTCTCGCCGTGCTCGGCGTCGGCCACGATGTGCAGGCTGAAGAAGGTGACCTCGTCCTCGGCGAAGCCGTACTTCTCGAGCAGCGGCGGCGTGGTCTTGCTGTAGATGCGCGGCACCTGGCTCTCCAGCCCGATCAGCAGGCCCGACAGCGCCTCGACGACCGGCTTGGTCGACTGCACGGCGCACCAGCTCTGCAGGCCGAGCGTCTCGGGCAGAAGTTCGCCGTTCACCTGGGCGTTCAGGATCTCGTCGCGCTTCATGCCGCAGGTCTCGGCGAACTCGAGCAGCAGGTCGGAATGGCGCACCGGCGCGAAGTCGGCGGTACCCACCATGCCTTCCTCCTCCGTGATGTTCTCGAGCAGGAACTGCTGCACGTCCCAGTGCGGGCAGCGGGCATAGACCGCGCCCAGCCATTCCGAGAAGTGGCTGACATAGTGGAAATGCTGCTTCACCCACTCGCCCAGCAGGCGGCGGTTGAGCTTGCCCGAGGTCCAGGCTTCGCTCCACGGATGGACCGCCGAATGGCGCTGCTCGATTGCTTGCTCGAGTGCCAGGCGGAATGCGCTTTTGGCCATGCTGAGCCTCCCAAGTGCGTGTGAACGTCTGAAAATTGTATACAATGAGTGGCAAACCGTCAACAATTTGGCCCCGCCACGGCGCACACAAATTCGGAATGGTATACGGATGAAGGTCGAAGCCTACACCGAAGGGGAAGCCTTCCAGGCCGAGAAGCGGACGGTCTTCAGCACCGAGTGGCTGCCGCTTTGCGCGGCCGCCCAGCTCGCCAATGCCGGCGACTTCGTGTCCGCGACCGTGGGCGGCTGGAGCGTGATCGGCGCACGCGACAAGGACGGCGCGGTGCGCGTGCTGCGCAACGCCTGCCGGCATCAGAACATGCAGGTGGTCGCCGCGCCGTCGGGCACCTGCGAAAGCTTTCGCTGCCGCTTCCATGGCTGGACCTACGACCTGCAAGGCCGGTTCCTCGCGGCACCGCCGCCGGTGGCGCCCAAGGAGCGGACACCCGACCTCGACCTCGCGCAGCTGTCGACCGTGGTCGCATCCGGTTTGGTGTTCTTCAATGTCGCGCAGCGGCCGGCCGCGCTGGCGCTAACCGAGCCGGCGGCGGCGTACGGCGGGACGCTCGCGACCGACATCGCCTGCAACTGGAAGGTCTGCGTCGAGCACCTTCTCGCCGAGCACGCGTCCTCGCCCGACTTCACCTGGGTGTGGCCATTGCTCGCGATCCGTCAGGCTGGATCGGTGACCGTCATGGAGCAGGTGGTGCCGCATACCTTCCTGCGCACGCGCCTCTTCACACACGTGTTCGGCGCGGCCGCCGACGAGCAAAAGCCGGTCGCCGCGACCATCAAGCACGCCTGCGAGAACCTGCAGACCAAGCGTGCCGCGGGCATCGGCGCGGCCGAGAGCCCGCTGGTCGCGGCCTTTCATGCCCGCCTGATGGAGTGATCTTTCCGCTATTTCTTGCGCCTCCCCATCGCGGGTTCCGCGATGGGGAGGTGTCGCCGTCCCACGGCGACGGAGGGGTCACGAGTTATGAGGATGACCCCTCCGTCCGCTGCGCGGACACCTCCCCTGCGCGGACTCCGCGCAGGGGAGGAGAACTACACCGGCAGCTCGTGGCCGCGGCCGATGTTGCGGATGATCTCGCTGAGATGCGGCTTCTCCTGCAGGAGCGCGCGGCGGTAGGCGAGGAGGCCGCGCATCATGGCGCCGTCGCGCTCGAGGAGCCGGTCGGCGAACTCGACCATGCGGGTGTTGGGCCAGCCGTGCTTGCGCAGCCGCAGGAGGCGCAGGAACGCCGCCTCCTCGTGGCCGGGCGCATGCTGGCACAAGAGGATGCCGGCGGCGGCCGTCGAGCGCGAGACGCCGGCATGGCAATGCACCAGCACGTGGCTGTCCGATACGGCATGCGCGCGCTCGCCGAACGCCAGCAGCGTCGCGATGTGATCGGGGGTGCAGGCCTCGAAGCCGGGATACTCGGCCACCACGTCGTCGAAGCGGATCAGCTCGTGGTCGATGTCGAGATAGTCGTCGAGCGCGGGCGGGCGCGGCTCGTGGGTGTCGATGATCGACAGCACGTGGCTGATGCCGACGGCTGAGTGTTGCGGCAGCTCGGGGATGCCGCAGATCGTGACGCGATGCGTGGGAAGGGGCATGGCGCGGACCTTACAGCAGGCCCCGCGCCATGTGCAGGCCGACGAGAAACATGCCGAGCAGGAAGATGCGGCGGAAGGTCTCGGCGGAGACCGCCAGGCGAGCCCTCTGGCCCAGCCACACGCCGGCAAAGGTCGGCACGATCGCGGCCAGCGCGCCTACCGTATTGCCGAGATCGAAGGCGCCCTGCAGCACCAGCGCCAAGGTGAGCGCGCCGATGATTAACATGAACATGATGCCGAGCGCCTGCACCAGCTCGTGCCGGTCGATGTCGAGCGATTGCATGTAGGGCAGGAACGGAACGGCCGCGACGCCGGTCACGCCTGCCACCGCGCCGCTTAAAAGGCCGATCAGCGGGTTGGCCCAGCGCTCGGCGGCCCGCGAGACGCGCGGACGCCAGGCGGTCAGCGCCAGGGCCGCGTAGACGACCAGGATCGCGCCGACCCAGGCCAGCGCCGTCGGCGATCCGAGATGGCCGAACGTCAGCGCCACGAACAGCAGAGACGCCACCGACGTGAGCGCCATGCCCCAGAAGCGGCGCATCAGCTTGATGAAGTCGCGGCCCCAGATCGCCTGCCAGACGTTGGTCGCCATGCTCGGCACCACCATCAGCGCCAGCGCGTCCTCGAGCGGCACCGCGAAGCTCATCACGGCGAGCGCGATCGGCGGCAATCCCATGCCGATCGCTCCCTTGGCGATGCCGGCCACGACGAAGGCAGCAGCGATCACCAGCACTTGTCCGACCGTCACGGCGACAGCGCCGGCGCCGTCACGCCCTTGGCCATGTGGTCGAAGGCTTCCCAGAAGCGCGCCCGGATGTCGTCGGTCTCCATCAGGATCTCGTGCCGCGAACCGGCAATCGACAGGAAGGCGCCGCGTCGCAATCGGTCGGCGACCGGTGCATGCGTTGCCGAATCGACCAGCATGTCCTCGGCGGCACTCAGCACCAGCGCTGGCAGCTCGATGCGCTCGAGGAAGCCGGGCGAGCGCAACAGGGCCAGGGAACGAGCCGCTTGGCGGCACCAGCCGAGCGTGGGACCGCCGATCGCCAGCCGCGGGTCGGCCGCGAACCACTGCTGCTTGAAGCGGAAGCGCCGCTCGTCGTGGGTCAGCACATTGCCGACAAAGGCCTGCCCATGGGCCGCACCCGTGCCGGCGAGATACTGCTCCTCCAGCCTGACGCGCACCGGCACCAGCCGCAGCATCGCGCGCAGCAGCGCCTCGCGCTTCAGTCCGGTCATGGGCGCGACGAACATCCCGGCCGAGAAGGGGCCGGCGCCGTGCTCCGCCAGCGCGCGCAGGACGATGTGCGCGCCCATGGAATGGCAGAGCGCCAGCACCGGGCGCGGCGCCTGCGGGACCACGAGCCGCTCCAGGAACAGCTGGAAATCGGCGACGTAGGTCGCAAAGTCGTCGATATGGCTTTTGGCGCGGTCGGCGAGCGGACGATCGGACAGGCCCTGGCCGCGCCAGTCCATCGACGCCACGGCATAGTCGCGGGCCAGCAGCTCCCCGACCACCTCGGTTGCATACTTTTCGATGAACTCGGAATGGCCGGTCATCAACACCACCGTGCCGCGCGCCGTTCGGGGGGTGTCCCAGCAGGCGCAGCGCAGCCGTCCGCCGGCGCGCTCGAGAAAGCCGTAGCGGGTCGCGGCGGCATAGGTCGCCGCGAGTTCAGGGGGCACCGCAGCCGGCGCCGCGGACGGATCGGAATCGCTCATCGCTTGCGACCTTTTGGCAGGCATTTGGGCATTTTGGCCATCATGGCGTCCGCTCCCTTTACGCTTATTGGACGCACCGCTATATGTCCGCGGTCGCCGCATCGTCTGCGAAGGGTCGTAGCCGAGGAAACCGGGCGCAAGGAACCTCGAAGAGGTACGCCGCACTGCGTGGTTATCGGCTCGTCGTTTGAGTCGATCCGGCACGGTCCTTGCGTCGACAGCACACGTCCGCAGGCGACATGCGACCGCGATCCCGACGACAGCATGCACCACCGGCGGTTCGCCGGAGCGATCGACCCTCCATGATTCGTCAGGGCCTGGTCCTTCTGTCCGTCGCCGTCGCCACCGTGCTCGGCTGGCGCCTGCTCGATACCCGGATCGATGCGGCCAACGTCGAGCTGCCGCTGCACGGCGTGACCTACGCGCCATGGGCCAAGGACCAGGATCCGATCGAGGCCAAGGCAAGCGGCCTGTGGAGCTTCCTGCGCACCGCCTTCACCGAGGCACCGCCGCCCACTGTCAAGCCGCGCAAGGAGCAGATCGAGCGCGACTTCGCTCTGTTCGCCGGCAAGGTCGACTATGTGCGGACCTATCGCACGTCGGACGGCGGCGAGATCATGCCGGAGATCGCCGCGCGGAACGGCCTGAAGCTGGTGCCCGGCGCGTGGATCTACAGCACCAACGAGGCCAAGCAGCAGTTCGGCCGCGAGGCCAGCGAGGTCAACGGCGAGGAGACCCGCGCGCTGATCCGTATGGCCAACCAGAACCCCAACATCGAGCGCGTGCTGGTCGGCAACGAGAACATCCTGCGCTGGGACGGCCAGAAGGACCAGCGCGATCCCAACGCCGTCAGCCCGGCCCAGCTGATCCGCGAGATCCGCAACGTCAAGCGCAACGTCAAGGTGCCGGTCAGCACCGCCGAGCCGTGGCATGTCTGGCTGCACTATCCTGAGCTTGCCCGCGAGGTCGATTATCTCGCGGTTCACATCCTGCCCTACTGGGACGAGAAGTCGGACGAGCCGGCGCTCGAGTATCTCAAGAGCCGCATCGGCATGCTGAAGCAAGCGTATCCAAACAAGAACATCATCGTCACCGAGGTCGGCTGGCCGTCGAACGGCGCCGAGCGGCGCAGCCCGGGCAGCGGCGTCGTCAAGCGCGCCTCGCCCGCCGAGCAGGCCAGGAACGTCCGCGACATGGTGGCGTGGCTGCGCTCGCAGAATATCGACTACTTCGTCGTCGAGGCGATCGACCAGCCGTGGAAGGCATACGACCTCGAAGGCAAGGCGGGCGGCTACTGGGGCCTGTGGGACGCCGATCGCAACCCGAAGTTCGCCTGGACCGGCCCGATCCAGCGCTTCCCGCAATGGTGGGTGTGCGCCGCCTGGTCGCTCGCTGTTGCGGTGCCGCTGATGCTGCTGTTCCTGTGGCGCTGGCCGCGGCTCGGCGCGGTCGGACAGGTCGGCTTCTGCGGGCTTGTCGCCTTGTCGGTGAGCGCCGTGGTGTATGGCGCGTCGGTCGCGGCCGGCACCTACATGGTGGCGTCGGAGATCGTCGGCTGGGCGGTGCTGGCGGCGTTCCTGGTGCTGAGCCTCGGCATGGCGCTGGTCCAGGCGCTGGAAATGGCCGAGACCATCTGGCGGCGGCGCTGGCAGCGCGAGGCGCTGCCCGCGGCCGAGATGATCGCCCGCCAGCCGCGCGATCGCGCGTGGCCCAAGGTGTCGCTGCACCTTGCCATCTGCAACGAGCCGCCGGCGATGGTGATCGAGACGCTCGAATCGCTGGCGGCACTCGACTATCCCAACCTCGAAGTCATCGTCATCGACAACAACACCAAGGATCCCGCGGTGTGGCGGCCGGTGCAGGACTACTGCGCGCAGCTCGGCGAGCGCTTCCGCTTCTTCCACTTCGACGTCATGAAGGGCTTCAAGGCCGGCGCGCTCAACCATGTGCTGAGCGAGACCGCGACCGACGCCAGGATCATCGGCGTGATCGACAGCGACTACGTCGTGCGGCCCGACTGGCTGAAGGCCCTGGTGCCCTATTTCGACGATCCCAAGATCAGCTACGTGCAGGCACCGCAGGACCATCGCGACTGGAAGGGCGACCGCTTCAAGGAGATGCTGAACTGGGAATATGCCGGCTTCTTCGACATCGGCATGTGCCTGCGCAACGAGTACGACGCGATCATCCAGCACGGCACCATGACCTTGGTGCGCCGCGACCTTCTCGAGGGAATGGGCGGCTGGGCCACCTGGTGCATCACCGAGGACACCGAGCTCGGCCTGCGCCTGATGGAACAGGGGTATAGTGCCATGTACAGCCGCGAGCGGTTCGGCCATGGCCTCACGCCCGACCACTTCGCGGGCTACAAGAAGCAGCGCTTTCGCTGGGCCTACGGTGCCATGCAGATCATGAAGGCGCACGCCGGCAAGATGCTCTCGAGCGACACCCAGCTCACCTTCTGGCAGAAGTACCATTTCGTCGCCGGCTGGCTGCCGTGGTTCGCCGACGCCCTGAACCTCATCTTCACCTGGGCCGGGCTCGCCTGGGTTCTCGCCGTGCTGCTGCCGCCCTTGTTCGGTTTGAAGCCGGTCGGCCTGCCGCCCGCCGAGTTCATCGTGCCGACCATCGGCATCTTCGTCTTCAAGCTGGTCTACGCCTTCGGTCTCTACTTCGACCGCGTGCGCTGCACCTTCCGCCAGAGCGTCGGCGCCTCGCTGGCCGACCTCGCGCTCACCTACACGGTGGGCCGCGCCGTCATCTATGGCCTCTGCACCAGCCGCCTGCCGTTCATGCGCACGCCCAAGATGGACGAGCGCGCCACGCTCGGCATGGCGCTCGGCATGGCGCGTGGCGAAGCCGTGCTGACGATGTTTCTCTGGGCGGCTGCGGCGGCCCTGTGGTTTACCAGCGGCCAGCTCGATCCCGAGGCGCGGCTGTGGGCGCTGTTCATGCTGGTGCAGTCACTGCCCTATGCGGCCGCCGTCTACGTCTCGATCGTCAATGCGCTCGAGCAGATGCGCCATACGCGGGCCGTGTTCGAAACGCCACCCGCAGCGCACGTTCCCGGCCCCGCGATGCAACCGGCGCAGTAGGCGGCGCCGCTTTTCGCTGTCGACGCTTTTACCTGTCGACGCTTTTATCTGTCGACTGGGGCTCGCCGTCTGTTAGCGTCCGACATGCCTTCGAATCATCAGGCCGGCACGGCGCTGTTCCTGAAGCGCTGGCTGCGTCGTCCGTTTTCGGTCGGCGCCGTCGTGCCGAGCGGCCGGCTGCTCGCCGAGGCGATGGCCGAAGCGGCGGTCGCCAACCTCGCCGGCCGCGAGGGCCATGTCGTCGAGCTGGGTGCCGGCACGGGCGAGGTGACCAGGGCCTTGCTGGACAGGGGCATCGCGGGCGATCGGCTTGCCGTGATCGAGCGCGATCCCGAGCTCGCGCATTTCCTGCGCCGGCATCTCCGCGGGCCTCGCATCATCGAAGGCGATGCCGGGCAACTGCCGCGGCTCTTGGCCAATCACGGCGTCGGTTCGGTGGCGGTCGTGGTGTCGAGCCTGCCGCTGCTGACGCTGCCGGCCGGTCTGGTGCACGACGTCGTCACCGGCATTTTCGCGCTGCTGCCGCCGGGCGGTGCGATGGTGCAGTTCACCTACGGACCCAAGCCGCCGGTGCCGGCCAATCTGCGGCAGCGCTTGGCGCTTGATGGCGCGCATGGCCCCCGCATCTGGCGCAACGTTCCGCCGGCCATGGTATGGACGTTCAAGAGGCTGCCCGCGGCGTGATCTCCTTCAGCTTCAACAAGGCGCTGCGCCAGAGCGTCACCGAGCGCCTCGCGCGCTTCGACTTGCGTCGTCATGTCGATACCGGGCATCTCAAGCGTGCGGCGGTCGCCGTCGTCCTGGTCGAAGCCGAGGTGCCCGGCGAGGCGGCGTTCCTGCTGACCAAGCGGACGCCGCGGCTCAGGGCGCATGGCGGCCAGTGGGCGTTGCCGGGCGGCCGCGTCGATCCGGGTGAGACGATCGAGCAGACGGCCTTGCGCGAATTGCACGAGGAGCTGGGCGTCCTGTGCTCGACGGACGACGTGCTCGGCACCTTGGACGACTATCCGACGCGCTCCGGCTATCTCATGGCGCCGGTGGTGGTGTGGGCGCCGGGGGTCACGCTGGCGCCCAATCCCGCAGAGGTCGCTGCCGCCTATCGCATCGCCTGCCGCGAGCTGTTTCGCGAAGGCTCGCCCGAGATCGTCGCCATCGAGGAGTCGGACCGGCCCATCATCCGCCTGCCGCTGTCGGTCTCCACGGTCAACGCGCCGACCGCCGCCGTTCTCTATCAATTCCGCGAGGTCGCGCTGGCCGGCCGCAACACCCGCGTCGACCATTTCGAGCAACCGGTGTTCGCCTGGCGTTGACTGATCGAGGACTGCAACTCGGTGTCATCCCGAGCGTCGCGAGGGACCTTTCCTGTGGCCGTAAAGGTCCCTCTGCCTTCGGCCTCGGGATGACAGGAGCCGCAGGACGCCCGCGGTCCCAAAGAGAGTCAATCGGCGGCTCTGTTCATGTTGGCCATCGCCACGCAGCGCCGCTTCAGGAACACCACCGTCTCCTGCTCCACCACCGGCTCGCCGCGCTGGTTGATGGTGACCTGGCGGATGCGCGCGATGCCGCGGTCGGGCCGCGAGGTCGAGGCGCGCAGCTCGACGATGTCGGTTACCACGCGCAGAGTGTCGCCCGGCCGCACCGGTCGTGCGAACTGCACCTCGCCGAGGCCGGGCGAGCCCAGGCTGCTGGCGCGGAAGATGCCCTGCTCGAGCCACAGCTTCAGAGTCACCGCCATGATGTGCAGCCCGGACGCGACCAGCCCGCCGAACGTCCACTTCTTCGCGAACTCGACGTCGGTGTGGAAGGGCTGCGGGTCCCACTGGCGGGCGAAGTCGATGATGCCCGCCTCGGTGATGGTCATCTCGCCGCTGACGAAACGCTCGCCGATCTTGAAGTCCTCGAAATAGCGGTCGCTCACAGGACCAGCTCCATGTAGGCGGTGTCGGGAATCGGGCTCGGGTAGTAAGGCGGGATGTCCACGAAGCCCATCGACCGGTAGAGTCTCACCGCGGCCGCCATTTTGCCGGCGATTGTGTCGAGCCTGAGACGTCGATAGCCGAGCACGCGCGCTTGCTCGATGATGCCGTACGCCAGTGCCCGTCCGATCGACTGCCCGTCTGTGGTGCGCGTGCCGCGATAGGCTGGCCGCACGTAGAGCCGCTTCATCTCGCAGATTTCCGACTCGAGCTGGCGTAAGGCGACGGCGCCCGCTGCTTCTCCGTCCACCCGCGCCAGCAACAGAGCTCCGCCGGGCGGGGCGTACTTGCCCGGGAAGTTCGCCAACTCCGAGGTGAAGTCCTGATAGGCGAGTGAGAAGCCGAGTGAGTCGGCGTACTCGAGGAACAGGCCTTTGATGGCGTCCAGGTCGGCTGCGTCGGCGGGCGGTTCGATCGAGATAGGTGGGGACGCTGTCACGAGTCTCTTTCATTCATCCGTATGCTAGCGTGCCATGCAACGGGAGGGTTGGACCAGCGTGCCAAGCCAACAGACGCGCCGTCGGGTGCTTGCGATGGCGAGCGCCGCAGCGGCCACCGCGGCCACATCGGCGATCGCGCAGGCGACATGGCCGGCAAGGCCGGTACGCTTCGTCGTGCCGTTTCCGCCCGGGCAGGCGGCCGACATCTTCGCCCGCCTGCTTGGCGAGCGGCTCGCCACGGTGTGGAAGCAGCAGGTGATCATCGACAACAAGGCCGGCGGCAGCGGCATTCCCGGCACCGAATATGGCAAGGCCGCCGCGCCCGACGGCTACACCCTGACGGTCGGCACGAGCGGCACGTTCGGCGTGAACCCGACCCTGTTCCCTGACCTGCCGTACAAGCCGCTGATCGATTTCCTGCCGATCACCAACATCGTACTGGTGCCGCTGGTGCTGGTGGCCCATCCCAGCTTCCCCGCCAACACGCTCGCCGAGCTGATCGAGCTGGCGCGGCGCGAGCCGGGCAAGCTCTCCTACGCGTCGGCCGGGCCGGGGACGGCGCAGCATCTCTCGATGGAGCTCTTCAAGCTGCGCGCCGGGCTCGACATCGTGCACGTTCCTTACAAGGGTAGCGGCCCCGCTTTGACCGATCTTTTAGGCGGCCACGTCAAGCTGATGATGGACAGCGCCTCCTCGGCGCTGGCGCCGATCGTCGACGGCCGGCTCAAGGCGCTGGCGGTCACCACCGCGCAGCGCGCCGCCCCGCCGCTCGATACCATCCCGCCGATCGCCGACACCCTGCCGGGTTTCAACGCGGCCGGCTGGTCCGGCTTGGCGGCGCCGGCGCACACGCCGCTCGAGATCGTCGCCCGGGTGAGCAAGGACGTGCAGGCGCTGCTCAAGGACACCGAGATGGTGCGCCAGATCGAGCAGCGCGCCGCCATTCCGGCACCCGGTTCGCCGATCCAGTTTGCCGACTTCATCAAGAAAGAGATCGACACGTGGGGCGAGGTCGTGCGCGCCACGGGCACCAAACCGGGGAACTGAGATGAAGCTCTATAGCCTGAAGAACGGCGTCAACCCGCGCCGCGTGCGCATCTTCCTCGCCGAAAAGCGCGTCTCGCTTCCGGTCGAGGAATTCGACATGGAGACCGCGCAGCACAAGTCGCCCGAGTTCCTGGCCAAAAACCCGTTCGGCACGCTGCCCGTGCTCGAGCTCGACGACGGCACGCTGATCACCGAATCGATCGCGATCTGCCGCTACTTCGAGGAGTCGGTCCCCGAGCCGCCGCTGTTCGGCCGCTCGATCCTGGAGCGCGCGCAGGTCGAGATGTGGAACCGCCGCATGGAGCTCGAGCTCTTGGCTCCGGTCATCGACGTGTTCGTGCACACCAATCCGTTCTGGATCGGCAAGCGTCGCCAGGTTCCCGAGTGGGGTGAGGCGCGGCGCGAGCAGGTGGTGACGCGCATGCGCTGGCTCGACGGCGAGCTTGGCGGTCGCGAGTTCATCGGCATCGATCGCTACAATGTCGCAGACATCACCGCCCAGGTGGCGCTGCTCACTGCGCGCGGCGCTCTGAAACTGCCGATCCCCGACGATCATCCGAACCTCGCCGCCTGGTGGGCGAGGGTCTCGTCTCGGCCGAGCGCGCGGGCATGAGAGCGTCCACTGATCGGCTTGCGGCGTGGGACGGCGCTCTTGTGACTTGCGATCGGAACGGTCACTGTACGGGAACGACAACTGGCTCTGGTCGAGGCTTGTCGCCGGGCGGTGGTGGACGGCGCGGCGGCGTCGCCACCAAATAAGTCTTGCCGTTGCCGCAGCGAGCAAGAATGGCCTGCAGCCCTCTCAGTTGAAAGCTTTGCTCCTGGTTGACGCTGGCCTTCCGCAGGACCACGGGATCGGGGCAGTCGTATCCAGCGCGACGTATGAGATCGCGACGGAACGCTTCTGCCTCGCCGGGAAGGGGCGCTATGTCGGCGCGCGCGGACAGCGGCAAGAGGACGACCGCGGCCATTATTCTCACGAGCATTGATGGGTTCATTGGGTTGGCCCCATTGTGGTCTAAAATGGACAGCCAGGGGCAATGGACCAACCGTCGGCGCTCGCCGCCTCCATCGGCATCGAAAGCATCATCGTCGCAATCCTGCTCGCTCGCTTGGGCTGGGCAAAGGTTCGGCGTGGCATCGCTGCTGCCACGTTAGGCACCATTGTAACCCATCCGCTCGCGTGGTGGAGCATCGTGGCTCTCGAGCCTGCCATTGGGTACTGGGCTGCGGTTGCGTTGGTGGAGGCACTGGTTTGTCTAGCCGAATCGCTGGCGTACAGGCTCTTGGTCCCATTGGCCTGGCCCCTCGCTCTCGCAATGTCGGTCGCGGCCAATGCGGCATCAACCTTGGCCGGCTTTCTCTATTACGCATATGCAGGCTTTTTTTGAGGAGGGTGTAGGGCCACCAACAGCAGTGGCAGCTCCAACCAGGCGTGCAGCAAGGCCACAATGGCATAAAGCTTCCGCACCACCAGATAGTCAGCCGCGAATCCCGTGAAGACGACAACGCCTGCACCGATGACGATTACCCAGAACATTTCCGGTTTCGGCCAGTGGACCAGTGGCGGACTGCCGCCTGGAATGAGCAGCGGCAGGACGCCGATCACGGCAATGTAGTGGATGCATTGCGCAAATACGCAAGCGCTGAAGGCGTGAAGCGCCCAGTCCTCGCCCATTGCCCAGCTCGGGACATACGCGCCAAGGTTGGCCAGAAGATCGCCTGCTGCAGGAAAGACGATGGCTTCCGGATCGCCGAGCCCCAGCTCGCTCAGCCAATTGTATGGCAGGCCGGTCATGATCAAGCCGGGCAGGAGGACCAGCCCGATTGCGCCGAGAGCGAGCGCGTGCCGCCGCTGCCGCCCTCGCAAGCGCTCGGCAAGGAAGCCGAGCGGCGTAAAATTATGGCTGACGGCCAAGAACAGGAGCGTCGTCAGGGGTGCCATCAGCGCGCAGGTCACAAGGACGAGGCAGAGCGCTACTGCGGTCCAACGGACACTGCTGCCAGCGGGCGCCAATGTGACGACAGCGACCGCCGCCAGCAGAATCTCAATCGTGCCTGCCAATGGAAACGGCAGCGCCCCAAGGAGTCCCCCGGCGCGGGCTGCCATCGCCAGGATCAACAGCCCCACGACGCGCAACACGACGGATCGGCCAAGCCTGCTTCCGAAACGATAGTCGAGATAGCGGAGCTCGCTCGCGATGTGTGGCAGGCCGAACAGCGCCAATACGGTTGTGTAGGTGACGAGCGGCAAGCCCACCGACGAAAACAACAGTGCTCCCACACCGACAATGGCCAGGACAATCCCGAGCGCGTATCTGGTCCATACGTGCGCTCCTGTCAGGCGCGTCATCGGCCCTCCCGCAATCCCGACCGGCTTGACGATCACCTAGGTACGGGTCGACCTGCCCTGGGACCGCAGCGTAGCCGAAAGTAGCTTCTTCCGGACGGCTTCCTAAGCCTCCAGCACGGCGATCAGATGGCCTTCGCCGATCGCCTCTCCTTCGTTGACGCGGATCTCCTTGATGACGCCGGCCTTGGGCGCCAGCACCGGGATCTCCATCTTCATCGATTCCAGGATCACGATCTCGCCTTCGGCCTCGACCTTGTCGCCCGGCTTGGCCTGGATCTTCCAGACATTGCCGGCGATTTCCGATTTCACATTGACGACAGCCATGGCGCCTTGGTCCCCCAGCTCGATCACTGGGACTGGTTTTCCGCCACGGCGAGCGCCAGCGCAAGGGCCGGGCCGCCGATGCGGCCGCCGAGCCGGGATGCGGGTTCGTTGAGCTCCGAAATGAAGCCGTCGAGCAAGGTCGAGCGACCGTCGCCGATGCGCGCCGACATGGTCGACACGGCGACGGCCGCGATGCCGGCTTTCGCAAGGATCGCCAAGCCGGCAACGCCGGCCTGCTCCATGCCGAAGCCCGCGTCGTTGAAGAACACGAGGCTAGGGCCGAAGGCCACTGCCGTTTCACCGGCGGGCACGCCGCCATGGCTGCCGGCGGCGACGACTCGCCCGCGGTCGCGGCCATCGGCGAGCGAAATCGAATCGACGCAAACGATCCGCCCGGCCATATGGCGTCCTTCGTCGATCACCGGCGGCGCTTTGTGCGGCCACGGCGCCGACTTCAGGCACTCGACGGCGTCGGCCACGGCCTGACCTTCGGCGACGCCGCAGGCGCTCGCCAGGCGATTGGCACGGCTGATTATGCCACGCCGCAACATGTCCTCGCCGTCGCCGATGCGCGCGCTGGCGCTCAGCACCGCGGCCATTGCCATGCCTTGCTGGTCGGCCCAGGCGAGGCCGCTCACGCCGGCATCGTCGCGCCCGATGCCGGCGTCGTTGTGAATCGCCGCGCGTGCGCCCGCTTTGGCCGAAAGATACGCGGCGTAGACGGCGCCATGCGAGCCGCCGACCACCACGGCACCGTTCGCCTCGGTCGGCAACTTCGTGACACTGGGAACGACAACGACGGGCACGGTCATGGCGACAGCTTCGGAGAAGACGGTCTATATGCCCGGTCATGCCCGACGATGCGCTGCCTGTCGACAACAAGGTGTCTGTACTGGTCCTGCAACATCCGCAGGAGAAGAACCGCGTCCTCGGCACCGCGGGCTTGCTGGTCGAAAGTCTCGCGGACGCGCGTCTCGCGATCGGCCTGTCCTGGCGCAACCTGGCCCACGCCTTGAAACAGCCGGCCGAGCCGCGGAATTGGGCTGTGCTGTATCTCGGCTCGGCGCAGATGCAAGCTTTGGCGCAATCCTGCGAAACGCTCGTCGCTCTTGACCGCAAAGGCGAGCCGCTCGTCGATCAGGCCGGAGCCCGCGCCGGGCTGCAAGGCCTCGTCGCCCTCGACGGCAACTGGGCGCAGGCCAAAGCGCTGTGGTGGCGCAACGCGTGGCTGACCAAGCTGCGGCGCTTCGTCGTGATCCCGGATCGGCCGTCGCTCTATGGCGAACTGCGCCGCGAGGCGCGGCACGAGGCGCTGTCGACTCTGGAGTCCGTGGCGCTGGCGCTCGCCGTTCTGGAGCACGATCCGTCGATTCGCGACAGGCTGCTCGTGCCGTTCCGTGCCATGCTTGCAGCAGCACGTGCCGCCGGCGTTCGCGATTCCAAACGGGATCGTCGTTCGCGGCGATAACTTCTATAGTCGGCGCATGCTTCCCGCTGCCCCTTCGCCCCGCCATGCCGATCGTTAGCCGACACGAAGTCTTGGTCGAATGGGGCGACTGCGACCCGGCCGGCATCGTGTACTACCCATCCTATTTCCGCTGGTGCGATCAGGCGACCTATCGGCTTTTCCTCAAAGCCGGCCTGCGGCGCGACGACACGCGCGGCGGACAATGGAAGGAGGGCACGCCGCTGGTGGCGGCCGAATGCGCCTTCCGCCGCGCCTCGCAGACCGGCGAGACGCTGGTGATCGAGAGCCACATCTCGCGCTTTGGCCGCAGCTCCTTCACCATCAAGCACCTGTTCCGCGACGCCGCGGGCGAGATCGCGGCCGAAGGCAGCGAGACGCGCATCTGGGCCCGCAAGGAGGGCGATGCGCGTACGCTGAAGTCAGTGCCGATTCCGGAGGAGATCAAGAAGCGGTTCGAGGCCTAGCTTCCGCCTCTGACGACGGCAGGCGCGGGTATCCATCGCGCGGCCAAGCCTCGCAGCAAGCGTTGTCCCGGAAGCTCCACCACATGGTGCATTGCCATCGCAAGCACCAGGCAGGCGGCGACGGACATGACGACGCCTTGGAGCGTGCTCCAACCGTGTCCGACGCCGAAGCTGATGATTTGGAAACCGACGACGACGTGGATGAGGTAGAGCGGATAGGAAATCTTGCCGAGATAGACCAGGGGCCGCCAGGAGAGCCAGGAACCTTGCTTGCTGGCCGCCAGCCACACCAGTCCCGCCAGGGCCACGGTTAGGGGGAAGTAGACGTAGCCGCTCGCGAAGAACGCGCGCTCGCCACCGCCCAGGGCCGTCGTCGCAACTGCAAAGGTCAGGGCGATTGCCGTGATGGCCCGCGCCTGCCGCGTCAGCACGCGATAAAGACAGATGCCGATCAGGAAGAAGTTGCTGTAGTGCACGAGCAGCACGATCGAAAGCCGATGGTGCAACCGTTCATCGACAACCAGCATGAACAGGCAACCGCCGGCCACGACGACGATGCCGAACAGCTCGACGAAGCGCAGCAGGTCCAAGCGCAGCAGCAGCGCCATCAAGGCATAGAAGACGAGTTCGTAAGTCAGCGTCCAATACGGCAGGTCGACGTTCCGTTCGCCGAACAGATCGGACGCCATGGTGATGTTTGCCAGGAACTGACGCGGGCTCGGCGAAGCAAAGGGCGGCGGCAGCGGCGCCAAGGCCAAGATCGTCGTCGCGAGAACCAGGGCGGCAAGGAAGGCCGGCATCAAACGAACCGTCCGGGAGATCCCGAACTCGAGCGCGCTTTCCTTGCGGGCGATGGTCATGAGGATGACGAGGCCGCTGATGATGAAGAACAGCTCGACGCCGAAATGCCCCGGGCCAAGGTCGATCGTCAGCGGCGATCGGCCGGGAAACAACACGTCGTAGTATTGCCCGTGATGGTGCAGCATGACGGCGGCGGCGGCGATGCCCCGCAGCGCATCCAAGCCCGCAAGTCGTGGCGCGTTCGTCACTCTCTAATCCCCCTCTCAATGACCTCATCCTGAGGAGCCACGCTTTTGCGTGGCGTCTCGAAGGATGGGCAACACTATCGATGCGGCCTCCCTTCGAGACGCGCCCTGCGGGCGCTCCTCAGGGTGAGGCGAGTACGTCAACGCGGAACCGGTCCTCGCGGTCGCTCAGGCGGCCGCGGCGGGCGCAGCGAGAAGATCGTGGATGGCGCGGTAGATGACCGCTCCGATGTCGTTCTGGTACAGCCACAGGCTGTTGGCCTGGCCGTCGAAATTGGGCTCGCCGCCCATGCTGGCCGGCAGCCGATAGCCGCTGCCGAGGCCGATGCCGAACAGGTTGCCGAGTGCCGTGCCGTCCGCCAGCAGCAGGCGGCTGTCTTGGCCGACGGCGATACCGTCCTGATCGGCGCTGAATGCGAGCCGTCGGCCGTTGGCGTCGAAGACCGGCAGCGTCGCCGAGCGATAGCCGAAGCAGGGGATGACGACCGCGGCTGCCTCGATCAGCTGGCGCAGCTCATCGCGCGAGAGCCCGCCGATCGGAAGCGCCGCGACGCGCGGCTCCGGCGTGGTCCGCGGACGGCCGGTGATCTGTCGCCACATCTCGCGACCGTAGCCGCGCAGGCCGCCCATGCGGTTGACCCGCTGCGTGCGCGGGCAGATGTCGCCGGGCTCGACATCGTAGCGGTCGGCCAACGCGGCGGCACGGTCGGGGTAGAAGATGCGCGGCTCGCGACGCTGCAGGATCAGGATCTGTCTCGGCGACAGGCCGGCCGCCGCCGGCAGGTCGAGCAAAGCGCCGGCGACCGAGTAGGCGCTGTGTGAGCCGCCCAGGATTACGACCGGCCGCCCTCCGGCTCTGCCGAGCAGTCGGTTCGCCTCCTCGAGACCGGCTCGCGAGAGTGCCCGGTCCGACGGCATCATGTACTGCACCCGGCAATCGCCGAGCGACAGGCCGAATGCCAGATCGTCCGCCGGCCAGAACGGCCGGCCGCCGAGCGCGATCACGGCGGAATGCGCCACCAGCCTCCTGGCCGGACCGCCGTCGCGCACCGTCTCGACCACGACGGCACCATCGTCGCGCAAGCGCACCGAGCGCGCCTCGGTGCCGAGGTGCAATGCCGAATGCTCGCCGAGAATCTCGGCCATCGCCGTTCCCAGCCGTCGCATGAAGCGGTCGACCAGCTGGAGCGGCGGAAAGCTGTCCGCATAGCACGCCATCTCGGCTGCCACCGGATCTTCGCGGATAGCCTGCAGTGCCTGCGGCAAGCCCGCGGCCTGCAGGCATTCGAGATAGGAACCGCCCAGCGAATCGGATTGGATGCCGAAGCGGCCCAGCGTGCCCCCAAGGTGATCCTGTCGCTCGATGACGGCGATGCCGCGCTTCAGCCAGTCGGGCAGCAGGCCCTGTTGCGCAGCCCATACAAGAGGACCCAGCCCGCCGGGGCCGCCGCCGACGATGATCGTGGACAACATCTACGCCGCTCTCGAAATCAGCCGAGGACGTCGCGGAAAACGCGCGCGACTCGTTCCACGACCTGCTCGTCGACCGCCTTCGACGTCGGCAGATTGATGCCGGTAGCGCTGAGCTCGCGACTGGTGGGGCAGCTGCGGGCATAGAGGCGGTACGGCGGCAGGCTGGACAGAGGATGAAAAAACGGCCGAGTCTCGACCTTGGCCTCGCGCGCCGCCTGCATCAGCGGCAGGCGCTTATCGGCCGGCACCTGCACGCATGCCAGCCACACGACCGACTCGTACTCGTCGGGCAAGTCAGGCGGAAAGCGCACGCCAGGGATGCCCATGAGCGCTTCCCGGTAGAGGCCGGCGATGCCGGCATTGCGTTGCAGCACCTCGTCGATCCGCCACAGTTGCGACTGGCCGATCGCCGCCTGCAGGTTGGTTATGCGGTAATTGTAGCCGACGCGCTCGTGCCAATAGGACCGGTCGGGCGACATGCCGTGGTCGCGCAGCATGCGCAGCGACAGAGCGAGATCGTCGTCAGGCGTGAGGCACATCCCGCCTTCGCCCGTCGTGACGATCTTGTTGGCATAGAAGGAAAAGCACGACACGTCGCCGAACTGCCCGACCGGACGTCCGCCATACCGCGCCCCGTGCGCTTCGGCGCAATCCTCGATCACTGCGATGCCGCGCCGGTTGGCGAACTCCGCAATCGGTCCGATTTCGGCCGGCCGGCCGTAGAGGTGGACCGGAATGATTGCGCGGGTTCGCTCGGTGCAGGCGGCTTCGACCAGCGGCCGCGTCATGCACCAGGCCTGCGGGTCGACGTCGACGATCACCGGCGTTGCGCCGCAATAGAGCACCGCATTGATGGTCGCGGCAAAGGTGAGGTCGGGCACGATTACCTCGTCGCCCGGTCCTACGCCGAGCGCGACCAGCGCGAGGTGCAGGGCGACCGTGCCGTTCGATACCGCGATGCCGTGGCGAGCGCCGATGAAATCGCTGAAGTCCTTCTCGAATTTCTGGACGTAAGGGCCCCTGCTGGAGATCCAGGAGGAAATGAACGCGTCGAGCATCGAGCGGAACTCGTGCCGCGTCATATGTGGCATGGCGATCTGCACGGCCTGGGCCGAGCGGTCGACTCGCACGCTGACCAATCGGCCGCCGCCGTCCAGCACGGGCTGCAGGAGCTGATGGTCGACGTCATTGCGAAGACGACCGAGAGACGCCAGAGCCCCGGCGTTTGTCAGGTGCCATTCCAGGCTCGGGTCGGTTATGGCGGTGCCGTCGAGCAGTGCGTCCCGGATGTCGTCGAGGGTGATGCGGCCGATCAGTCGTTGGTCGTCTTCGACGATCAGGCAGCTGCCCACCCCGTTGTCGAGACACTTCTCGATGACCGACAGAACGCTTTCGGACCTGTTGCAGACGAATGGCGTCGTGCCCGGCATTACCTCCGGCTCGGCCAGAGACATGTATCCTCCCTTTCGCAGGGCCATCCCCCGCCGGAGCGCCTGCTGCGCACCTGCAGGCGATTGAAAGGGGTCTGCCCGCGTCAAGCCAGTGTTCAGGTTGTGGCCGTGGGAGGCGTTGCAATTGCGCAACAAGGGGAAAGGCGGGCGGTGGGTCAGTTCCCTACGACACAGGTTGGTCACTGGCTTTTTTGGCGGGGCTGCTCGCATCGTCCGGGCATGAACTGCCTGTGGCTCACGCTCGCCGACCCCGAGCCGGCGTCCAACGGCCAGCTGCTCTACTCCAAGGGGTTGATCGAAGCGGCAGCGCGGAGCGGGCTTGCCCTCACAGTGCTGGGTTTGGCGCGACCCGAACATCCCCGCTGCGGCGTCGACCCGCTGGGCATCGACTGGTGCTTGGCGCAGGAAGCGCCGCGGACCTCCTGGCAGCGTGTCCTGTCGCCCTATCCGTCGATCACTCAGCGCAGGTCGCCGGAGCTGCAATTGCTGCTGGCGCAGGCGCTCGCCGAGCGGACCTGGGACGCGATCGTGTTCGACAGCATCTGCGCGGCTTGGGCACTGCCCGCCGTGCTGCAATACCGAAACGGAGGCGGGAAGGGATCTCGCCTGGTTTATATCGCCCACAACCACGAAATGACCGTCGCGCGCCACCTCGCCGCCTCGGCGCGCGGGCTGCGCCGCCTGCAGCGCGAGCTCGACCGCGTG
>JAFAKN010000668.1 GCA_019235415.1 Alphaproteobacteria bacterium
CGCGCACCGGATCGACGCTGCCCGAGACGTGCGTCACGTCGGCATCCTCGAAGCAGCGCAGCACATGGGCGATGGCATCGACCTCGCGGATGTTGGCGAGGAACTGGTTGCCCAGCCCCTCGCCCTTAGAGGCGCCCTTCACCAGCCCGGCGATGTCGACGAACTCGAGCTGGGTGTTGACGATCCTGGCCGAGCTCGCGATGGCCGCGAGCTGGTCCAGCCGCGGGTCGGGCACCGCGACGCGACCAACGTTGGGCTCGATGGTGCAGAACGGATAGTTGGCTGCCTGCGCCGCCTGAGTGGCTGTGAGCGCATTGAACAGCGTCGACTTGCCGACATTGGGCAAGCCGACGATCCCACAGTTGAAACCCATCTAAGCTACGCTTTCGATTCTTCCAGAGGGGGCCCTTTTGGCGCCGGAGGGGGCGGCGGCGCGAGGTGCGCCACGCGGCTCATATAGCGCTCGTCGCCCTTGGCGCCACCCTCGATCAGCAATGCCGCCTCGTCGGCCAGCGCGCCTAGAACCTTAGGTAGCCAGCCGGTCCTGGGGTCGCGCTCGTCGGGCTCGAAATCGCGCAGCACCCAGTGCAGCACCAGGTCCTTGTGGCCGGGATGGCCGATGCCGATGCGTACCCGGCGATAGTCGTTGCCGACATGGGCATCGATGTCGCGCAGGCCGTTGTGGCCGCCCGCGCCGCCGCCTTTCTTCATGCGCACGCGGCCCGGCGCGAGGTCGAGCTCGTCGTGGAACACAACCACGCGGTCGAGCGGGATCTTGAGGTAGCGCACCGCCTCGCCGACGGCGCGGCTCGATTCGTTCATGAAGGTCATGGGCTTCAGGACCAGCGTGCGCTCGCCGCCGAGATGGCCTTCGGCCACCTCGCCGTTGAAGCGCGCGCGCCAGGACGAGAAGACACGGCGGCGGACGATCTCGTCCACCGCCATGAATCCTACATTGTGCCGGTGCCCCGCATAGCGCGGCCCGGGGTTGCCGAGGCCGACCAGCAGAAGCATCGAACGGACGGAGCTTTTTCGCCCGTCGCTACTTCTTGGCCGGAGCCGGCGCCTTGGCCGGCGTCGCCGCGGCTGCCGCCGGAGCGGCACCGGCTGCGGGCGTCGCCGCCGGTGCGGCCGCCGCTTCGCCGGCAGCCGGCGCACCGCCGGTCGCCGCCGCTGCGGCGTCGGCCGCCGCTTGGGCCGCCGCCTCGCGCACCACCGTCGGGGCGGCGATCGAGGCCACGGTGGCGTCCTTGTCACGGGTCACCACGCGCACGCCCTCGGGGATCTTGAGCGTCGACAGGTGGACCGAATGGCCGATCTCCAAGCCGGTCAGGTCGACCTCGAAGTACTCCGGGATGGTGGCAGGCTTGGTGCGCACGGTGATCTCGTGCAGCACCACGTTCAGCACGCCGCCGCGCTTGATGCCCGGGGCCTGGCCCTCGTTCCTGAAGTGCACCGGCACCTGCACGGTGATGATCGAATCGGGCCCGATGCGCAGGAAGTCGAGATGCAGAGGACGGTCGGTCACCGGGTCGACCTGCACGTCGCGCGGCAGCACGTCGATATCGGTGCCTTCGACGTCGATCTTGAGCCGGTGGTTGAAGAAACCCTCCTTGTGCAGGTCACGCTCGATCGACTTGGGATCGACCGCAATCGGCATGGGGGGCTGCTTGTCGCCGTAGATCACGGCTGGAATGAGTCCTTCGCGACGGCTGGAACGGGCGCCCCCTTTGCCGGCCCGCTCCCGCTTCTTCGCGACGACCTTGGTCGTCTCTGCCATTTCAACTTCTCCTTTTGCTCTCTCTCGCTCGCGGCGTGGCCTCCAGGGGTGCCCAGCGCCGGATCTCTCTAATCGAACAAACTCGAGACCGAGGTCTCCTCCGATATTCGCTTCATCGCCTCGGCGATCAGCGTGGCGATGCTGAGCGGCCGCACGTTGGGCGACACGCGCACCGCCTCGGTCGGCTGGATCGAATCGGTGATCACCAGCTTCTCCATCGGCGAGGCGGCGACCCTCGCCACCGCGCCGCCCGACAGCACGCCGTGCGTCACGTAGCCGTGCACCGACTTGGCGCCCTGCTCCATCAGGGCGACCGAGGCATTGCACAGCGTGCCGGCCGAATCGACGATGTCGTCGATCAGGATGCAGTCGCGGTCGCGCACGTCGCCGATGACGTTCATGACCTCGCTGTGCCCGGCCTGCTCGCGGCGCTTATCGATGATGGCGAGGTCGGCGTCAATCCGCTTGGCGATGGCACGAGCGCGCACCACGCCGCCCACGTCGGGCGACACCACGGTGAGATTGCGGTTGGCCAGCGTGTCCTTGATGTCCTTGCTGAACACCGGCCCGGCGAACAGGTTGTCGACCGGGATGTCGAAAAACCCCTGGATCTGGCCGGCATGCAGGTCGAGGGTCAGCACCCGGTTGGCGCCGGCGTTGGTTAAAAGGTTGGCGACCAGTTTGGCCGAAATCGGCGTGCGCGGCCCGGTGCGGCGGTCCTGCCGAGCATAGCCGTAATAGGGGATCACCGCGGTGATGCGGCGCGCCGAGCTGCGGCGCAGCGCATCGATGATGATCAAGAGCTCCATGAGATGGTCGTTGGCCGGATAGCTGGTCGACTGGACGACGAACATGTCCTCGCCGCGGACGTTTTCCAGGATCTCGACGAAGATTTCGTTGTCGGAAAAGCGCCGGATATGGGCTTTGACCAGGGGCAGGGCGAGCTTGGCCGAAATGGCTTCCGCCAGCGGTCGATTGCTGTTGCCGGTGAGTATTTTCATCGATCGCGGACCCCTGACGCCGGGGCGGGTTCTCGTTAAGTCGCTGTATCAAAACGACAAAACGGCCTTTCCCGGCCGCGACGGGGCGGACCATACCAATCGGCCCCGGCTCTGTAAACGGTCTGCAACACGACGATGCAACGTCGCTCAGAGGTAACCACTGCCGACTCCCAGGTTTGCGGCTGTCCCTCGACCGCCGGTTGTCATCGTCGTGACATTTGACGGTCTTCCTCCCATGGCTAAAGTCGCCGCGACGTCATCGGAAGAAAAGGTCCGTCGGACCGGGGAGGCCAAGCGTTCTTCCGTTCGTTGCATTCGCGTCACACGGTGAACGCTTGCTTCCGAGATTGCGACAGACGCGATCGACGTCCGTCCCATCAACGGAGGTTCGCATGATTGCCCTCAGCCCCAGCATCGAGCCGGGAACCCGGAAGTTTCTAGAGACGATCAACGCTCTGAAGGGACCTGCCTTGTACGAGATCCCGGTCGCGGATGGCCGGGCCGCGTTCACCAAGCTGCAGGCGGTCCCGGTGACAAAGCTGCCGGTCGACATCGAAGAGAAGAGCGTTCCGGGCGGTCCGAAGGGGGAAGTCGGCATCCGCATCGTTCGGCCCCAAGGCAGCACGGGTGTCCTGCACCCGATCGTGTACACGCATGGTGCCGGCTGGGTGTTCGGTGACAAGGACATCTACGACCGCCTGATCCGCGATCTGGCCCACGCGGCGGGGGCGGCCGTGGTCTTCGTCGATTTCACGCGTTCTCCCGAGGCGCGCTATCCGACGGCGATCGAGGAGTCCTATGCGGTTGCGAAGTACGTCGCCGAGAACGGCAAGGCGCTCGGCCTCGACTCGTCCAAGCTTGCGGTGGCGGGCGACAGCGTCGGGGGCAACATGACGACGGCGGTCACCATGCTCGCGAAGCAGCGTGGCGGCCCGAAGATCGGCTACCAGGTCCTGTTCTATCCGGTGACCGATGCCGGCTTCGACACCGGCTCCTACAAGCAGTTCCCGACCGAGCATTTCCTGACGCTCGGCGCGATGAAGTGGTTCTGGGACCAGTACTTGCCCGACCTGGCCAAGCGCAAGGAGCCCACCGCTTCGCCGTTGCAGGCGACCGTCGACCAGTTGCGCGGCCTGCCGCCGGCGCTCGTCATCAACGGCGAGTTCGACGTGCTGCGCGACGAAGGCGAGGCGTATGCCCACAAGCTGATCGAAGCAGGCGTCGAGGTGACCGCAGTGCGCTTCCACGGCACGATCCACGACTTCGTCCTGCTGAACGCGATCGCCGAATCGCCCGCGACTCGCGGCGCGCTGGCCCTGGCGGGCAGCCGTCTTCGGCACTTCTTCGGCAAGTAAACGATCGAGCGGTGATCAGCCCTTCGCGGCGCCTTCGGGCGCACGATGCTTGTTGATCTTCATCCAGACGTGCTCGCCCGAAGTGGTACTGCCGTAGCGGGCTGGCCGCTCCGCGGTGGTGCAGGTCGGCAGGCACTGGATAACGGCGTCGTAGTTGGGCTGGTGAAAGAAGGCCATCGACAGCCGGCGCGCCGCGGCGCCGGCTGTCGCGGGTGGATTGGCCACGCGATGGAGCGTGGAGACCCAGCGGTCGTTGGTCCATTCGGCCATCAGGTCGCCGAGGTTGACCACGAACGCGTCGGCGACGTGCGGTACGTCGAGCCACGTGCCGTCCTTGCCCAGCACCTGCAGGCCGCCCGCGGCGCCGTCCGGTTTCACGATGGTGAGGCTGCCGTAGTCGGTGTGGGCGCCGGCGCGCAGCTGGCCGGGCAGCGGCGCTTCGCGCTGCGGTGGGTAGTGCAGGACGCTGAAGTTGGTGATGTGGCGGTCGATCTTGTCGTCGAAGAAGTGCTCGTCCATGCCGAGGGCCAGGGCGAAGATGCGCATCAGCGTCGCCGCCAGCTCTTCCATGCCGAGGTAGTAGTCGGTCCAGGCGGTGCGGAACGCAATCAGGCGGTCGGGCCACATGTTGGGCGCGAAGAAGTTGGCCGGCGTGGCGGCTCGGTGATAGGCATCGTCGGGTACGTCGACCGGGCCGATGGAGAACGATTCCTTTAGATCGGGCGGGGTTTTCTCGTCGAGGCTGTAGGCCAGGGCCTCGTTGCCGTACGCGATGTAGCCGCGGTAGCGGTCCGGCGGCATACGGTAGAGGAGCTTTTCCTCCAGCGGCAGATCGAAGAAGGCCGTCGAGACGCGCCGCATGTCCTCGACCAGCGAGTAAGGGACAGCGTGACCGCACACGAGCAGGAAGCCCAGCTCCTCGCAGGCGGCACCCACCTCGCGAACCAGCGCGCGCCGTTCGGCTTCGCCGCCCTGCAGGAAGCGCGAGATGTCGATCAACGGGATGGCGTTCGTCATGGTCGGCAGTCTCGCAATTCGGGTGCCAGCGGCCAAGGTGCCTGCGTTCAGCCTTCCTTGTGCGCTTCGATCACCAAGGCCAGCAGCGGCGTCGTCCTGGGTCCGTCTCCGCACCGCCGCGCGACGGCCGCCGCGGCGTCGCGGGTGGCGGCGTCGAGGCCGGCCGGCTCCAACGCCTCGATCTCGGCGCGCATCGGCGATCCCTGGCAAAGGCCGGTGGCGGCGTCCAGGGGATTGCGTAGAAGACCGGGAAGCTTCACCGTCTCGATGCGCAGGTCGGAAAAGCCCGCAGCCCGCAGGTTTGACTCGATCCGGTCCGAGTCGTGGTAACCGCAGGGCGTGCGTTCGAGGAACCAGCTCTTTTGTTGCG